>CALJNA010000001.1 GCA_937981955.1 uncultured Granulosicoccaceae bacterium
GACAATTTTTGAGGGTAAAAAGCGGTATGAGAAACGGTGCGCGAAACGCACAGAGCAAGTCGCCAAAGCGGGCGATAAGAAACAGAAGTGAGGGCTGGTTAACGCTCCAGTGAGCGTGCTAAGGCGCTGTTGATACTGACAAAGCTGGAAATTCTGCCAAGTGGTGGACTTCGGTGTTGATGAGTGCGGCTGGTGATCTGATCAGATCTGGCCTGGAGCGCCATCGTACTCCGCAGCGGAAGGTAACTGGTGGTTTGGGTTGTTAGCTTGCGGTCTTGCAGCGGGACCCATCAACACTCAAGTGGACCAGTTAGGTGTCGGCTTCGGTTTTTTCAGCCATAACCCTAGATTCGTCCAACTCTTCCACGATCGTATTGAACATGGTGCTGGCAAATTCGTCCCATTCCAAGCTGCTGCGATTGCTTTCATTGTCCGGCATGGAAAGTCGGATTTTCAGCAATGTACCGTCATATTCGGTTTGGTAAACCAGCGTGTAGGAGGCCAGATTCTGCCTTAGATAAGTTGCTTCAACACGAGCTACAGTCCTTAAACCACGAGCTTGTGTGGCCGCACCTACCACATTGAAATCGGTGTAAATACCTTGCTTGACAGCATCACCAATGGCGGCAATAGTCGCGCGGGTCGAGCCCATCACCAGAGAGTCATGATCAAGATCTGCATTTTCTTCGGCAACCGGGTAAACATAAACATCGGCCATTCGATGTTTGCGCGGATTCGTGTAGCGAATAGTGTAGCCGTTCGATGCATCCTGGAAATAGCGGTAACCTTCATAGTCAAAAGTACCAACCTCAGATGGCAGAGCATCAATGAGTTCCGGCGCCTCTGGTGGAGTCTCTTCTCCTGGTTTGTTCAGGGTCGCGCATGCAGACAATGTGAGGCTGGAAGCCAGTACAAGAGCAGTTAACGAGCGCATGCAATATCCGGTTAGTCAGTACAATCGGGGATACATTCGCAAGATCTGCGCCCATGCCGGGGAAGTTTCACGACCGAAGAGCTCTTGGCATGGGGGGGGCAGGTTGAAATCGCGTTAAATGGTCATATTCCGTTTTGTCGATACTTGTTTGTAACCAGAGCGCGCAAGGCTTGAGCACTGGGTTACCATTATGCGCAATGCCGGGAAATGTCCGTTTTCCCGCTTCATGCTAACCAGCCCGTTGAACGGTGGAGATTATCTGATGCAATGCTTGTTTGTACAAATTCGATGCCGCCCCGGTACAACCTATCAAGTGGCCGAAGAAATTACCGGTCGGGAGATTCATTCCGAGTTGTATTCAACCAGTGGTGACTACGATCTGATTGCAAAAATATATGTTGAGAAAGAGGATGACGTGGGCCGTTTTGTTAATGAAAACATTGCCAATATCGATAACATCGAGCGGACTCTGACCACATTGACGTTTAAAGCATTCTAGTTTTCATTACAGAAAGGTGTTTCCTTCTGTGCGGGTCAGGCGAGGTTCAGCTTTGTTCACTACACTGCATTGATGCGCTCACGTAAACCATTTTTTCCGGCTTTGTGTTTTTGTTTACTATGTCTGCAGCTAGTCGGTTGTGCAACTTTGCCACCGGCAAGCCCTGACAATGTTTGCTCCATTTTTAAAGATAAGCGGGGGTGGCACAGTGTTGCTACAAAAGCGCAGAAAAAATGGGGCAGCTCGATGCACATCGCCATGGCCATCATGAATCAGGAGTCGGCTTTCAAATCGAAGGCGCGTCCGCCCCGTCGGTACCTATTGGGTTTTATTCCATGGCGTCGCCCAAGCAGTGCTTATGGGTATGCGCAGGTTATCGATGGAACATGGCAGCAGTATATAAACGCGACCGGAGATTACTGGCGTAAGCGCAACAATTTCGCCGACGCGACTGACTTCGTACACTGGTATATGCACAAGGCATCAAATGAAAACAAAGTTGCGCTATCGGATGCCTACAACCTCTATCTGAATTATCATGAGGGGCCCGCCGGGTTTCGGCGCGGCACTTACACAAAAAAGCAATGGCTTGCCGCCGTTGCTTTGAATGTACAACGACGATCTGAAAACTACCGTGTGCAATACGCCGGCTGTAAAGACGACTTCAAACCTGGCTTCTGGGGCCGGCTACTTGGGCGTTAACCACTCTTCGAACGGAAACAGGGAAGGCTCGCCGGCCTCATGTGACAACAACCAGTGTTTTGTGTGCAGCCCGCCGGCGAACCCGGTCAATGTTCCATTCGCCCCGATAATTCGATGGCAGGGGATAACAATTGGAATCGGGTTTGCACCGTTGGCCGCACCGACAGCGCGACTGGCACTGGGTTTTCCGATAGCGCTGGCAATATCCCTGTAACTGCGAGTTTCGCCATACTCTACATCGAGTAGCGCGTCCCAGACGGCGCGCTGAAACTGCGTGCCGTCCGGAGCCAGTGGCACATCAAATCTCTGTAGTTTGCCACTGAAGTATGCGTCCAGTTGTTCTGTAAACTCTGCGAAAACGGCATCGTTTTGCTGCCAGTCAGATTCAGGTTCGGTTGGGCGTCTGTCATTCGGGAAGAGGATTTTTTGTATATTTTCACCATCGCCAACGATTAGAAGCTGGCCAATCGGACTAAGATACTGCGAGTAATACATGGTTGTTCTGGTAAGGTTCAGTTCTGGCAGAGAAGAGCAGGAGAGTAGCTTATGGGGCTAGGAAATCTATTTAAATCGATATTCGGTTCAAGTTCGGGCGGCACCGCCAAAAGTACGGCAGCTGATCCGATCGAATACAACGGCTTTACGATTGTAGCCGAACCGATCAACGATGGCGGTCAGTATCGAACTGCCGGCAAAATCTGCAAATCAGTAGACGGTGAAATGCGAGAAACCCGCTTTATTCGCGCTGACAACAATGGTGACTATCAGGCGGCTGTTGATCATTGCGTGTACAAAGCCAAGCAGATTATCGACGAACAGGGTGAGTCGATATTAGGGCGTGAGATGGTGTAGTAATCATTGGAGTCAGCAGGCTACTCGCGGTCTTGCTGAGCGGTATTCTGCGTGAATCGCTCTTCTCCCGAAAATTCTGTCTAGATCTAGATACTGTGTAAAAAAAAATCCTCGTGCGTTTACCCCATTGAACGCCACATATCATTACAGGGGATTAACCAATGAACATTAAACGCGCACTTGCAGTAGCAACTCTTATCACTCTACCTTTCGCACAGCAGGTTCATGCTGACGTAATGGGCTCAGTTGATGGCCGCAGCGCCGATCTGAGTACTCAAGCCGATTTGTCGGTCGAGGTTAACGCGAACCAGTTTGCCAAAGAATTTGACTGGCAGGGTTTGCGTGTTAACTACAAAGTAAACGATGGTTTGGTCGTTTTCGCTGACGCAGCAAAATTAAATGCATCAGATGTCCCCATAGACACAATAACAGCAAATTTCGAAGGCCAGTCGTTCGGCGGTGGTTTTATCTACAACGTTCCTGAACTTGTATCCGGTTATAGCACAGCGGTTATTGCTTCGTACCACACGGGCAAAATGCCAGACAAGGAAGACTTGACTCTTGGGGGCCAGCCCACGACCTTTGATCTGGAAGTATCGGCAATGACTGCCAGGCTATTGATCAGTCCTGAGCAGCCTGCTTTGGATAACGGTTTGAGTTGGTATGCATCACTGGGATACAGCAAAATTGAAGGTGGCTTAAAAGCCAGAGGAGCGGAATTTGAATTTGAAGACCTTACCGGATTTGCCGGTGGTGTTGGCATCGTTATGCCGTTCTCTTTTGGAGAAGGGTTTCTCGGATTCGAATCACACGATGGAGAAAATCTTATGGGTGGCGGAATTCGATACGCTTTCTAAGTCCACGGATTTATAGCTCGCTTTTGTAGTCTGGGCTGCTCTGGCCCAGACATTATTCAGCATTGCATTCATGTGCCAAACCTTGATATTGTTGCATCAAGGTTTGAAGTACCGGACACGGAGGTCCAGCAATGCAATTCCCAATTTCTCTTTCTTCAATTCGTCTGCTATTCGTTTGTCTGTTAAAAGTTTGGCTTTTAAATGCCGCGCTGATTGTCAGCTCAAACGTACGCGCCGAATTCATGGGGTTAATACCCGGCAGAAGTGCCAACATTGCCAACCACCCAAGAGCCTCAATTGAACTGGGAACAAGTTGGTTCACGAACGACTTGCAGTGGTCGACTGTTCGAATCAATTTCAAACCAAGTGAAAGTGTGGTTCTGTTTGCAGACTATTCCGCGCTAAGCGTCAATTGGTTACCGACCAGCGCGAGCAGTGCATCTAATTTCCCGGGTTACGGTGTTGGCGGCGGCATTCTGTTTTCTGTGCCGGATTTATTCCGTTCTTTCGATGTTGCTTTTAACGGGAGTTATCATGCATCTGTTGCTCGTAGTAAAACCGACCGGTCGCTTGAGTTTTCTCGAGTCACAGATTTACAACAATGGCAGCTCAACGCCAACCTGATTATCAGTCCTATTGACCCGGTTTATGAGAATGGCTTGTACTGGTACAGCAGTTTCGGGTACGTATCGACTGGTGCACAAGTCAATCAGCAGCAAGAGCAAAATAGCATCACCGCTCCGGTACTGTATCGACAGAAAGATGGTGTTGCAATCGGGGCTGGCATCGTCCTGCCGCTGCGACACTGGGGCGTATACGGCGGGGCGGCGTGGCTCTCGAACCATCCGCTGCTCAGTGGTGGCATCCGCTATGATTTTTAGATAATGGTTCTGCATGACAGGCGGTTCAGGCTAGTTTGTCCAGCGCTTATGTGGGATAGTATAGCTTGCGCTGTTCTGGTCACGAATCAGAGTTGCCCTTGCCAAAAAAACGGTTGTTTTATCTTCAGGAGAACATTTTGAATATTGCTAAAACCCTACGTACCCTGACCATGGGGGTATTTGCTTCAACTCTTGCGCTCAGTGCATCTGTGTCTGCGCAGGATCTCACTTTCTTTACTATTGGTACAGGCGGCACGGCTTATACCTACTATCCAGTCGGTGGCGTTATTGCCAACGCAATTTCAAAGCCACCGGGCTCGCGCGAGTGTGGGGAAGGCGGTAGCTGTGGTGTTGATAACCTGATCGCTTCAGCGGTATCTTCGCGTGGCTCAGTAGATAACGTTAACGCCATCATGTCCGGGCTGCGAAATTCAGGTTTCGCACAATCCGATGTTGCCTATTGGGCATACACCGGTACCGGTACCATGGAAGGCAAAGAACCAGCAACCGGTCTTCGTACCATCGCGGCTTTATTCGAAGAGCACATTCATCTGGTCGCGCTTGCAGACAGCAACATCAACTCAGTAGCGGATTTGAAAGGCAAACGAGTATCACTTGATGAG
>CALJNA010000002.1 GCA_937981955.1 uncultured Granulosicoccaceae bacterium
CGCGGGCACATATTGCTGGCAAAGCAAAATCGAATCGTCGAATTAATGCGCCGTTTCTTTTGTCGATAGGTTGGTTTGAGGGTGGCTGCGGAAAACTTCTTGCCACAGGCTTTGCATCGGTAGCGTTGTACCGCTTTGGCATCATCGGCGCGAAAAAAGTGTCCATCACGCACAATGGATTGTCGGTTTGCCGCGCAGCTCGGGCATTGGGTGGTCGCATCCATGCGAACCTCCTTATTTGTCTGGGAAAATAAACAATATCAGAAAAATCTATCCCCAGCATGCTGGGGCAGTTTTTGTTAACTTAAGCGGCAGATTCGCACCGTCTGAACCACGTTCTCCCGCCTGCAACTCAGTGCATAAACAACCCACCATTCACTGAAATCTCACTACCGGTTATATAGCCAGCATTATCATCAACCAAAAACCGCACAGCGCGCGCAATATCTTCGGGTTGCCCGACCCGACCAACAGGAATGGAATCAATAATTTCTGTTCGCATGGCTTCTGGAATAGCATCAACCATGGCCGTGTTAATAAACCCGGGCGAAATCGTATTCACAGTGACGCCATGTCGAGCCATTTCCTGCGCGAGTGCTTTGGTAAAGCCATGAACTCCGGCTTTTGCAGCGGAGTAGTTTGTTTGACCAAACTGGCCACGCTGCGCATTCACTGAAGAAATATTAACAATGCGGCCAAAGCGATTGTTCTGCATACTCTCCAGAACGGGTTTGCACACGTTGTATAACGAGCTTAAGTTGGTATTAATCACCGCCTGCCACTGCTCCAAATCCATTTTCTTTAATGTGGCATCTCTGGTTATACCTGCATTGTTGACAACAATATCGACGCGTTTGAATTCTTCTAAAAGCATGTCAATCATCAGTTGGCAACTGGTTGCATCAGATACATCGGCGGCGGCCACTGCGCAAGGCAGGCCATCCTGCTCAGATGCTTGTTGCCATTCCAGTGCCTGATCTTCCAGGGCCGGCAAGTAGTTCGCTACAACTTGATAGCCATCGCTGGTAAGGCGTGCACTAATGGCGGCACCCAACCCACTGGTACCACCGGTAACAAGGGCCACTTTTTTCATTCTGTCACCGCGTTCTCAATAGCTAGCGCAACGCCTTGTCCACCACCAATGCACAAGGTTGCTAATCCTTTATTCGCGTTTCGACGTTTCATTTCATGTATCAGCGTAACCAGTATGCGAGCTCCGGATGCACCAATGGGGTGTCCAAGTGCGATAGCGCCACCATTCACATTGACTTTATTCGCATCCAAACCCAACTCTTTAAGTACAGTTAACGATTGCGCGGCAAATGCCTCGTTCGATTCGATCAAGTCGAGCTCCTCGATAGACCAACCGGCTCGCTCTAAACATTTATGTACCGCTGGAACTGGCCCGTATCCCATTATTGCCGGGTCAACGCCTGCGGTTGCCGATGCTCTTATAACAGCAAGTGGTCGCAGGCCAGATGCTTTTGCTTGTTCGGCACTCATCACCATGACGGCTGCAGCGCCATCATTAATGCCAGAGGCATTGGCCGCGGTTACGGAACCATCACGTTTGAAGGCGGCTTTTAAGTTGCCAATTTTTTCGATCGTGGAATCCGGTTTCGGGTATTCATCTTTATCAAAAATTTGTGGGTCACCCCTGCGCTGTGGTACTGCAACAGGCACGATCTCATCAACAAATTTGTCGCTGGCCGCGGCGGTTTTTGTTTGTGATGCAATGGCGAAGGCATCCTGATCTTCACGACTGATGGAAAATTGATCAGCCAGATTCTCAGCTGTCTGACCCATGTGGTAGTTGTTCATGGCACACCAAAGACCATCTTTGATCATGGTATCCACCATTTCCCAATCACCCATCCGTTGACCGGAGCGTGAACCGGGTAGCGCGTGAACGGCCGCGCTCATATTCTCTTGCCCGCCGGCAATAATGGTATGGGCATTGCCGGCTAGTATGGCTTGTCGAGCCAGAGCCACGGCATCAAGTCCGCTGCCACAAACGCGATTGATCGTCAGGGCAGGGACGGTATGTGGAAGGCCACCGGCTAACGCCGCTTGCCTTGCCGGGTTCTGTCCTGCGGCGGCGGTTAAAACATGACCAAGAATGACATCATCGATACTCTCTGGCTTCACGCCTGTGTTGCTCAGCAGATTTTTGATGACCGCAGCGCCGAGCTCACTGGCGGGCAGGCTGGAAAGCGACCCTCCGAAGCTGCCCACTGGTGTTCGTTTGGCGGCGACGATAACAACTTCGTGCATAGATTTCATCCGGTGACAATTGGGCTGACTATAACTCAAACCATTGAATTTCGTACATCGGTTGCGGTGTCGCTCACGGGTGGTGCTTGTGCTAACCTTCGCACCTGAATAGCCGAGTTAAAAGCACACTTTTGTTCGATTTCTAAACGATCAGCCGAGTTTTTTCGTTCTTGATAATTCCTTACTACAATCCTGGCCGCCGAAACGTCACGTTTTCACTGTTTCTGGTGCTTGCGCTTCTATTATTGGTGCTCACCGGCCTGGGTGTATTTCGCATGTATTTCAGCTTCGACTGGACTGGTGGCCAGGATGGGTCGGGTCAATTGTTCACGCTGAAAGTGCGGGGTGGGAATTCTTATAATCTGTTTGAGGCCGACCCGTTTGGCGCGGTCTTCTGGAGCACGCAATTAATCACGTTATTGCTTGCGATTGCGTTGCCGTGGTTTCGCCTGATCGGCGGGTCTATTCTGGCCATTCTTGCAGCTGGTGCGATTTTCTTTCTGCACTTGCAACAAAGCCCTGCGGTACCAACCATTCCACTTGAGTTTGAAATGCTGATTGTGCTGGTGCTGTATGTTTTGTATGTCTTGTTGCAGTACTTTGCTGAGATTCGCGATAGAAAAAGATTCACCAGCTTACTGAGTCAATATGTTCCTCCCGAATTGGCCAGCGCGTACAGCCGGAATCCCAAAAGTATGGGGCTCGATGGCGAAGAACGTGAAATCTCTGTTCTGTTCTGCGATGTTGTCGGATTTGCCGCAATATCCGAACAACTCGAATCAAAGCAGGTTGCACAGTTTCTTAATGGCTTCTTTTCGCACGTGAGTAAAATTGTGGTTCGACATCGAGGAACCATTGACAAGTTCATGGGCGATAGTGTCATGGCGGTTTGGGGAGCACCGGCACCATCGAACACACATGCTTTCGATGCACTCTCTGCTGCGATGGATGTTCAGGCAGAACTTGATGAGTTGAATCGTCAGTTTGAAAAAACGGGCTTGCCTATGATCAAAGTCGGTATTGGTGTGAGTACCGGCATGGCAACAGTCGGGCCGTTGGGTTCAGAATATCGCATGGATTACACCGTGGTTGGTGACACCGTTAATGTCGCGCAGCGTCTGGAAGAACAAACGAGAAAATATCAGGTACCCATTGTGGTATCAGACAAAACGGTTGAAGCCTTGCCCGACATGCTGTTTCGGGAATTGGATACTGTAGTGGTTAAAGGGCGACGTCAACCGGTGACCATGCTGCAGCCCTTAGGGCTTCAAGATGCAGCCGATGCAGAAACCCGCAAGAACCTTACGTTGCACCGACAAGCGATGGAGGCGAGCAAAGCCGGCGACTGGCCAAAGGCAACCGAAATGTTCACGCGTTTGCGTGAAGAGTGGGGGCCTGCGGAAATGTACGACTTATACCTTAACGGGATACGGCAGGCATCGACGTAGCGTTATCGTGGTCGTTGGCTGATTTCTTGTCATACAAGGCATTCGCTTTCCCTTCATCCAGCTCAACCCATTGTTGACCATCAAAATGCTCTTGCGGTCTGAAGTCCGTTTTGTATTGCATTTTTCGGCAACCGTCGACCCAGTACCCTAAATACAAATATGGCAGGGACATAACTTTGCACAGCTCGATTTGTTGCAGAATACAAAACTTGCCGAGACCTTGTGCTTTGTAATTGGGATCGAAAAACGTATATACCGCCGATAGACCGTCAGTGGTGGCATCCGTTACTGCAACGCCGACCAGTTTGTCATTGTGTGCAACCTCGACAAAAAGTGTCTCTCCCCAGGGATTTAACAAAAACCGCTCGAAGTCTTCGGGTTCAGGCTCATCCATTCCGCCGCCCGGGTGTCGTGCTGCAAGATATCGCTGGTACAAATCAAAGTAATCATCGGAATACCGCGCGGGTGTGTAATCGACGCTCATTTCCTGATTCGTTTTCAGATTACGTTTATCTGTTCGGCGTAGAGTGAAATCGGCCGTACGTATTCTTACGGGCACACAGGCATTACAGTCGTTGCAGCCAGGTCGATATACGTATTCGCCAGATCGACGAAATCCACGTTTTATCAACTGGTTATAGACGGTCCGCGGGTTAGGGTGGTGTGGGTCTGCATAGATATTGATCGCTTGCTTGTTGTCCAGATAACTGCAATCGTTTACCGAGCCCTGATAGAGTTTGATGCGTTGTTGAACCATTAGATTAATGGTAGCAGACGAACGACTACTCCAACGAGTAGTCCGATGTGTTTAGACAACGTGAACCAGTAGACGAAATTCGTATGGTCCAGCGTTTATGCCGGCAATACACAGCAGTTTTCACAAACATGTAACGTGTGCGTCGCTATACTTTCGGCCATGAATCCGCGTGTAAATCAATACGTCAGTTCCGCAGCTGGTGCGATTGCTGAGAAGCTTGTAAAGCAAATCAGTTTCCCGAGCCCGTTGCGAGCTATTACCGAAATATGTATGTTCGCTGGTGTGTTTGCGGCTGCAGGTTTTATCAGCCTGGGTCTTGGCATTGGGGACATGCTCGCACCTATGGTTCCCGTCATACTAGTCATTATGTTGTCGAATGTAGCCAGCGGTGTTTACCGGCGAGACATTACCAATTCCATCATGAACATTTATGTTCACTCAGCTTATGGCTTTTTGCTGGCAAGCATCGGATTTCTGATTACGCTTGCACTGTTTTTTCCTAGTCATGCAACGACAAAGTTCATCTTTTTCTTTTTGTTCTTTTCATTCTTTGTCAGCAACACGGTTCGTCCGCTTATAAGTGGAACTGACTTTATGGACGGCGGTGGTCGTCGCACCAACTAGTTAGTTTTCGGAAGCTGCAAGTATGCGACCTGCATGTGCTTGCAGCGACGCTTTCAAGTCAGCTTCATCTTCGCGCCATTCCAGATTCTGCATGACTGAGTTAAAGCCGTCTGCGCTTAGCCATGGTGCGTCATTGTCGTTTAATTTCTCTTTGATGTAGCTCACCCATTCGCTCTTTTCTTCTGCAGATAAGGTGTGTGGGAAATTTCGTGCACGATACCGAAACAGCAGATCGTTTGCGCGTTTGTCATCGAACAGTCCGGCAAAGTCTGCCAGTTTGCCTGGCGGGGCGCGGCGAATTTTTTCAAAGCGCTGCTTGTCACCTTGGGAAAAGAAAGCACCCGAATACAGTGAACCATCAACATCGGCAGAACCGGAACCCCAATCGCGCGTCATCGCTGTGCGGATTTTTTCGCTGAAGTCATCCGGTAAGTTTGACGACAGGCTTTCTGCTCGTTCAAGCTGCTTTTCAAGGTCGATGTTCAGGCGCTGAGCGTCTTCAGGCCGCATTGTTTTCAGCGGAACCAGCACTGGACACTTGTTGATCTGAATTACGCGCAAATGTATTCGCTCTTTGTCACCCAGCTCTTCCTGTTTAACAAAAACGCGAGCATGGATTTGTTCTGCACTCAGGTCGAACAGCTCTGTCGGATCCGTTCGCATATCAAGGACAATGACGCCATTTTGATTGACCGGATGCCGCGCGATTGGAACGACAATACTGGTGTGTCCGAATTCACTCGGGATCATTCCAGACACATGTACGCAAGGTTTCTTTTGCTGATAGTTCAGAATACTGGCAACACTTTTTTTATCGCGGTGTGCGAACGCGTAATCGAACAATCGTGGCTGTCTTTGTTTAATCAGTTGTGCCATACCGATGGTGGCTTCTACATCTGATAGTGCATCGTGGGCATGTGCATGTTCGATATTATTGGCCACGCTTAAATGCTCAAGCTTGTTACTTGGCGCACCGTTGTCGTGTGTGGGCCAGTTGATGCCTTCCGGCCTTAAAGCTCTGGCAAGCCGGACCACATCGAGAAGATCCCAGCGCGAGTTACCATCTTTCCACTCATATTCGTAAGGGTCACGAAAATTTCTGAACAGGGTATGGCGGGTAAATTCATCATCAAAACGAATGTTGTTGTAGCCTACTGAGCAGGTACCGGGTTTTCCGAGCTCGGCAACGACCTGTTCAATGAACTCTGGCTCAATCATACCTTGCGCATCAATTTCGTCAGGTCGCATGCCTGTGACCCGGCATGCTTCAGGGTTGGGTAAGTAATCTGCAGGCAGCTTGCAGTAAACGATGATAGGTTCGCCAACCGGCGTCAGGTCGAGCCTTGTTCGCTGTCCTGCAAATTGCGCTGGTTTGTCCCAGGCTGCATCGATTCCGAATGTTTCGTAATCGAACCAGTAAAACGTCGGTTCAACGCTCACCACTGCAGATCGTCTGGTACTTGAAAATCGGCATATTCGTCATCGATATCGCCCGAGCCGTCACTTGTTGGTGTTATCACAACCCAGTCGGGGTTCAATGCTTTAACACGGACGCCTTCTTCTGCAGGAATCAGATAGGTAGAACCATTTAGCCGAGTGATAACCAGCTCTCCGGCGATCAGCTTGTTCTTGCATTCTTCGTTGATGAACATTTGCTTGATACGCTTGCCGACAAGATAACTGTGCGCAAGCTCACCTTTGGTGTTTTCAACTTTATTACCGTCGATGATCTCTTTTATTTCGCCTTTGATGCGTTTGCGTTCGGCTATGGCCTTGCGCTCAGCTATATTGGCTCGTTCCATCGAAGAGGGTTCATTACTGTGATTTTTCTTTGCCTGCTTTGAAGCGGTTTGCTTTTGCCGTGAAGTATTCGACTTGGCGTGTTTGGCTTTAGTCTTTTTGGGTGTGGTTTCTTTGAAACCGGCTTTAAGCATTTGCTCGCGAAGTGAATCAGACATAATTGAACCGTAATATTGTTACGCTGGATCGTAGCACGCTAGCTGTTAAGAAATTCAAGACAAAGTCGGGCGAAAAGGGCTGGTTTCTCAGCATGGGGCCAGTGACCGGTTCCGGCGATTTCTTTGAATTCTGGATTGCTGAAATTTTTTCGAATTGGCAATTCATCTTCGTGACTAATATAGTCGCTATTACCACCTTTGATAAATAAGCTTGGGCATTGCACAACTTCTGCAAAGTTGGGTGGTTGTCGGATGAGCTCATAGTCATTTCGAATACCATTCAGATCGAAGCGCCAGCCGTACTGGCCGTCGGCATTTCGATGCAGACTTTTTAAAAGAAACCCGCGCACGCCAGCATCGGTGATAGTTCCCCGCAAACGTTTATCTGCATCGCTTCGATTTTTCAATTGATTCAGCGGCAGCTGGCTTAACGCATCCAGAATCACAGTATGGTGAGCAGGGTAGAGTTTTGGTGCGATATCCACCACGACCAATTTCTCAATGTGTATATCCTGTGAATTTCCGGCCAATTGCATGGCCACTTTTCCACCGAGCGAATGGCCCAGTAAGTGGCAGCGCGATACGCCTTCTTTCGTCAGATGCGATTGTACTGCTTGCGCCATATTCTGGAACGACATCGGTGACAAATGTGGTGACTTGCCATGACCCGGTAAATCGAGCCGCATTACCTGAAAATACCGTTCTAAATGTAGGGCTATTGATCGAAAATTGTCTGCATCGCCAAATAGCCCGTGCAGCACCACTAATGCGGGTCCGTTGCCGGATACATCCTGGCTTAGTGTTGGTAATGGGTTCATGAGCTTGTCACAATCGATGGATATCGGGTTTAGGGTAAACTGCGGTATTAGTCATTTTGAAAGATTTGCACCACCGTGTATACAGAAGTCAGTCACCGATCAAAAGCGCTTACTGAAACAGCCGACAAGGACCTGTTTTCGAAACGTAGAGTCGGGTTGGAAAAAGAAACGTTGCGCATCGATACCAATGGCAAAATTGCGCAATCCGATCACCCGAAGTCGCTTGGCTCTGCTTTGTGTAATGGGCAGGTTACCACCGATTTTTCCGAAGCTCTATTGGAAATGGTAACACCTCCATGTGCTTCTGTCGGCGCAGCTCTCGATCATCTGGTGGGCATACACCAGTTTATTTTGCCTCGACTGGAAAACGGTGAGGGGCTTTGGAATACCAGCATGCCCTGCGTACTCGATGGCGATAGCAGCATTCGCATTGGGCGTTATGGAACATCGCACAACGGCACAATGAAACAGGCGTATCGCCGTGGTCTTGGTTTGCGGTATGGCCGCCGTATGCAGGCAATTGCCGGTATTCACTTTAATTATTCCATGCCAGAACAGAGCTGGCCACTCTGGCAGCAGTTGCACTCGTTCGACAATCAGACCGCGCATTCAACACAAACGATCGGGTACTTTCATATGACCCGTAACTTGATGCGAATCGGTTGGTTAGTTCCCTATTTGTTTGGCGCATCACCTGCCATCTGCCAGACGTTTCTACCATCCGGTGCGGATTCAGATTTAGCCACATTAAACAAGCACACCCGCTACGCACCGTTTGGAACGTCATTGCGCATGGGTGAGATTGGTTATCGTTACAAAGAAGATGCACCTATCGATTTGAGCGTACGACACGATAGCTTCGACAACTATCTTGCCGATATCCTGGATCACGTCACCACAGTGCACGATGCTTATGCTGAGGCAGGTGTTGTCGATAATGCCGGTGTATACCAGCAACTAAACGCAAACAAGCTGCAAATCGAGAACGAATATTACAGCAGCGTACGCCCAAAGCAGATACCGGAAAAAGGAGAAATGCCTTTGTTGGCACTCAAGCGCACCGGGATTCGTTATCTTGAATTACGCTCAGTAGACGTCAATGTTTACGACCCGGCCGGTATGCACATTGAACAGTTGGCCATGCTTGAACTACTCATGTTGTTTGCCTGGTTGGCCGACAGCCCACCACTGTTGCCTGATGAAATGGCCGTGAATAAACGCAATGTACAATTGGTTGCACACCGTGGGCGTGAACCCGGCTTTAAAATCACTCGCGATAATGAGCAAGTCAAACTGGTTGACTGGGGTCAACAGATTCTCGAGTCGCTGCAGCCCTTAGCCCAATGGATGGATGCCCAAGGGAAGGACAGAATAGAACACGGTGGTCAGGTTAAAAACCTGTACCAGAACAGCCTGCAACAACAACTGGCAAAATTGCACGATCAGACATTAACGCCATCGGCGCGAATAGTCGATGAACTGGATTCCCACGGTTCGTTTTTCAAAATGGTCATGACGGTGTCAGAGGCACACCGGGATAACCTGCTGAAGATGCCGGTTAATACGTCGCTGCAAAACGAGCTGGAACAACTCGTCGGCGATTCGATTGAAGCCCAGCAAGTCCTTGAAGCAAACAGCACGGGACGTTTCAGCGATTTTCTCAGTGATTATTTTTCGCAGCTTGAGCGGACTGCTGAAGCAACTTGATCCGGACGGTAATTAATAATGCATCTGCTTAGTGCACTTGAGTTACAGCAAAAACGCGTTGGAGCGGTCGTGCTTGCAGGTGGGCTGGCGCGGCGCATGGGTGGTCAGGATAAAGGACTGGTAGAGCTTGGCAGCCGCCCCATGGTGAGCTGGGCGATTGCCGCTGTTCAACCGCAGGTTCACCAAGTGGTGATAAATGCTAATCGCAATCACGATATCTACAAGTCTATGGGTTGTGACGTTGTGGCTGATCGCCACACTGGGCACATTGGTCCATTGGCGGGCTTAAGTGCAGCCATGCATTATCTGGATACCGACTACATATTCATGTGTCCGTGTGATTCGCCGTTTATTGACGCCGCTTTGGTCGATCGATTAGGCCAGCCGTGTGTTGAAAAAGGTTGCGAAATTGCAGTTGCACATGATGGTATGCGTATGCAGCCAGTGTTTTGTCTGGCACACAAAAATACTCTGGCTTCTCTGGATGCCTATCTGGAATCTGGTGAGCGAAAAATTGACCGATGGTATGCGACCCAAAATATGCTTGAGGTTGACTGTTCTGAATTTGCAGCATCGTTTCGCAACATCAATACCGACGAGGAGCGCCTGGAAGCCGAGCAGGAGTTGTTGGTATGAGTCTGGAAAAACTGCCTTCATGCGATGACCCGTTCGACTCGCTAATGCCAGTCGAGGAGGCTCGAACGCGTTTGTCGCAAGCTTTGAATGTGGTTGCTGATACTGAACGGCTCGCACTTATTCAAGCACACGGAAGGGTTTTAAGTGACGATGTTGTATCCCCGGTCAATGTTCCAGGCTTTGCCAATTCTGCCATGGACGGTTACGCCATCTCATCCTCTTCCATACCCGAATCCGGTGAAGTGACGCTGACGCTGGCAGGTACGTCGTGGGCTGGCAAAATTTTCGAAGGTCGAGTGGAGGCCGGTACGGCGGTACGCATATTTACTGGCGGCTTAATGCCGGAAGGTGCCGATACGGTTGTTATTCAGGAGCATGTTGCTGTTTCCGACAATCAGGTCACCATCGATAGCGAGGTAGAGCCGCTTCGCAATGTGCGGCTTGCAGGTGAAGATGTAAAAGCCAATCAGCGAGTGCTTCAATCCGGTACTGTGCTTAACGCTGCGGAACTGGGTGTGCTGGCATCGCTTGGTATTAACGAGGTGAACGTCTATCGAAAAATCAGAGTTGCTTATTTCACAACCGGAGATGAGTTACTTGCACTCGATGAACATGCCGGAGAACCGCTTGAACCGGGCATGCTGTTTGACAGCAATCGTTACTCATTACGCAGCATGTTGAGCCGGCTCGATGTCGATGTGATTGATCTTGGCATCGTACGCGACAATGCAGCGCAGACGCGTGCCGCTATGCAGCAAGCGGCCGAATCCGCTGACGTGATTATCAGTTCAGGCGGTGTTTCTGCGGGTGACGCTGACTTTGTAACTCAGGTGTTTCATGAGTTGGGAGAAGTTGGTTTTTGGAAAATAGCCATGCGCCCTGGCAGGCCTTTGGCTTTCGGTCAAATCGGCGATGCGTTTTTCTTCGGTCTGCCAGGTAATCCGGTGGCGGTCATGGTGACCTTTCTGCAGTTTGTGCAACCCGCGATAAAGCAGATCATGGGCACCAGGACCACCGATCCATTTGTCATCAAGGCCACATGCATGTCGACTTTAAGAAAATCCTTGGGTCGAGTCGAGTATCAACGAGGCGTGTTAGGCAACGATGAAAAAGGTAACCTGACCGTCACATCCACCGGCAAGCAGGGAGCGGGGCGTATCAGTTCCATGAGTGCGGCAAATTGCTTAATCGTTATTGCCGCCGATGTGGCTGGCGTGAGCCCCGGTGATAGTGTGGAGGTTCAGCCGTTCCACGGGCTATTCGCGTAACGCGAACCTACCCGCGTTGTTCACCATTTAACGTTCAGCGATTGCAAGCCATGAAAATGGAAGCTGTTCTGATATTGTGGTTGCTCGGCAAGCTTTATATCTGGCATTCGTTTAAACAGCGTATTCAAGGCAATGCGCATTTCAAGTCTGGCAAGTGTTGCCCCGATGCAAAAATGCAAACCGGCTCCGAATGCGACCGATGCGGCATCGGTTCTGTCGGGTTTGAAAGTGTCGGCTTGGTTGAATCGCCGTGGGTCTCTGTTAGCAGCACCAAGCAGCAAGGCTATTTCCTCGCCTTTTTGAATAACAATATTTGGATGTAACTCGACATCCTGCTGCGCATAACGTGTGAACAGATGCAAAGGTGCATCAAAGCGCATACTTTCAGCAACGATAGCGTTGCCATGCTTTTCATCATCAACCCAAGTGCGTGGCCAGTTCAATGCTAACAACGTGTGGATCGCATTACCGATTTGATGAACGGTGGCTTCGTGTCCGGCGTTTAACAGCAATACGGCCGTGCTGACGATTTCATCGTCACTAAGTGGGTCGGTTTTCAACGTTACCATGTGCGACAACAAATCATCGGTGGGTGATTTTCTTCTTTGTCGAATTAAATCGAAAAGCAGCTGCTGAAACTCTTTTGATGCCTGATTTGCGTCAAGCTCTTCCTGTTTTGTTTGGGTCATGGTGTATACGCGCACCATCGCATGTGACCATGCCAGTAAAGAATCACATTCGCATTCGGGAACGCCCAGAAGCCTTGCAATAACGGTAACGGGTATTGGTGTGGCATAGGCCTTTAGAAGATCAATTTCATTTGTTGACTCGAAACCATCGATCAGCCGGTTAGCCAACACTTCGATGTCAGTGGCCATCTGCGTGACATGCCGATTGACAAAGGCCTGATTCACGGTTTTTCGGATGCGCGTGTGTTTTGGCGGCTCAAGTGCTAACAGTGAGTGACGCTCAACTGCGGCGAAGTCGCTCAGATGGGGCGGATGCTCTGGCATTGGCATACCGGCAGGTGGCAATCGTGCGAAACGATCATCACGCAGCGCATTGTTGACCGAATCAAAACCACACACGCACCAGAGCCCGTATTCTTTCCAGTACACCGGTGCGTCGAGGGCATGTAGCCTGGCGTAGAACGCGTAGGGGTTGTTGTAAAAACCCGCATCTTTCGGGTTCTGGCTGACGTGTAGCGGTGAAGCTTCATGCGGTATCATTTGCTTATGGTAAGCCATAATGAACCCTGTTCTGCTGGCAAAATGCCGGGCTGGTCGGGGGCGGCTGATCGATTCGCACATACCGGCCGATTGAGGGGGTTCGCCACGCATATTTGCCGATCTGTTCCCAAGCCTTCTTGCAATGACGCCCTGTTAGCCGGAACTGTGACTGTATTCACAGCTCGTAACAGCGCTTCGCGGTGCGGGACAGGTAATCTAGTGCATATATTGCATCGACAACCCGAAGTTCACTGACACCCGTTCATGACCAGCAAACTGCTTCTGGTGGAACCATCCGCTACGATGCGCTACGTTCTCGAGAACTACGCGCAGTCGCTAGGGTTTACGGTGGTTGCCACTGGTGATTACAAACAGGCCGAGGAAGCATTGCATCAGCAATACCAATCCTACGGCGGCGAATTTGCCGGCGTCCTGCTTGGATGGTCGATTGTGCCTGATGAAGGTGCAGATGCCTTAATCAATACCCTCGAAGCGTCTGAGTTCAATGATTTGCCAGTTGTGGTCATGTCTACCGATATGCGAGCTGAAACCCGAGCCTGGGTTGCCGGACGGGAACACACAGCAGTGTTGCCATGGAAAGAATATCAGTCGGTCGATGGGCTATTGCAAAAGCTCGTACAACAACCCATTGATGATCGCGATACGTTTACCACCAAATTCAATAATGCCGACATCAACGTGCTTATCGTTGATGATTCAGTCAGCATTCGTTTTGCTCTGCGCGATTTGTTCGAGCTGCAAGGGTATCGAGTCAGTGTTGCCAGTGGCCACGACGAGGCTATTGCCGCTGCTAAACAAAGTCCGTTTGATATTGCCATATTGGATTTCTATCTGCAGGATGGAACCGGTGATGTGCTGTGCCGTAAACTGATTTCCGATCCGGCGACAGGGCAGCTCACCTGTGCCATGCTCACCGGTACTTATGCAGATCACATCATCAAACGCAGCTTGCGCGCAGGCGCGGTTGAATGCATGTTCAAGAATGAATCCAGTGAGTTGCTGCTGGCCCGGGTCGATGCACTAAGTCGGTTTGTTCGGCAGCGAAAACGCCTTGGAGCAGAGCAGCGTCGACTCGATCTGCTGGTTGATACTCTGGCAGGTGCAACCATGGTTGTGGGTGCAAACGATGTCATTACCTACGTGAGCGAACAGGCGGCAAGCTTGTTAGGGTTTGATTCACGAGCTGGTCTGCTCGGACAGTCCGCCTCCAATGTAGTTGATCTGCCAAAGATCAGAGAATCTGGCAGTGGAAAATTTCGTGCGCAGTGGCGTGACGCGTCACAAGGATTGGTTAGCGTTGTTTATCGACAAGTATTACTTGACGACAACAACGATGCCGTACTGAACTTCAAACTGCTTCCCGGAGGGGTAACGCCTGCGAAAACGCCGGCTATGAATAGCTCCTCAATGGATGTCGTGAATTCGCTGCAATTACCGCAAACCAGTGTTGCATTCGTAAGCGAGCTTAAAAACTACGTTGAACGTTCAGAGCCAATACCTGATTCGGTCAGTCTACTGCTAATCGACACCTACGTTGCTGAGGCAGGTAAGGATTTCCAACCGTCTGATCGTTTTGCGGACCTGGCAGCTGCATTGGAAAAGGCACTAAAAAATGTATACAAGCGGGAGAACCACGTTGCCAGGCTCGGTGGTCATCGATATGGTTTTCTGCTGCGACATACCACTGACCCTCAAGCCTATTTGCTGACTCGCAAAATTATGCAGATTTGTAATGCCGTTGAGACAAAGGATGCGCTGACGATCAGCAGCACCGGGTGTTTGTACGCTGTGTCATCAAATAAAGATAAATCAGCCGCACAATTGCTTCGACTAGCCAGTGAGGGCCTGGATGTTGTGAATAGCCGTGGAACTAATCAGGCGCTGCTGCTCGATTTGCGTCGGATGTTGCCTGTTTACGCATCGCAAAATACCGGTTAGTGAAACGCTGTAACCACGCCACCATTCCCGGTAGCGCTGGTACCAATCAATGCGGTTGAATTGTCTGCACTTATCGCAATACTTTGTGCGAATGGTAATGTTTGATTAAGATTAAACCCATCGGGAACACTAAACAGATGTTGCCACCGGTTCTCGTTCTGCGTGTAAAAAGCCAGATTAGCATCGCCGGATGCTTGCCAGCCCAC
>CALJNA010000003.1 GCA_937981955.1 uncultured Granulosicoccaceae bacterium
AACAGAAACAGAAACAGAAACAGAAACAGAAACAGAAACAGAAACAGAAACAGAAACAGAAACAGAAGCAGAAACAGAAACAGAAACAGAAACAGAAACAGAAACAGAAACAGAAACAGAAACAGAAACAGAAACAGAAACAGAAACAGAAACAGTGGTGAAATCGGAGTCGGCGGATAGAGATGAAGAAGCCGAAGCATTAAGCACCGAACAACCAGAAACAGAACTTAATCAACTGAATTCGGGTGACGCGTCATCCGAACAGATAAAACCAGATTCAAACAGCAATACTAAGGACAAGCCATCCGAGCAAAGCTCTGATGTGGAGCATGCATGAGTAACGACAACATAACAGTCAATTTTGTTTCATCCACCGACGAGATTGTCGCGAATCAGAATATTCAATCAGCCACGTCAATTATCGATTTCCGGTCCAATGGAAACTGCCTAATTGTTGGTGATACCGACCACGCCCTCGTGGTAGCTGATCAGCTAACAGACCTGAAGTGCACGGTGGTTACCATTGATGCGTCAGCGAAATCGATAGAAAAACGCCTGACAGAAGGTGGAATCGCAGTTTTTACTGTGCCGGACTTAACCTTGAGCGGATACCTTGGCGCTTTTAACGCAATCGTTGCTCAAACCAGTGAGCGTTCCAGCGAGCCAACGAATCTCGCAGTGTCTGTTTTTCTTGAATCCGGTGCATTTGATTTGGTGCTGGACTTATCGACATCACCCCTGTTCCCGGCAGCTTTACCACCGTTGGGATATTTCGGCGTAGCGAACGAAATTGAATTACAAGCTGCAATCAGTGCCATGCCAGACATGGTTGGTGAATTTGAGAAGCCGAAGTATTTTGAGTACAACGCAGCGGTTTGTGCTCATAGTCGAAGCCAGCTCGATGGTTGTAGTGCTTGCCTGAACGCTTGCGCAACCGGCGCTATCATCTCGAACGGTGAGGGTGTGGTCGTTGATCCCTACCTTTGTCAAGGCTGCGGAAGCTGTGCAACGGTTTGTCCCAGTGGGGCGATGACTTACGCTTATCCAAAGCCGGCTAATGCAATAGAGCGTACGCGCGAAATGCTTTCGGAAGGAAAGCAACACGTTTTGCTGTTGCATACCGAAGATCATCAGGAAGCAGTGGATGCCGTTGGTGATATGCAAGGCGTGCTGCCTCTGTTGGTAGAAGAGGTGTCCGCTTTTGGTATGGACTACTGGGCTACTATGGTTTGCGCAGGTATCCATAGTATTTTGCTGCTAAAAGACGAGAGCATGCTTGCGCAAAGCCAGCACGCGATTGATTCTCAAGCAGCGGTTTTTCATGAGTTGCTGGAAGGTCTGGGCCTGAACAAGGCAGTAGTTCAATCAATCTCGCCAGCCCAAATTGCTGAAATCAATGGCGACTCATTAAGAAACGAACAATTCAACAATCTTTCATCGGTCAATTTCGCCACGCATAATAACAAGCGACAAACCGTTCGAATGGCAATGGATGCGTTGAGTGAGCAGTTCGAGCCGGTGTCGAGCACTATAGCCATGGCAAAGCCGGCGCCGTTTGGGGTGATCAACGTTGATAAACAAAAATGCACTCTGTGCATGGCATGCGTTTCAACCTGTCCGGCCAAGGCGCTGCTCGATGGACAGGACACGCCAGCGTTGCGAATGATTGAAGCAAACTGTTTGCAATGTGGATTGTGTGAAGCAGCTTGTCCTGAATCTGCGATAACGCTTCAATCTCAATACACGTACGACAGCATAGAGGCGCGCAAAGTCAACACGCTGAATGAGGAAGAGCCATTCAATTGCATTAAATGTCAAAAACCTTTTGCCACAGTTGGCATTATCCAGTCCATGTTTGCCAAGCTGGACGGTCACTGGATGTTTAAGGACGACGTCGCTAAACGGCGGTTGAAAATGTGTGACGACTGCCGGGTAAAAGACATTTTCGAACATGATGCCAAAGGGATTGAAGTGCACAAGAATGAAAATGCCTGAATTTATTTCCGTCGGGGTAAGCAATTTGTAACGATGTGCACCAAGCGCTGGACAAAATGCACCAATCAATTCGAATTGATCAATATTTTGTCAATTTGCTTGTGTGTATAGGTTTTCTTAAGTTAATTCTCCGGACAAGTTTCCGGCGCATGGCTTGCTGATAGTAGAAGAGGAATAAGTGACTATGACCACTGAATCGCCGGTTTTAACGGTGAAAAACGAAGACGCATTCCTGAATGATCAGGCTCAGGCAATGCGCGCCGGGGTCTACGAGCTGCTCGGAAGGCTGCTGGCCTCGGAGCCGACTGAAGAGGTGTTGCAAGTTTTGCGCAACATCGGAGAAGTAGACGCATCTGAAGGCGAAGTTGCCATGGGTTGGGAGCTGATGAAGCAATCAGCACTCAAGGCCAATGAGCAAGATGTAAAAGACGAATACCTGGACTTATTCGTCGGTGTTGGCAGAGGTGAATTGGTGCCATTTGGTTCCTGGTACGTCACCGGATTTTTAATGGAAAAGCCATTGGCGGTACTTCGGACCGATTTGGCTGCATTGGGAATAGAGCGCCAGGAGGGCATTGTAGAGTCGGAAGATCACATAGCCGCACTGTGCGATGCAATGGCAATACTGATAAGAAGCGGAACAGAGGTTCCGTTTGCACGACAAAAGAGTTTTTATAACGACCATATTGAACCGTGGGCAGCCACGTTCTTTAAAGATTTACAAAGCGCCAAGTCAGCCCATTTTTACCGGTCTGTCGGGTTCTTCGGAGAAGGGTTTATCAGTTTCGAATCACGTTTGCTTGCGATGAAAAGCTAGCCGACAACAGTAATTCAAGCGGTGCTGCAGCGCCGCGAATCTAGGAGCAGGTTTTATGAGTAAGAAAACGAAATTCATTAATGCCAAGCGTCGTGGTTTTATTCAGGGCAGTGTTGTTGCCGGTGGCGCGGTAGCCACAGGTGCAGCAGAGGCCGCCGCTGACGCAACAATTGAATCGGTAGAGCCAAGTAAAACGGAAGGGCACGCAGGCTACAGACTCACAGATAAAGTGAAGCGCTATTACAAGATGGCACGCTTCTAAACCAGAAGGTTTACAAGCGCATAAACACGCTTCTAAACCAGAAGGTTTAGAAGTGCATAAACCCGCTTCTAAACCCGAGCTGAACAGAAATAAAAAACCCGTACGCAAATCGTGCTCGAAAGCGAAGCGTGCATTCAAATTTGAAGTTTTCGGTTGGAGGAGACGTCCAATGAAATTGAAAAAGAAACAAACCGCAGGCGCATCTGCGCCGTCGGCCAATAAAGCCGGTCTACTCGGAGAAGCGGTTAATCGCCGTACTTTCCTGCGTAATTCGGGTATCACGGCGGGGGGCGCAGCATTGGCGTTCACCGGTGGTACATCCATGCTAAAGAAGGCCGAAGCTGCCAACGGTCCTCAGCCAGGGGTTGAAACGCAAGTTATTCGCTCAGTTTGCACACACTGCTCGGTTGGTTGTGGCGTTATGGCCGAAGTACAAAACGGTGTTTGGACGGGTCAAGAGCCCGACTATGATTCACCCATCAACATGGGTGCGCACTGTGCAAAAGGCGCATCGGTTCGTGAGCACGGACACGGTGAACGTCGTTTGAAATACCCAATGAAGCTGGTTGGCGGCAAGTGGACCAAAGTGTCATGGGAAGAAGCCATGAACGACATTGGCGATCAAATGATGTCTATCCGCGAAGAGTCTTCACCCGATTCGGTTTATTGGTTAGGTTCAGCGAAGTTCAATAATGAGCAGGCTTATCTGTTCAGAAAATTTGCTGCCATGTGGGGCACCAACAACGTTGACCATCAGGCACGTATCTGTCACTCAACCACGGTTGCTGGTGTGGCGAATACCTGGGGTTACGGTGCTATGACCAACTCCTACAACGATATGCAGAATTCCAAAGCCATGTTCTTTATTGGTTCTAACGCTGCTGAAGCGCACCCGGTTGCAATGCAACACATTCTGAAAGCAAAAGAGAATGGGTCGAAGCTTATTGTTGTTGATCCTCGCTTCACACGAACTGCTGCTCATTCAGATCAGTTCATTCAAATGCGTCCGGGTACTGACGTACCAGTTATCTGGGGCATCTTGTGGCACGTGTTTGAAAACGGCTGGGAAGATAAAGAGTTCATCAAGCAACGCGTTTACGGCATGGACCAGATTCAGGAAGAAGTGGCCAAGTGGAACCCGGCTGAAACCGAGCGTGTTACCGGCATACCTGAAGCAACGCTGAAGCAAGCCGCGCAAACCATGGCTGAAAATCGTCCTGGTACTATTGTTTGGTGTATGGGTGGTACTCAACACACTATTGGTAACAACAACACACGCGCATACTGCACATTGCAATTGGCGCTTGGCAATATGGGTGTGAGTGGCGGCGGTGCGAATATCTTCCGCGGACACGATAACGTGCAAGGTGCAACAGACATGTGCATCCTTAGCCACAGCTTGCCAGGTTACTTCGGTTTGTCAGACGGCGGATGGAAGCACTGGTCATCGGTATGGGGTCTTGAGCACGATTGGGTCAAGAGCCGTTTCGATATGAACAGCTACGAGAAGGTTAAAGACAAAGACGTACCAACGATCAATCGTCCGGGTATGCCAGTGTCTCGATGGATTGACGGTGTTCTCGAAGATCCGGACAACATTGCGCAAAAAGACAACATTCGCGCAATGGTGTTGTGGGGACATGCGCCGAACTCGCAAACCCGTCAGCCTGAAATGAAGAAGGCGATGGAGAAGCTTGACCTACTCGTTGTTATCGACCCGTATCCAACGCACACCGCCATTTTGCCGGACCGACAAGACGGCATGTACCTGTTGCCAGCTTGTACTCAGTTCGAAACCTACGGTTCAGTAACTGCATCGAATCGTTCACTGCAGTGGCGTGACAAGGTTATTGAGCCGCTGTTCGAGTCGAAGCCTGATCACATCATCATGTCTATGTTCGCGAAGAAGTTTGGCTTCCATGATGAACTGTTCAAGAACATCGAAATGAACGGTGACGAGCCTTTAATCGAAGACATCACACGCGAATTCAACAAAGGTATGTGGACCATTGGTTATACCGGACAAAGTCCAGAGCGAATCAAAGACCATATGAAGCACCGCGGCACGTTCAACGAAGTCACCTTGAAGGCCGAAGGGGGTCCGCTCGATGGTGAATACTATGGTCTGCCATGGCCGTGTTGGGGAACAGCGGAAATGAAACACCCCGGCACACCGAATTTGTATGACACAAGTAAATCGGTGGCTGAAGGTGGTTTGAATTTCCGTGCACGATTCGGTGTTGAGCGCGACGGGGTCAACCTGCTTGCTGAAGGCTCGTACTCTGTTGGTGCAGAAATCGAAGACGGTTATCCGGAATTCTCGGCAGACATGCTCAAGCAGCTTGGCTGGTGGGACGATCTGACCGACGAAGAGAAGTCGGTAGCCGAAGGCAAGAACTGGAAAACTGATCAGTCTGGTGGCATCCAGCGAGTAGCAATTAAACATGGTTGCGCACCGTTTGGTAACGCGAAAGCACGCGCCGTTGTCTGGACCTTCCCGGACCCTGTGCCTGTTCATCGCGAACCACTGTACACAGCTCGATACGATCTGGTACCCGACTATCCGACTTACGAAGATCGCAAGTCGCACTATCGTCTGCCAACCCGTTACGCATCGATTCAAGCCGATGATTACTCAAAAGACTTTCCACTGATTCACACCAGTGGTCGTCTGGTTGAATATGAAGGCGGTGGTGATGAGTCTCGATCAAATCCATGGCTGGCTGAACTGCAGCAGGATATGTTTGTAGAAATCAATCCAGCGGATGCCAATGACATCTCGATTAAAGATGAGCAGATGGTATGGCTGGAAGGTCCTGAAGGTGGCAAGATCAAAGCCAAGGCTATGGTCACCAATCGTGTAGCGCGAGGCGTTGTGTTTACCCCGTTCCACTTCGGTGGACACTATCAGGGTGAGGATATGCTCGATAAATACCCTGAAGGGGCAGCCCCGTATGTTCGTGGTGACGCAGATAACACCACCATGACTTATGGCTACGATTCAGTCACGCAAATGCAGGAATCCAAGTGTTCCCTTTGCAAAATAACAGCGGTCTAGGCGGGAGGAGATAATCATGGCTAGAATGAAATTTCTATGCGACGCTGATCGCTGCATCGAGTGCAACGGTTGTGTCACGGCTTGTAAGAACGAGCACGAAGTTCCCTGGGGTGTAAACCGACGTCGCGTGGTCACACTTGACGATGGTGTTCCTGGCGAAAAATCCATCTCGGTTGCGTGTATGCATTGCACCGATGCACCGTGTCAGGCGGTATGTCCGGTTGATTGCTTCTACACAACCGACGACGTCATTGTGCTTCACGATAAAAACCTGTGTATCGGGTGTGGCTACTGCTTTTATGCTTGTCCGTTTGGTGCTCCACAGTATCCGCAGCAAACCTCTTTCGGTGCGCGCGGAAAAATGGATAAGTGCACCTTCTGCGCTGGTGGTCCCGAAGATGATATGAGCCAGGCCGAGTATGAGAAGTACGGTCGAAATCGTATCGCTGAAGGTTCACTGCCATTGTGCGCAGAGATGTGCGCGACCAAAGCGCTTATTGCTGGTGACGGTGATGAAGTTGCAGACATCTATCGTGAGCGTGTACTGCGTCGCGGTGGTCGTCCGCAAACCTGGGGCTGGGATACAGCCTACGAAGGCTAAACCGTACAACCCACCTGCGGTACGCGTGCTGCAGGTGGGGCTTTGCGACAACTAAAATAAGTAATGCGGGCAAGCCTTGCGTTTGCATCGTGTCTGGAGGAAACCGTGGCTAAATCTAAGATGAGTAAAGCCAGACGCAGAAGAATCGCGATCTGGAGTACGTTTCTAGTTATCTCCCTGTCACTGGCACTGCCGTTAGCCAGTTATTCAATTCATTGGCTTGGCATGTCTGCATCGGCTCAAGATGCAAGCAATGCAGCCGTAAATCCAAAATCCAACTTCTGGCGTGCAATCCGCGGTGGTGAGCCTGGCTACTCCGCTGTAAAAGGTGAAGGTGCGAACGTATTGGTTCAATCCGGTGGCGAGCAGTGGAGACTGCAACGAGAAAGTCCGTTGTTGAGTAAAATTCCGTGGGCCATCGCAGGTATGGCTTTGCTGTTATTGCTCTACCATGTTTTCCATGGTCAGAACAAACTTGATTCCAACGGACTATCAGGGCGTATGGTGCCACGCTGGAATTTATTTGAACGCTTTGTGCATTGGGTTACTGCTATCTCGTTTATTGCACTAGCTGTAACCGGGCTCAGTTTGTTACTCGGAAAAAAACTGCTTATACCGGTATTAGGAAAAGCAGGTTTTGCTTCATGGGCCACAGCGTCCATCACTATTCACAATGTTATTGGCCCGATTTTCACAGTTGGCATCGCTCTAATGATCATCATGTGGATTTGGCATAACTTTCCAACACTGACTGATTTGAAGTGGTTCGCTAAAGGCGGCGGCTTGATCGGTAACGCACACCCGTCTGCTGGTCGAATGAACGGTGGTGAAAAGGTCTGGTTCTGGATTCTGATGACAATCGGTGTTGCTGTTTGTGTAACCGGTGTGATGATGGTTGCGCCAATGTACCCGTCTATCAACATTCCGTTTATTGATACGGCTCGGGCTTCATTGCAGCAAGCTACGATCATCCATGCTATCGCGGCAGTTGTCTGGACCGCTATAGCACTGGGCCACATCTACATCGGAACGGCTGGAACTGAAGGTGCATTCGAAGGGATGTCCACCGGCTATGTTTCGGAGGAGTGGGCAAGACAACATCACGATCTCTGGTTCGACCAGATGGAGCAGAATGGCAAGGTGCTGTTGCCAGGCGAACCGCGCGGTGCGCAGGCCCAGCTTGGAACTACCTACCACGACCGTCCTCAACCCAAACTGGGTACGGTATATCCTCAAGAGTAGTGGCAACGTCAGTTAACTGGCTGTTACACTCAAGTTAAGAGCAAAACGCACTACCCACATCGCTGGGTAGTGCTCGCGTAACCAGCTATCAATTCATGCCTTCAGAACCGCCGTTAAGCACACCGCCGGAAGAAGGGCACTCGACTCAAAAATTCCCGGACGAAGTTGTTGTCGCCTTGCACGAGGCTGGCATTACTGCCACTTGCATGCCCATCAAGCTCGATGATGGTGAGTGGCAGGCAGCATTTTTCTATGTGCTGTCCCCGGATGCTCCGTGTCTAAGTAACGGCAAGATCAACGGTGGTCCTTTCGCTGTAGCAATGGACGCCGATCTGCACGAGCACGACAATGGCACAATGATTGAAATCGGTCTTGAGATTGTTACGCCAATTGAGCCGTGCAGGGGCATCATGTTATTTCTCACCGGACACACATCCACGCATTTCGAAGCGCTAAGCTTACTGAGCGAGCAGGATGATATTCCGTTGTTTATCGGCGACCAGTATTGCAATACTTTATGGCAGCAACGCGTTCCTTTAAACGAAGCCTTTCGACTTGGCATGGTCGGATTGGTCAATGAAGCGGTTACCCGTGATGCGGTTATTCGTATGACAGATCGTTACGACCCGGATGCCGTATTTGCCGATACGCTGGCCAAGCGGCAAATGATATGAAGCTGTGTTGTTCAGTCTGCACAGGTGTTAATCGTTGTGTAGCCCGAATGGTTTTCATGATGCTGTTCGTCATTCTTTCTGGTGGCAATCTGTCTTTGCATGCCAGTGAACCTGAAATAAAAACCCTGGCAGAAAAATGGGCCAGCGCAATCAGTAACGATCGGACGGATCAGCTGCAACGCATGCTTAACACCCGTTTAAACGAACAAGGTGACCCACTAGAATTGCTGCGTAAAGATGCGCCTAACGGCAAAAGCGCGCTGATGGTTGCAGCCAAACAAGGTGAGCTTGCATTGGTGCAGCGTATTGTCGGGTTTGGTGTCAATATCAATGAAGTGACTTTAACCGGCGGAACCCCATTTATGTTTGCGGTGCTTGGTGATCATATTTCAGTTGCAAGCTGGTTGCATGAACAGGGGGCTGATATCAATGCCAAGGGGTCGAACGGTTGGTCGGCAGCAACGATTGCAGGGGCGAAAGGCCAAACAGCAATGGCGCAATGGTTGATCGAAGCAGGTGCTAACATCAACGCCCCTGACGTTTATCAATTCACGCCACTAATGCGTGCGGTGGATAACCAACATGCTGACACCGCTCAGGTATTGCTTGAACTGGGTGGGGCCGATGTGGATTTCGCTGATGAGTCCGGCAATACGGCCTTGCACTTTGCGGTTGCCAATAACCAACTGGACGTGGTTAATTTATTATTGAATAGTGGTGCCGACCCACAACACAAAAATCGAGATGGCATTACACCAGCCGACTTAGCCGTGCAACACCCAAAGATGGCAAATCTGTTTCAGCAGAAAAAATAATGTAATCCAGTTTTCAGGAGCAGCTTATGCAGCGTCGTGACTTTAATCGTTTATGCAGTGGGCTGTTCGCCGGCGCCGCCGGTTTCTCAAAAGCTTTAAGCGCAGGCACCCAACCGTTTCCGCGCTCAGCACTAGTGTACGACGACAACACCCCGGTTACCGTTGATTCACTTGAGCCTGGTAGCAGTTGTATTTTTAGTTACCCGTTTGTTACCACGCCGTGCTTTGTCGTTAGATTAAAAGCCGCAGCGATACAGACTGATCAATGGCACGGTGGCGCAGGGCGTGATAATTCTGTTGTGGCATTTTCTGCTATATGCAGTCATAAAATGTCTCATCCGGCAAAGCCGATAAGCCATATCAATTTTCGCAGTGATGTCATCAGCTTCTACGATCGTCATGGTGAAAAACAGGAACGTGAGCAGCTAATCAGTTGCTGTTCTGAACGTAGCGTTTATGATCCGGCCAATGGTGGTGTTGTGCTTTCGGGACCAGCCCCTGTGCCCTTGGCAGCAATCGCATTGGAGGCGAATGATGACGGTGCATTGATTGCGGTTGGAAGTTCAGGGACAGACCAGTACGATCGCTTTTTAGAAAAATTTGGTTTCAGGCTTGCGATGGAGTATGGCGTTAGCGATGTACGCGCCCGTGTTGGAGATCAAACAGTGGCAACGCTTGCGCAGAATTTCTCCTCTCAGCAGGTTCGCTGTTGACATAAAAGGCCGTGTTCCTTTTGGCATTCATCTTCGCATTTGCGAATTGAATATCCCGCGACAAACCGGCACGACGTCCATTCTTCTGGTATTTTGTCGAATTTTCCACATGAAGAACCATGACGATTTCGGCACAACAGCGCGTACATGACACCATTGCCGCGATAACTCCACTGCATTCAGAATCGGTTAACGAAGCAGTTGAATTCCATCAATCACTGACAAAACCGGTTGGCAGCCTTGGTCGATTGGAGCATATCGGTGCTGCTTTGTGCGGCATTCAGCAATGCGTTCCACCAGTTATGGAAAAAACTCGAGTTGTTGTTTTTGCTGCTGATCATGGCATTACCCGATCACATTCCCTTGGACCGTTTCCTCGAGAAGTGACCGCACAGATGGTGCAGAATTTTCTCGCCGGTGGAGCTGCCATCAATGCCCTGGCTAATGTGGTTGGTGCTGAAGTCGACGTCGTCGACATGGGTGTAGACGCAAACTTGTCCGGCATACAATCAAAGATGTTTCATTCACTGTCTGTTGCCAACGGGACTCAGGATATCAGTGAAGAACCTGCTATGAGCCATGCCGAGCTTTATCGGGCACTCGCTAACGGCATTGACATGGCGGAGTATTGTTTTGCTCAAGGCTGCCAGGCTGTTGCGCTTGGCGAGATGGGAATTGGTAACACGACTATTGCCAGTGCTGTAACTGCTGCATTGCTTGATCTGTCGCCTGAGACTGTTACCGGCAGAGGTACCGGGGCAGACGATGACACGCTTAATCGTAAAATTGCTGTAATAAATAAGGCCATAGCCCGGCATGGTGTTGAAACCGGTAATGGTTTTGATGCGTTGCAAAAGCTGGGCGGTTTCGAATTGGCCGGTATCGCCGGTATCGCGTTGGGTCTTGCGCGAAGACGAATAGCAATTGTGGCAGATGGTTTTATTTCAACAGCGGCAGTGCTTGCTGCAATCAGAATGTGTTCCACGGTTGAAGACTTTATGTTCTTTGGTCATCAATCCACGGAACCCGGGCACCAGGCGTTGCTGGATGAGCTCCGTCAAAAACCTCTACTCGATATGGGATTTCGGTTAGGAGAAGGTACAGGTGCTTGCCTGAGTTTGGCGCTGCTGAAATCGGCTGCGGCTGTCATGTCTCAAATGGCCACGTTCGACTCGGCTGGCGTTGAGGATAAGGAAAGTTGATCAGGCGTTTTTTAACAGCACTGGCCTTTCTTACCCGTATTCCAGTCAATCCGAAAGTGGCCTTTGACGGTTCGGACGTAGCGCGTTCAACCCTGTTTTTTCCGATAATAGGTTGTTTGATCGCGGCAATTCAAATTGTGATCATGTGGTCATTGAATCAAGCCTCCACACCATTTTTACTGCAAGCACTTGCGGCAACTGCGATAATGGCGCTAGTCGGTGGAGGCTTGCATCAAGACGGCCTGGCGGATATGGCTGATGGTTTTGGTGGGGGCTATACCACTGAAGATGTGCTTCGCATTATGCGGGATTCTACTATCGGTACCTACGGTGGCATAGCCTTGTTTCTATCGTTGAGTACACGTGTGGTTGCATTGGCTGCCTTGGCAGCTGTCGATAATGGCTGGCATTGGATAGTGGTCGCAGCTGCGCTATCACGCTGTTCGATTTGTCTGGGTTGGTTAATGCCGTATGCGCGAAAATCCGGTGCGGGCTCCGCAATCACCCAGTTTGCGGGTCCGCTTGAAGTGGGTGTTGCAAGTATCACAGCATTGATAATCGGTGCTGTATTAGTTGGCGCACATGTTGTGTTTGCCATTGGCTTATGTGCACTGGTATTTGTGGTTGTTGCCTGGCAATGTCATCGTCGCATACGCGGTGTCACTGGCGATACGCTTGGTGCGGCAACAGAGATTGCGGAAGTATTGCTTTTGAGTCTTGGTGCTACCGTGGTTGCGGCGACGTGATGAGCGTAAACATATGACTTCAGACTGGCGATCGTCAAAACTCCCCGATGGTGTAACAAACAGACTGCTTCTGGTCAGGCACGGTGAAACCCACAAGTCAGCGCGCGGACTTTGCTACGGTAAGCTGGATGTTGCGCTCGCACCAGAAGGCTTGCAACAGGTTGAGAATACCGCCAGGGTAATCAAACCTTTTAAACCTGCTGTGATTTATTCCAGTCCACGATTGCGTGCAACCGATACTGCTGCTGTTGTAAAACGAGCTTGTCAGTGCGACGTCGTGGTCGACGAAGGCCTTGCCGAACTCGACTTCGGTGATTTTGAGGGGCTGCGCTATGACGAAGCCGAGCGTGACTATCCGGAAATTTACAAACAATGGATGAGCCATCCAACCAAAGTACAGTTTCCCAATGGTGAAAGCTACGATCAAATGGTCGATCGTGTTCTTCGCTCAATTTCCAGAATACTCATCGAACACAGAGACCAGATTGTTGTTGCGGTTGCTCATGGTGGTGTAAACAGGATTGTTCTGGCGAACATTCTTAAGCTCGCCTCGGAACACATATTCAGGCTTGATCAAAGTTATGGGGCGGTGACTTGTATCGACTACTTTGAAGAAACACCACTACTGCGCGTGATGAACTGGTTGGACTGATATGCATTGTTTTATCTTGAGCTCAATCAACGTTTGTCGTATTCAGTCATGAAGACGCTGGTGCTCGGTGGAGTGAAGTCTGGCAAAAGTCGGTATTCCGAAATGTTAGCCAGACAAAGCGGATTGCCGGTCACCGTTATTGCAACAGCACAAGCGCTGGATGAAGAGATGAAGGCGCGTATAGCGCGACATAAAGCCGACCGTCCTGCCGAGTGGTCTGTGCTTGAAGTGCCTGCAAAGTTGAGTGAAGCCTTGCATACACTGAACGCTCAGAATGAACCAAAATGCGTCATTGTGGATTGTTTAACTTTGTGGTTAACGCAGCTTTGCTGCAGCGATGCGTCGGCCGATGAGTTGGAGGGGCAACAAGCGCAATTGGTGAACGCGGTGCAGGCATTTAACGGAACACTCATCTTGGTTTCAAACGAGACCAACATGGGTGTAACGCCAATGGGTGAGCTGAGTCGGGTGTTCTGTGATCAAACGGGATTATTGCACCAAGCCCTTGCCACGCTGTGTGATGATGTGTTTCTGGTTGTGGCCGGTTTGCCACAAAAACTCAAGTAAAACAACGAATAACGGGCCTTCACGCGCCTTGATGCGGCGTCACTTAGCTGTCGTCGACGCCCATTTAAGTGCCCCGTTACTAATTGCGAACTGTCACTGTTATTTAGGTGCGGTTCTCAGCCCATTCAGGTAAACTTCGCGCAACAGCTGGGTTCCAATAGTGGATTCAAAGGGAACGAAGTGTAATGCTTCGGCTGCCCCCGCAACTGTAAACAACGCATTTGTCTTGCGTCCCACTGAGCTAACGGTTTTTCACCGATGCTCGGGAAGGGTAGACAAAAAGCCGACCTAAAACGTTGGCCGTTGTAAGCCAGGAGACCTGCCTTGCTGTTGAAGCTAACTACCAAACGGGGTGTTTGGTGTCGCGTGTCCTGTGTTATTGGCGGTGTTGATTTTTAATCATTCCAGCCATTCCATTCTCACTTACCGCGTTCAATCCTGCCCCGTTTTAATTGTTGTGACGGGAAACGCTGGATTTGTTTCAACGCGGCCAATACAAGCTGTTTGTTTTGTTGATCACGCTGCTGATCAGCTTGGCTGTGCGTGCGGAAGACTCTGCATCTGCTGCTGATTCAGGTGAGGCGTTAACGGCTGTCGATGCGCTTGAAACCATCGAAGTCTTCGCCGATGTTCCCGATACAGGTGAAGTGTTGCACGATGAATTCACGGGTAGCCATCAACGCATTCAACAAGATGAACTGAAGCGCCGTGACATCACAATAGCAGACATTCTTGCTCACGAATCGGGTGTGCAAAGCCGACAGTCAGGTGGCTTTGGTACCTTTTCCAGTATGACAGTAAGAGCTGCAACTGCTGCGCAAACCGGTGTATATCTGGACGGAGTTCAACTTAATAGTGGCGGCAATGCTGTTATAGATCTGTCCATGCTTGAGTTGTTAACGGTGGATTCCATTGATATCTATCGCGGTGCCACGCCCATCCAGTTAGGCTTTGGTTCAATGGGCGGTGCAATTAATTTGCGAAGTACCACATCCGATTCTGAAAAAGCATCGACCGTTGCGCTGGTTGGCGTTGGTAGTTTCAGCACACAACGAGCTCAGTTGCTGCATCGGTCCCAACACGGTCAGTTTGATGTGGTCGGTGCATTCAGCGTGCAGCAAAGTGAGAACGACTATCCGTTTCTCGACAGCAACGGCACGCCGTTAAACCCCAGCGATGATGTTAATCAGCTGCGTAATAATTCTCAGGTGCAAAAGACCAGTGGCATGGCCCGCACTGGAATACGATGGAGTAACACCGCTAAGTCAGATTTTTTACTACAGATGACCGGGCGAGAGCTTGGCGTGCCCGAATGGCGCAACGTAGCGAATAATCAGGCCGATCTGGTTTCGGACAACTTGCGCTTACAGTTCAACCACACGCTTGATAGCCTTGGAAATTGGAACAGTCGGCACAGCGCGTACATCCACAACGATGATGAGATTTACGATGATCGCTTAAGCCAGGTCGGACTGGGTGCCCAGCACACTGAATCGAAGAATTCGGCAAGCGGATTAATGACGTATTGGGAGCATGTTGGCCCGCTTAGAACCAGCAGCATCAATGTTGAATTCAGACGTGAAGTTAAACGTGCCAGCGATCTGCTTGAAAGCAATTTTGACTATCGTGTTGAACGCGCAGCGACCAATGTGTCTGCGCAGAGTACGCGTTATGCCATGGACGACAAGTTGCTGCTAACCACCGGTTTAAGTCTGCAATCGCATCAGGATAAGTATCATCGAGTAACTCGACAAAACCAGTCTTCTCGCGGGGCTGTAGTACTGAGTCCGCGTCTCGGTTTACGTTTCGATTCATCAGCATCATTGAGTTATCGTGGCAATGTGGGGCGATATTATCGGGAACCGTCATTCAATGAAATTTTCCGCAGTCGTGGATTATTTCAGGGTAACGATGATCTGGTTGCTGAGGAAGGTATTAACGCAGATCTTGGCATCACCTGGAAGCCGTTTGCTTCACTAACCATAGATAGTTCGTTATTTGCCAGTTGGCGGGATGAGTTGATAGCTACCGTGTTCGATGCACGAGGTGTCGGTCGAGCTATTAACGTTGGCAAAGCGCGTATTGCGGGCATTGAACTTGGTGCTAATTGGCAGATGAACAAACAGCTTAGCTTTCGCGCTAACCTGACCACACAAGATGCCCGCAGTTTGCAAGCCTTTAATGCGTTTGACGGTAAACAATTACCAGGCGAGGCAAAACACGCCGCCTATTTGCGATTGCAACACTCACATAAAAAATGGCGCACCTTTATAGAGGCTGATGGCGCATGGGACCGTTTCTACGATCAAGCCAACGTATTGCCAGCCAAAAACCGGTGGCTGCAAAACATCGGGGCCGATTGGGAGCATGGTCGATGGACCGTGAGCGGTGCCATATCCAACATTACTGATCAGGCGGTGGAAGACTTTAACGGTCTGCCTCGTCCCGGTCGGGCCTATTCTATTTCCGTTACCACTCGGTTATAACTTAAGGAACTTTTGCAAATGCAATTTAGAAAGAACATGTCTTTTAGCATGGGGCGTACCTTAGCCATCGTTGTGTTGAGTGTCGTCACGCTCAGTGCCTGTAGCTCGTCGGATGATGACGCCGATGATGGCATGACGCCAGTGGCTGTCAGTGAATCACCAATGGGTGATGGCACAAATGACCTTGGTGAAGGTGCTACTGACGCCGACGCTGGTATGACCGGCTCAGATGAAGGTGCTACTGACGCCGATGCTGGTATGACCGGCTCAGATGAGGGTGCTACTGACACTGATGCTGGTATGAGCGGTTCAGATGAAGGTGCGACTGATTCTGATGCAGGTACTGATGGTGCAGGTGAGGGCGGTGAAGATTCTGGGAACACAGATGCCGGTGGTAGCGATTCATATGCATTTGTATCTGGTGCAACGCCGACCTTCGACGCCGGTCAAATTGAGCGTCTGACCCTCGGTGATAACATCACGTCATCGGGTGCATACCCGGCAACCTTATCCGATATTGTGGTACGCACGGACAATACGGATGTTTATCAGGTTGGGCGTTTCAACATCGATTCAATCACCCGTTTTACCACCAACGATCTAACGACCCCGGTTTATCAGTATTCTGTACTGCAAGGCGAAGCATCGCCGAACACAACCGATATCGTGTTTGCCAGTGAAACCAAAGCCTACGTTCTGCAAGCCGGTGGAACGTCCATTCTGATTGTTAACCCATCTGCAGCCAGCGCCGATGAATTCATCACAGGCTCATTGGATATCAGCGCTTATGATGACGATGCTCCTGATGCGGTTAGTGGCCTGGTCGTCGATGGCAAACTCTTTGTTCTGATGCAACGACTAACGACTTTCAATCCGATCAATCCTGGTTACGTTGCTGTGTTTGATACGGCTACCGATACCGAGATTGCGACCGGTATGAACAACAACGGTTTGAACGGTATTGAGTTAAGTACATTGAACCCGTCAGCGCTGCAATACGTGGCAAGCAGTAACGATATTCTGGTTACAGGGCGCGGAAATATTTTTGTCGAGTTTAATGAGTTGCCCGGCGACCCGTATTCGGGTGGTATTGAAGCTATTGACGTACAGGATTACTCACTTGAATTGTTGGTTGACGATGGAACTGAGGACAGTAACAACGGTTTTTTCACAGCGACTCAGCAAGCGAGCGACACGCGAGGGTATATCATCACCTCTGCAGGATATCAGAACAACACGCTGCGCTCCTATGATGTTGCCACCGGTTTAATCGATGAAGGTGCAGTGGCCGGGTTGGAAGGTATGGATCTGATTAATCTTGCCGTTGGCCCTGCCGGACGTTTGTGGGTGGGTGTAGGTGGTACCGAGCCAGGCTTTGTGCTAATCGACCCGGCGAACAATGCGGTGGTCAACGATAAGGTGAACACGCAGTTCATACCGAATCACATTGTGTTTGTAGAAGGTGCGCGTTAGCACTATCCCTTTTTTGCACATCGTGCTCGGGCTGGCAGTGATTACACTGGCAGCCTTGAGCATGAGCGTGGGCGCAGAATCAATCGATGTGCTCACGTCAATCAGCCGAATATTCTCTGACAGTAACGATGTCGGGGCCGTCATCATGCGCGAAGTTCGACTACCGCGAACTCTCATCGCAATTATCGCTGGTGCGACGCTGGGCCTTTGCGGTGCTGCAATGCAAGGTTTGTTGCGTAACCCGTTGGCAAGTCCCGGGCTTGTCGGAAGTGCAAGTGGCGCAGCACTCGGCGCTGTCACCATTTTGTATTTTGGTGCTGGTGTTTTTCACCCTCAAAGCGTTCCCGTTGCCGGCATGCTTGGTTCTTTACTGGCGACTGCCATTGTCTATCTACTCGCTGGTCGCGACTCCAATGTCACAACATTAATACTGGCTGGCGTTGCAGTTAATGCCATGGCGACGGCAGGAATGTCGCTGTTGCTCAATTTTGCTCCCAGTCCATTTGCTGTACGTGAGTTGGTGTTATGGACTCTGGGAGATCTAAGTGATCGTTCCCTGTCGGATGTGTGGATGATGTTACCGTGCACCCTGATTGGCTGGTGCTTGCTGATTGGGGTAGGCCGCCAGCTTGATGCGCTCACTCTTGGAGAACGCACTGCACAAAGTCTGGGTATTCATCATGGCCGGTTACGCTGGCGTGTCTTCATCGCGGTGTCCCTGGCTGTTGGAGCCAGTGTTGCCACAACCGGCATGATCGGGTTTATCGGACTGGTCGTTCCACACTTGCTCAGACCCTTCGTTGGCTATGAGCCGCGCCGTTTATTGTGGGTATCTGCACTGGGTGGCAGTGCCATGTTGCTTGCTGCTGACATCGGTGTGCGACTTATCCCGACACCGACTGCGATGAAAGTAGGTGTGTTAACGTCGATTGTTGGCGCTCCCTTTTTCCTGCATCTCATTCTTAGAAGTCGTCGTGATGGTTACCGATAGTCAAGCATCTGTACCAGAACAATTACTCGTGGCGGACTCCGTCCGAGTTCAGCGCGGTAAACGGGTTCTGCTTGACGAAATCAACGTTGAAGTGTCTCCCAATGAACTGGTCGGTTTGATTGGTCCTAACGGTGCTGGTAAGTCAACACTGCTAAGCACGCTTGCCGGATTAAATACACCCGATGCTGGTTGCGTGCTTTTGAAAAATAAACCCATCGACGATTACACGCCTTCTCAGCGTGCACAGCAGTTGGGCTGGATGGAGCAATTGTCAGCAGCGCATTGGCCTGTGAGTGTCAGGCATCTGGTTATGCTTGGTCGCATCCCGTATTTGTCTCGCTGGCAATCTCCGAGTGACAAGGATCACGAACTGGTGCATGACATCATGAAAGCCACTGATTGCCTGACACTGCAGGATCAATCAGTCACTACCTTATCCGGTGGTGAGTTGACTCGCGTCATGCTGGCTCGCACCCTGGCATCAGAGCCTTCAGTTTTACTAGCTGATGAACCAACAGCGGCGTTAGATATTGGACATCAATTGCAAACCATGGATTTATTGCGTGCGTTTTGTACCTATGATCGAGCTTGTGTTGTCGTATTGCACGATCTGTCACTAGCTGCCCGCTACTGTGATCGTATATATCTTTTGAACGATTCACACATGATTGCCAGCGGTGTTCCAATGGCTGTGTTGAATACGGACAATATTCGATCTGTGTATGGCGTTGAAATTTCGGTGCAAAACGGTGAGATACCTTCGCTGGTGCCATTGCGACGCACACAATGATAGCTGCAGTACTTTTCACACTAGCGACTTTGTTTGTGTTCTCGACTGACGTGCAATCTCAAACGACGGTTGCTGCGAACTCCAAAGACAAGCAAGTTACACTGAAGCTACCAACTGTTGTTTCAATAAACCTCTGTGCCGATCAACTGGTACTAGCGTTTGCCGATGAGACACAGATTCTGTCTTTGTCTAATTTGTCGCATGACGCTGCGGGTTCGGTGTATGCTGAAAAGGCAAGGCGCTACCCCGTCAACACCGGACTGGTCGAGGAAGTTTTACCATTACAACCTGACTTGGTCATAGCAGGACAGTTCACGTCACGGTATACCTTGCAATTGCTGCAGTCAGTAGGGTTGAGAGTTGAAATTCTGCCCATTGCAGATTCCATTGAGACATTGCAGCAGAACGTGCGTGATGTGTCCCGCTGGCTCGATCAGCAAGAACGAGGGGAAGCAGAAGTGCAACGCATGCGGCAACGATTGGCTGCGTTATCAGAAGTGACTGAGCCAAAGCCAAGGGCTGCGGTGTTCGACCCCAATGGTTATACCGTTGGTGATAACAGTTTGCGCGGTCAATCACTAAATCTGGCGGGTTGGCACAATGTGGCCACCGACCGTGGCATTCAGAGCTATGGCAGTTTGTCACTTGAATCGATGATTTTACTGAAACCAGATGCGTTGTTTGAATCACCTTATAGTCCAGATACCTGGTCAAGGGGACAAGCCTTGAGTGTGCATCCAGCAATAAAATCCAGAGGCCTGGCAACGAAAATTATCCATATTCCCAGCGCGCATACTATCTGTGGTGGTCCATGGACACTTGATACGATCGAACAATTGCAGCTCGAACGCATTCGAATACAGGCACTGATGAAAAGCGATGCCGTTAACAATAACCAGTAGTTAAACTGCACTAGAGCGATAAAGACCGTTAACAGTTCTGTCTTTACGTTTTCATCCTGGAGAGACTAAATGAGCGATGCTGAAAAACACAAAGAGAAAATGCAGGAATTGCAAAGTCAGCAGCGTGAGAAGACCGCCCGGAATATAAAGCCTGAGCGTGGTCTGGTGCTGGTTCATACTGGCAATGGTAAAGGCAAGTCCAGTTCAGCATTCGGTGTTCTGGCAAGAGCGCTGGGTTGGGGAAATCAGGTAGGCGTCGTGCAGTTCATCAAAGGCAAATGGGTAACGGGCGAGCGGCAATTTTTTGATCAGTTTCCTGATCAGGTACATTGGTTCACCATGGGGGACGGGTTCACCTGGAACACTCAGGATTTGGAAAACGATACCGCTGCTGCCCAGGCTGCTTTTAACAAGGCAACAGACATGATGGGAAGTGGAGACTACGATCTTATCGTACTGGATGAGATCAATATTGCGCTTCGATACGACTATCTGAACGTCGAAGATGTCATTCGTGGAGTTGATGCGCGTCATGAGCGAACCAGCGTCGTATTAACCGGTCGCGATGCTAAGCCTGAACTTGTTGACTATGCTGATCTCGTCACAGAGATGCAGGAGATCAAACATCCTTTTCAGAAAGGGATAAATGCACAGCAAGGTATTGATTATTAGCTGAGACTAGAATCGCGTGCTACTATTTTCATCCACCATAAGCACTGCACCTAGTCTCCATGCCTTTAAGCTCCACACTGACCCACGCACTAGCGATTGAACGCTACACCGAAATAGCGCATCGCCTTCCCGAGCCGCGAAATCCGGCCTCTTCAAAATACGTGGCAGATTTGTCACAGCTTGTAGATGATATTGATGTCTATGTGCTCGACGGGTTCGGGGTTCTGAACGTGGGTGAAGCAACCGTACCGGGCGCGGTGGAACGAGTGGCTCAGCTGCAACAGCAAGGAAAGCAGGTGCTCGTACTGACCAACGGTGCGACCTTACCGGTCGAGAAAACCGTTCAGAAGTATCAGCAATGGGGAATGAACTTCAATCCGGACGATGTGATTTCCAGCCGCAACGCATTAGAGAACGCGATGCGCACGCATAACAATCATTTGCACTGGGGTGTTATCGCGCCAGACTTTGCACAAGTGACAGCCTTTGCACCGAACCACACTTTGCTCGGTGATGATCCAGCTGCTTACGATGTCGTGGATGGGTTTGTTTTTCTTAGCGCAATGGAATGGACGGACGAACGGCAACAACTATTGCGCGCCTCACTAACCAAACGAACACGTCCAATGTTGGTTGGTAATCCAGATTTAGTGGCCCCGCGCGAAGATGCCATGTCGATGGAACCTGGTCTATACACGCATGATCTTGCCGATGAAGGATTGTGTGAACCTGACTTCTACGGTAAACCGTTCAAGGATGTATTTGATCTGGTCAGCTCGCGTATAAACGCCGTGCCGCCGCATCGCATTGCGATGGTGGGTGACACCTTGCATACTGATATTCTTGGTGGTGCCAGTTACGGCTGGCGAACGGTGTTGGTCAAAGATCATGGTTTGATGAAAGAAGCAGACACTGAACAAACATTTACAGAGACTGGCATTCGACCCGATTTTATTGCTGCAACCACATAACTCATGAGTGATTTGAAAAACAGCCCTTACGCAGTACTGTTTGAGCCCGTTGCAATAGGTCCGGTTACCGCACGCAACCGTTTCTATCAGGTGCCGCACTGCACCGGGCTGGGTCACGCAAACCCGAAGGCTGAAGTGGCCTTGCGAGCAACTAAAGCCGAAGGCGGCTGGGGCGTGGTTTGCACACAAGAAGTTGAAATTCATCCCAGCTCTGATCTAACACCGGCACTTGAAGGGAGGCTATGGGATGACCAAGATATCCCGGCTCATCGGGCAATGACCAATGCTGTTCATGAGCATCAGTCTCTGGCAGGAATCGAGTTGGTGCACAATGGCCAGCATTCAGCCAATATGGGTACACGCATCCCACCCATTGCGCCATCGCACCGACCGGTGGATGTAATGCATCCGGTACAAGCAAGGGCGATGGATAAACAGGATATAAAGCAGTTAAGGCAATGGTATGTCGACGCTGCAAAACGCGCCAGAGTGGCGGGCTACGATATTGTTTATGTCTATGCGGGTCACAACATGGCCACGCTGATGCATTTTCTGCTGCCGCGCTATAACGATCGCAGCGATGAATACGGTGGGAAGCTGGTTAACCGGGTGCGACTACTAAAAGAAACCTTGTGTGATGTGCGTGATGCTGTCGGTACCGATTGCGCGATTGCACTAAGGCTCGCTGTGGATGAGTTGCTCGGCAGCGGTGGAATGCAGGCCAGTGATGAAGGGGCAGAGATTGTTTCCATGCTGGCCGAGATACCAGACTTGTGGGATGTGAATATCAGCGGCTGGAGCAATGACTCGGCAACAGCGCGGTTCGAACCCGATGAGGGCTATCAGGAAAAGTACACCGCGTTTGTAAAAAAACTGACGAGTAAACCGGTTGTTGGTGTTGGTCGGTTCACATCCCCTGGCGCGATGGTGTCTCAGATTAATCGAGGCGTACTGGATTTTATTGGTGCTGCCAGACCTTCAATTGCCGATCCGTTTTTGCCGAATAAAATCCTCGCAGGTGAACTCGAATCGATTCGCGAGTGCATTGGGTGCAACATCTGTGTATCCAGTGACAACGTGGTTTCAGCGATTCGCTGTACGCAAAATCCGACCATGGGAGAGGAGTGGCGCAGAGGTTGGCATCCGGAGAAGATGCCAAAAGCGTCTAGCTCGGAACAGGTGCTGGTGATTGGTGCTGGCCCGGCTGGTCTTGAATGCACACTGCAATTAGCAAGACAAGGACACTCTGTTCTGTTGGCTGAAGCTACGCGTAATGTAGGTGGCCGCGTGTTGACGGAGTCAAGCTTGCCCGGGTTGGCCAGTTACCGCCGAGTCAGTGACTATCGCCAGCAACAATTAAGGGTGTTGCCCAACGTAGAACTATTACTCGATAATCAGTTAAACGCAGCTGATGTTGTCGATACCGGCATTGAACATGTGTTTATTGCAACGGGTGCAAAGTGGCGTCGAGATGGCTTGGGCCGACAACATCCTCAAGGCATCCTCTATGAGGATGCCATGCCGGTGCTGACACCAGAAGATATTTTTGCAGGCAAGCAACTTCCCGAGAACATCACTGTTTATGATGATGATCACTATTACCTCGGTGGTGTTATAGCTGAGGCTCTGCATCATTCAGGTTGCCATGTCACTCTGGTTACCCCGGCAAACTGCGTTTCAGCATGGACAGAGCATACGCTGGAGCAACACAAGATTCACACTCGCCTGTTAATGCTTGGCGTACGCATAATCACTGCGCAGCAAATCAAGTCAGTGGGGAAAAAAAGGCTGACGCTCTCATGTATCTATACTGAAAATCTCAGTGAGCATGAGTCGGAAGCTATTGTTATGGTGACATCCAGAATGCCTTCAGATAAGGTTTATCAGGAAGTGCTCACTGAGTGCCACGATCTAGCAACGCCGTTACGCACGCTGAAAAGAATTGGTGACTGTCTTGCCCCTTCAACGGTTGCCGCGGCTGTGTACTCTGGTCATTTGGCTGCACGTGAACTAGGGCTAGATGGCACTAAAGACCTGTACAGGCGAGAGTCGTTGCAAAGTATTCAGTAAAGACAACTGTCTCTATTGTCTTTCGGACTGTTTTATCCAGTCCAGAACCACGTCTGCACTTTGATCAGGTGGAAACACCGGATAAAAAGCATGTGTTATCACCCCATCGTCCACAACCAGGGTCAGTCGTTTCAACAGCGTCTGGCCATCAACTTCGAGCGTCGGGAGATTTAAAGCCTCGGAAAAGCGCAGCTGTTTATCTGACAATAGTGCGAATGGCAGGTGCAGCCGAGATGCCGCTTCGCGTTGATATTCAGTGGATTGAGTCGACAGGCCAAACAGATGTTGAACACCGCTTGCTTCAAGTTCAGCCGCATGATCGCGAAAAGCACATGACTGTGGAGTACATCCGCGGGCACCCGGAATCTTGTCCCATCCTTCTGGTAAAGCTTTGTCTGGTCGGCCTGTCATTGGGTAGGCATAGATAACCGTTCGACCTGGTAGTTTGGATAAGTTAGTTTTGCTACCAGTCGTATTAACGAGTAGCAGATTAGGAATTGTACGACCGACCAGATGAGTTGCGGCGCCATCATCAACAGGTGCTGGTATTTTGCTCCAGTCCACCTCGTGCAAGTTTTGCATTGGAACCTCAATGAGTTATATAAACAGACTATAAAATCATAGTCTAATGCGAAATACAGGTGCTAGAAAGATTGATGTATGTAATAGACTAACCAACCGCATACCAGACCCCAGAAGGCGCCAGAAATACCCAAAAAAACCAGACCGGATGCAGTAATGAAAAAAGTGACTGCGGCTGCTTCCCGGTGCTTTTCCACCTCGAAGGCAGACACCAGCGCACTTGCACAGGCACTGATTAATGCAAGGCCTGCAACAGCCTGAATGAGAATGGGGGGAGCCAGCGTAACCAGCTTGATAATGAATCCTGCGAAAACGGCAATAACGGCATAACATAAGCCTGCAACTATCGCAGACCAGTAGCGTTTCGTACTGTCCGGTTGCGCCTCTTTACCAGCGCACATGGCGGCGGTTATTGCCGCGAGATTCACTGCATGCCCGCCAAATGGTGCGCTAAGTATGGAAAAGAAACCTGTGGTTGCAAACAGTTTTCCCGGTTCGGTGTGATAGTTGTTCGCATTCAAAACACCCATGCCCGGAATGTTTTGCGAAGCCATCGTGACAATGAACAAGGGCAGCGCAATACCCATAACAGCACTGACGGAAAACTCTGGCTTTACCAATACGAGTTCAGTCATGATGCTTTCACTTTTCAAGGTGTTAAGACCTTCTCCTATGTCGACGAAGAAAAACAGAATAATAAAAAAGACGAGCAAGGCTGCAGGCACAGCTAGCAGCCTGTGAATTCTTGCCGCCAGAAGCCATGCAAGAAAGATCGGTATTCCGAACATCGGGAACTCTGCTACAGCCTTAACCGGAGCCAGACAAAGACCAAATAGAATTCCTGCCAACATGGCGCTGGCTAATGGGGTTGGTATTGCTGCAACAAGGCGGCTTAAGGGTTTTAGGAATCCAGCTAGTGTTAACAACACACCGCACACCAAAAAAGCTCCCACCGCCAAATTGAAATTGCCTGCGACAGACGCACTGCCGGCAAGCATGGCCGCACCGGGCGTTGACCAAGCAATGCTGATAGGCATTCGATATACAACGCTGAGTACAATGCCGCATATACCCATGGTGAAACACAAAGCCATAAGAGCCGACGCAGCCTGCTCAGTTGTTGCGCCAACAATGGTCAGTCCTTGTAAAACTACCGCGAAAGATCCTGTGAAGCCAACCAGGGCTGCCATTGAACCGGTGATTGCTGCAGTGGCGGAGAAATCACTGAAAAGAGTCTTGGTAGACAGTGTGTTATTCATCAGCTGTTGGCGAAAATGTTGAGCCTGAAAGCGGGGAAGTGGCGATATATGGAAGGGAGATTAACACACTGCGAAATGACGATGCGCAGGCTTAGCCGAACTTAAACTGGCGGAAAAGTACTAACCGGCCAATGTAGATCGATAGCGCTTGTGAGTGTAACGGCATAGTTGACAATCGTTGTCTTCATCGGTCTAACCAAGTTGCTATTGAAGTACCGCGCTATCAAACATTAACTTTATATCGTCGTCTAAATCAATCGTTGCACAATAGAACGGTGCCGCTATATCGTTCTCGTACATAACTTGTATAAGTACTGGTGCGGCTGAAAAAGCAACCTGCTTCCAACCCTGAATTCTGCTGACCTCCTGGTTGTTGACCGTAAGATAAGTAATGGTGGGTGCCGGATTGGGCATTAATTGGTTTTCAGCATAGGCGAGCGTTAGTTCCACCAACGTTTCATTGGGTCGCTCGAAGAAGCTAATAAAGCACCCATCGAGTGTGCCCACTTCGTTTGCTTTTTGCGTGGTTATGTAAATTTCATTTCTTTCAGCATCCGGTGTGACTCGCCATGATTCAGGGAAATTGAAAGAAATATTGGCATCGGAGTACGTGATACCAACGTCAGGGGTTGCTGCGGTCGTCATGTCTTCGTCGGCTGATAGCATTTGTGAAGTGTCTACCTGATCGCGAGTGTTATCACCGGTATTGTCGCTACTGTCGCATGCTGATAAAGCCAGAATCGCTAGTAATGTTAGATATCGCATGTTAAATCTCCATATTCTCAAGGACAACGCTTACAAGGATAAGCAGGTAGTGTTAATTTGTCACATTACAGCGCTATAACTGTGTTTCACTTTGTAACTGGTACGGATGCCGAAGACGAAAAGAGTCCTGAGTAACACAGATGACATTGCCTGGAAAAATTAAGTGTCTGATTCGTGGAGAGAAGCTGTGAATAGTTGGCTCTGGTTGGACATCTCGTACGAGCACGGTCTACCTTGACTTACTTTTGTTGCTACATTTTGTTTTTTACTAAATGGGTTTTCGCACATGAGCGATAAAAATATTCTAGTGCTTTGGTCCGGCTTTTTGATGTTCTTGTTGTTAGGTGCCGGGTTTCTTATTACTTTGCGCCTTGCCCATGCAGAAGAAGATATCGCCTGGGAGCAATTACAAAAAGGTACTGCGGTGGCGCTGGTGCGTCATGCCATTGCCCCCGGGAACGGTGACCCGGTCAATTTTTCAGTTGATGATTGCAGCACGCAAAGAAATTTGTCTGAAGAAGGCCATCAACAGTCGCAACAGATAGGTGAATTATTCAAATCTAATGGTATTCAGAAAGCAAATGTCTTTAGCAGCCAGTGGTGTCGGTGTTTGGATACGGCAATCGGATTTAACCTGGGATATGTCCAGCACTTTCCTGTACTCAATTCGTTCTACCAGGACCGTTCTACCGAAAGTGAACAAACCGACAGTTTGCAAAAATGGATTGTATCAAGACTTGAAAACGTAGACAGTGGCCCCCATGTTCCTGCGATTCTGGTTAGTCACCAAGTCAATATAACCAGTCTTACTGGAGTGTTTCCGTCGTCCGGTGAAATAGTCATCGTTGGACTCGATGCAGGCAGACCTGTTGTCCTCGGAACGTTTGAAACACGATAGGTTTCATTTCACATTTGATTTAATTCAGTGTGCTAAATCGATTAAATCTCGCCTATTGAAAAAAATTCTATTATCCCTAGTTTATGTTCGTGGCCGATGTCTCTAGAAGAGTTGGTTACTAACTTAAATTATTGCTTCTTTAGGAGAATAGAAAATGAAACTCGATTTAACCCCTCTTTATGCCAACACAGTTGGATACGATCGTTTTGGTTCTTTGCTTGACGCAGCGTTTAATGCTGAGCGACAAGGCGCCGGTTACCCCCCATACGATATCGAACTGGTTGATGAAAACAAGTATGCAATTACCGTTGCAGTAGCTGGTTTTCAGGAAAGCGAAATTGATGTTCAGGTAGAGAAAGGTGTGTTAACCATTCGCGGTAAAAAGGAAGAACCGAAAAAAGATTCGCGGTTTCTGCACCGTGGCATAGCCACACGTGCGTTTGAACGTAAGTTTAATCTGGCTGATCATGTTGAAGTCGTTGACGCTCAACTCGATAATGGGCTGCTGCATGTATCATTGGTAAAGGAAATTCCTGATGCAATGAAACCACGCAAAATTCCAGTTAATGCCTATCAATCAGAAGCACTTGAAAAAGACGCTTCCTGATTAATCAACAATTGCGAGGAAGCTTTTACTTACTTGCAGTTTAAAGAACTGGCGTAAGTTCGCTGGTATCTCCTCCAAGTGCCTGTAACACGGCACACATTATGGCAGTGGCTTCCACTGCCATTTTTTTTGTCTCTCACAGTTCGAAATTGGTACCAGAGCATTGCCCAGACCTTAGTCTCACGTAGACTTTGTGCGCATAATAATTGTGACATGGTCTTAACATTAGTTAGACAATGCGCAGCATTTCACCCGCATCACTTCACTTGTGTCATTGTGTATGCGTGATGGCGGAAGAGCCCTTAAGATTAGCAGCTGGCAATGTTTGCAGCATTCCATCACCGATGTGTATTTGCATTGAATCAGATTGGTAGATAATGCGGTTCGTTGAGTCTGTCAGACATATTAAGGAATGTGTGAATGAACATGGTAAGCGTTGGTAAAAAATCAGCATTGCTGGCAAGTGTAATGCTGATTGTCGCTTGTGAAACTGGTGGTTCTGGCGGTACTGCGCAGAACACGACTGTTAATCCGTTAGAAATCGAAACAGGCGTTTTAACCATTGCTCAGCCGGAACTGGATTGGAGTCCTTGCGATCGCGGCGCAGCAATTAATCGCGGCGCAGCCATTGAATGTGCAGATCTGCTTGTGCCAATGGATTACTCGGACCCGAACGGACTCACGATCAGTATTGGCATTGCCAGGTCGTTGGCGAATCCTGCAACTCGCCAACGCACCATGCTTTTGAATCCGGGAGGCCCGGGTGCAGGCGGCATTGGGTTTCTTGAGACATTCGTCAGGGTTGCGGATATTCCAAACTCTGTTAGAGAATCGTTTGATTTTGTGAGTTTTGATCCTCGTGGAATTGGACGCAGTACCGCAGTCGAATGTAATGCCAGCAGCCTTGTCGCACGGGATAGTTACCCGACAACGCGGGCGGACATTCAAGAAAATCTGGAACTCACTAGTGAATATGCGCAACAGTGTTATGAAAGGGTTGGTGAATATCTAAGGCAACTCGGTTCATTCAATGTTGTAAGAGACATGGATGAAATTCGAAAGGCATTGGGTTTACCGCAAATAGATTTTCTCGGTTTTTCTTATGGCACCCGTTTGGCAGCGCTCTACTTGCAAACCTATCCGCAACACAGTGGTCGGTTTGTCCTTGATGGCAGCATGACTCCAGATCCGGGCTTAGTGCCATTGGTTCAAGGTAGCTTGATACCTGCACAGCGCAACATAGAAACATTGGCAGATGCCTGCACACTCGAACGTTTGTGTGTGCCTGACGATTTTTTGGAGCAGCTTCAGCAGCGTGTGAACAGCGTGGGCGATGGTCCTGATAGTTATGAGTCGGATCTATTGCTTGGTATTTTGCAATTTGCTTCGACATCGCCGGGATTTGAGTCTTTTCTGATTGATAACGTGTCCGCTTATCTTCAAACCGGTGATATCGACGAACTTGAGAATGTTTTTGGCATGCTCGGGTTAGACGAATCGATTGTTAGTATCGGTGACTTTAGCGTTGCAACCTATATTGGCGTGCTGTGTTCAGATGATCCGACCCGTCCTACATCTGAATCGGTCGCGGCCTTGCAAGTTCCCTGGAATGCCGAATCAGATTTGTTTGCTGAAGCAAACTACAACATAGTCGGTATATGCGCTGGATGGCCGGAGTCTGTCGATCCCATACCCAGAATTGCCACTAATCAGGCCCCGGCATCGCTGGTTATAGGTGGCCCAACTGATGCGCAAACACCATTGGTTTTTGCCGAGCAAATGGCTGTAGCACTAGGCGCCCAGATGTTGTTCTCTGAACATGATGGGCACACAACCGTATTCAGTGGATTGAATCGGTGCACCGATAGTGCGGTTGAAGTATTTTTAACAACAGGTGCTTTGCCAGCATTTAGCCGATGCAGTTCCAGTCCGAGCCTTGCATCGCGCAACGCTTTAGCGGTTCGTTGGCATCAGCCGTCTCTGCACTTGCCCTGGTAAGTGATTGCCTAGGCAGAGGGCTTAAAAACTGCCCCAGCATGCTGGGGATAGACTTTTCTGATACTGTTTAGTTTCCCAGACAATTAAGGAGGTTCGCATGGATGCGACCACCCAATGCCCGAGCTGCGCGGCAAACCGACAATCCATTGTGCGTGACGGAC
>CALJNA010000004.1 GCA_937981955.1 uncultured Granulosicoccaceae bacterium
GCGGGAGAAATTGGAGGTCGCTTAAAAAGCACCATCCCCACTAACTGACCTTCCAACAAATAGCAAAACCCCAGTATCTTTTGTGATTCCTCACTTTGCCAGGCTTCAATAGACTCCGCGAAAGAGGCCCCTTTGATTTCCTGCCATTCAGATATTTCTAAACTGCCAAGTGTTTCTATCTGAGAATTGGAAAGCATCGCTAAATCGCGGATTTCAAGATCTGTTGCTTTGTGTTTTCTCATGCTCTAATTAGTATGCAGTTTCTGCACTTCACTCATTAACCAAGTGAATGATATTTGAGGGACTGCTCAGCCAGAAACCGTTGAAGCCAGATGGCAGTGGTTCTATGTCATCTCTTATTAAGCAGCCCTGCTCCTCAAGGTATTGTTTCGCCTCAACGGCATCATCTGTCTGAATTTCAAGCCATACCTCAGCTTGGCTAATTCCGGCTATTTTATCTATCCACAAGTTTTTATCGCCAAATTCGAATGTAACCGAGTCGAATTCATCTGGCGAGCTGGCGACTTTTTGGTTTAAACCCAAAATATTCTTATAGAAATTTACTGTGCTTGTGAATTCATGCGACGGTACTTTTATGGCAATATTTTTTCCAGGGCTAAATTTTGGCTTCATTTATTTCACCTTTTACAAGTACCAGACAAACAATGGGTATGGGAAGTAGAAAAAGATACAGACTATGGCATAGTAACGCTTAGTATTTAGTAACTTTGTTTGCGGTATTGCGTAGTTATGCGGTACTGGCGTCAGGCGTGAGCTTCATTATCTGTGACGCTAGATCAGACCCTTCTCTAAGCGGTTCTGTTCTGCCAGTTTCTGCGAATCCCTTTTTGCTGTAGATTGAAATCGCATCTGTGTTTGTGGTAGTTACGGATAAATAGATGCTATCAACACTCAAGTTAATCGCCTCCTTCATAGCCCGATTTAACAGTGCAGTACCAACGCCGATTTTTCGATACTCAGGTCCAACCCACATTTGGTACAGACTGGCATGACCTGGATTCGACAGATTGATTACCATAGACAATAAGCCAATCAACTCTTTTTCAGAGGCTGCGACCCAAAGTATAGAATTGATATTATCTCGTTTAGAGCGCAGCCGAGACTTCCACTGCTCCTCTGTAAATGCGTTTTCCCGCTCGTAGGTGGAACCAAACGAATCAGGGGAATCTATTAGCGATTGCAACCGGATAGCTTTATATTCTCGCCAATCGCTCTGCTCCAACGTATAGATTCTAAATTTTGTCATTGCATTCCAGCATGCACAGTGTCGCGATCAATCCTCTTTAGACACGACCGGACAACACAAGTTATCAGATGCAGCGTGTCACTTAAATAATTCAATGCCCCTAACTACGCAGTTGATTTTACCACCGCCCTAAGTTCACACTCTACCGCTGTACCACTGTCACTTTCAACGACCTTTGAGGACTCTGATAATATACTTTTAAGTGAGTAGCCTGATTCAGAAATAATACCAGTAATTTCTTTCTTACAATGGGCAACGTTGGCTGCGGGAGTCTTTGATTCGACGAATATTATTGAATGCGAATACAGTCTTTCCTCTTCACCGTTGCGATTTCTTTTGATCGTCTCGTACGCTTCTTTACCCGCATCGACCGTGTCGCCAACTACGTTTCCTGGATTTATCTGTAATTTCACACAGGAAGCTAAAATACTTACAACAAATAGGGTTGAAAATAGTCTAAACATGATATTCCTAAGTTCGATTGTCTTATGCTGCTTTGACGTCTGAATAAAATGCCGCTTCATAAAAAATAGCCGAGCATCGATGGCCTAAACAATCAAAAACGCTTACTACTACACGCTTTACTTTATCACGGCCTCTCAGCGCATCGTTCATAATTTCCCGTCATAGAATTGAGGAGGAGCCTAACACTGCGTGGATTTGACTATTGTAACGCTTTGTTATGCATACCCATATAAATCGATTCGCGCAACCAAAAAGCAGTCGCACTGCATGGGAACATAAAAAGAAATGGTCAAGCGCATTAATAAAGACTTCTAACTCGTCGCTACCTCCAGTTTCGACCCTCCTACGCACCATCATCATAATTGGACTTGTTGAAAGCCTGCATGGCGTGTCAACGGTAATATTACCCTTTTTATCTGAGAGGCCACGGACAGCCCTGCTTGAGCGGAGTAACTAGTCTTCGAACCATAGAAACACTGTTGCATCGGGGAACACTATGGCGTGGTCTGAAAACTGGTTAATTATGGCACTGCTTGTTCCCGCATTCTGGGCAGTAGCTTGCCTTATTGACGTTTGCCTCGTCGGCAACCAAAGCTATCGCAAACCAATCGATGGTGCAATCGTATCCTGTTTACTCTGCGCTATACCTGCAGTATTTATCCTTTACTGGATTCCGGGTTCAGCAGATACATTTACCAATGCAAAGAAAATTCCTGTAAGCGCGGTATTCGCAGGTGTTTGTTATGCAATACATGTGTTTTTCTATTTTCGCATTCTGTTTCGATTGAACGATGTTTCCGGAGCGGAGACATTCCTGTCACTGAGCGTTCTGATTGTGCCGTTTCTTGCCTGGACTCTGTTGGATGAGGTGCTGCCTGTTCAGTTTTATCTCGCCTTTACTTTGGCGGCGATCGGTGTTGCATTGCACTGCTATCCAGTTTTACGCAAAATGGGATGCTCTCTGCTTTTAGATATGATCGTTTGTCTTTTGACCATTTCACTATCGATGGTCCTACAGACGAAAGCTTTAGACAACTACGGATTCGCTGATTCAATATTAGCTTTTAATGTGTCCTGTCTGCTTATCGCTGTTCTAACCATCGTATGCAGTAGTCAAACTCAGAGCAGAATTTTCACTCTGTTCAGAAAATGCCCCGCCTTGCTCTTCCTTGCAGAATTTTTGAGCGTTACTGCGGTGGTCTGTTCACATCGCGCTATGCAAACAGGGCCTTCGGTTTCATTCGTTGCACTAATCGAATGCTTATTACCTGTTGTGATCATCTGTTTTAGTTCCGTTTTGCTACTGCTTAATCGCTTTAAACGAATGCTATCGGTAAGCGTATCGAATAGCTTGACTTTGCAAGTACAGGCTACACCAACCAAGGTGATAGCGTTCTGCTTGGTGATATTTTCTACATCCGTTATCTACATTGGATGATTTTCTATTCCAGACAAAAAATACAATGACAGGAGAGAACCATGACTGCCAAGAATTCCTCATTTGCAATATTGCATCAGATATTCGTACTCGACGCACATCTTGAAAAATCTCTTGACACCGAGGCTCAAGAGCCAATTACAAGAAATTTCATCGCAGACTTTTTGAACGCGTTGGGGCTGGACCCATTGGGGCCGTTGGGTATTTACCCGGCAGTAGACGAAAGAGCACCTGGGTGGTCGTTTATCCAACCAATTACCACTAGTCATATCAGTGCCCATTATTTCGAAAAGCCAGGTAAAGCACCACATATCAGAATAGATGCATACAGCTGTGATCAAGTTGACTGGGAAGAATTAGTCCGCGTTTGTCATACACATTTCAGTCTGGCTGATTGGCGCGGCACTTTTATTGACCGAGAGATAGACCCACTAGAGAACAGGCCAGTTGTTGATATCTCTGGAGTGGGAAGTACCGTAATCAAGCAGCGCGTACTGAATCCAGCAAAATTAAACCGACTGATGAGCGCAATCTAATAGCACGCACGGAGACTATTATGTTAGCAAAACAACATCTCTACCCAATCAGTGAATTTCTTGAAACTCATTATCGCCACTTTAATGCTCGAGAGGTTCTGGAGGCGGCAAAGGGATATATTCGATTTATGAGCGAAAACCGCGGCTCGATGGTGGTGTCATTGGCTGGCGCTATGAGTACCGCCGAGATAGGTAAAACCTTATCGCCCATGATACGCAATGGGTATGTACAGGCAGTATCAAGTACTGGAGCAAACATTGAAGAAGACTTATTCAATCTACTTGGGCATAGCAGGTACGTAGAGGCACGAAATTGGCGCTATCTTTCCATGGAGGACGATCAAGCACTGTTAAAGCAAGGCTTGAATCGAGTTACCGATACCTGCATTCCGGAAGATATCATGCTCGAGCTTCACGCAGCCCTACTCGAGCGCTGGCAATGTGCTACAGATAAAGAACAACGTTTCTTTCACTGGGAGT
>CALJNA010000005.1 GCA_937981955.1 uncultured Granulosicoccaceae bacterium
TCTTCAAACTATGACGCGCACTAGGCGCTACTAAAGGAGATATATTATGGGTGCCCCATTTGATACAGGTACGTGGGAAGGCGTGACAGAAACTTACTATAACGCTGTTGGTACCGAAGCTATCTGGTTGTTCGCATCAATAGCGCTGTGTGTTATCGCGCTGGTTGGTGGTGCGATTCACGAATCAAGAGCCTACAAAGGTGCTGAGGATCGGCACAGGGATATTTAACGGCTGGCTTGTTTATGACTGCGTTCACTGCCGGCTCATGCCGGCAGTGTTCGTTTTAAAGATGTTGAATTAATAAGTGTGTTTTTTAGAGTGTTTTCGTAGAGCGTTTGAGCAATCAGGCTTAGTTTTTCATATAAGAGTCAAACGAATCATCCAACGCATCTACCCACTTAGTGTGATGGACGGGTGCCATTGAACCAGTAATGGCTGATTTATAAGCGTTGTCGCGAAAAGTCATGATGTTTTCCTTCTTGTGTTTTTTCCACTGAAAGAATGCTTCATTAGCACCATCGACATTAAAGCTTGGGTAGTCTGTTAGTTCGATTAACTCTTTCACATAATCACCCTGATATCGAATGCAGCTATAGTCATCTTCCAGCGCATCTTCGCGCGCAACGCGATCTTCAACATCGGCCAGCATGGCTTTTTTATCTGGTGTGCTTATCTCACCCAGAATGACATCACGAACAAACCATGCTTGCGCATCGAACATGTTGAACGTATACCACTGGTCTTGCATGCCAAGATAATGTAATTGCGGGTTGTCGGCCCAAGTTACACCCTTGTACAGGTTGGCTGTCGCGAGTCGATTTGCGGTTTTGAGTTTTAGATCGTCTGCCATAAACGGGAAGTGATGAACGTAGCCCGTACACAGAATAATGGCGTCTATTTCTTCGGATGTACCATCTTTATAATGCGCAGTGTTTCCGTCTACTTTGGTTAACAATGGCACTTCTTTCCAGTTATCCGGCCAGTCATAGCCAATGGCTGCGGTTCTGTGACTGACGGTCACTGATTTACAGCCGTACTTCCAGCACTGAGAACCAATATCTTCAGCCGAATAGCTGGTTCCAATAATCAATAGCCGTTTGTCTTTGAATTCAACAGCATCACGAAAATCGTGGGCGTGGAGAATGCGGCCGTTGAAGTTATCAAAGCCTTCAAATGTCGGTACGTTTGGTGTAGAGAAATGTCCACTTGCACAAACGACGTGATCGAATGCCTCAGTCTTGCTTTCGCCTTTAACAAGATCTTCAGTCGTAACTTGGAACTGTTTACTTGACGCATCGAATTCAACGTGCCTGACGGGCGTTCTGAATTTAATCCATTTGCGTACGTCCGCCTTCTCAACACGTCCCTGGATATAATCAAATAGAACCGAGCGAGGAGGGTACGACGCAATCTGCTTACCAAAATGTTCTTCAAAACTGTAGTCGGCGAATTCCAGCCCTTCTTTCGGGCCGTTTGACCACAAGTATCGATACATGCTGTTATGGACGGGTTCACCGTATTCATCCAAACCGGTTCGCCAGTTGTAATTCCACAGTCCGCCCCAGTTATCCTGCTTTTCAAAGCAGACGATGTCCGGAATGTCTACGCCTTTGGAGGCGGCAGACTGAAACGCACGAAGTTGCGCGAGGCCGGAGGGTCCAGCTCCAATGACTGCGACTCTTTGTTTGTTGTTGCCCAATGTTTTACTCCTTAGTGAATCCAGAACTGAAAACGACATTTCTGATCATAAACAGCTGCTTAACATACACGCAAGCACTAATATAAAATTGGCTCAAGGTGGTCTGTATTTGGTGTACTCTGTCCTGGTTGATCTCGCCCCTGAATTATTCTTTCCATCTGAAACACGCGTTTTGCAAGAGCCAGCCCATGAACACTGACGAATCAGCATTGACCGTGACTGAAATTGAAGTCGAGATTACTGCCTGGGGAAGTGCGCTATCGCAGCTCGTAGCCGGAAGTGGCCTGTCGGAGCCTGTTCTGATTGATGCCGCTAGAAAAGGAGCGGTGTGGTTGAAGCCTGTTAAAGCCCATAAATTGCGTCGTATAAGGCAGCTGGAAGACAATGTCTCGGTGGGTGATACGCTGTATCTGAACTTCAACGCCAGCGTGTTGGCGCAAACACCATTGGTACCAAGACTGATTTCAGATGAAGTTAACTACAGCATCTGGTGCAAGCCTGCCGGCATGCTAAGCCAGGGTAGTAAATGGAGCGACCATTGCACCATCACCGAAACAGTGGCCATTCAACATGGCAAACCGGCCTATCTGGTGCATCGTCTGGATAAAGCTGCCAGCGGTTTAATCGTCATTGCGCACACCCGAAATGCGCTGAAAAAGCTAACCGCCTTATTTGCTGGCCGTCAGGTCGAAAAGCAGTATCGTGTGCAAGTGCATGGTCAAATGAGTGCATCTTTGCCAATCAGGATTGATGCCGATGTGCAAGGTAAGAATGCGATTAGCAATGTGCTCGAAATCCAGTACAACAAAAAATCGAACACATCAAATTTAAAGGTGGCTATTGAAACCGGACGCAAGCATCAAATCCGTGAACATCTTAACGGCGCCGGATTTCCAGTGGTCGGTGATCGATTGTTCGATAAAGAGCGCGAGCATGAGCACGATTTACGTTTAGCAGCGACTTGTTTGGTGTTTCAATGTCCGTTCACTGAAAAAACTAAAAAGTTCGAATTGAGTGAAGATGAGCTGGACTGGTTGAACTGAGCGGGAATAGAGCTGTATAACCGCTTTATGATAAAAAAGACGCCCGGAGCGAAGGACTGCCCCGGGCAACGGCTACTACAGAAAAAGTACTACAAATTACTTATATGTCCGACTAATCGCTCTTAGCCAAATTGGTTCATGGTGTTATCTTCACCAGAAGCTTTCAGTGCCTGTCCACCAGAGAAATATTCCTTGTGGTCATCACCAATGTTTGAACCTGCCATGTCCTGATGCTTGACGCACGCTAATCCTGATCTGATTTCAGCGCGCTGCACATCCTTAACGTAGGCAAGCATGCCTTTTTCACCAAAATAGTCCTGAGCCAGCGTGTCAGTTGACAGGGCAGCGGTGTGATAAGTTGGCAGTGTTATCAAGTGATGGAAAACGCCAGCACCTTTTGCAGCATCACGCTGGAAAGCCTGAATTTTGGCATCTGCCTCTGCAGAAAGTTCAGTTTCGTCATACTCAATACTCATCAGGTTGTCACGGTCGTATGCTGAAACGTCTTTGCCTTCATCAGACCAGGAATCGAACACCTGCTGTCGGAAGTTCAACGTCCAGTTGAAAGACGGGCTATTGTTGTAAACCAGCTTCGCGTTTGGAACGACGGCTTTAATACGATCTACCATTGACGCAATCTGACCAACATGTGGCTTTTCTGTTTCAATCCAAAGCAAGTCAGCACCGTTTTGCAATGACGTGATGCAGTCCAGAACAACGCGATCTTCACCAGTGTCTTTTCTAAACTGAACCAGGCCGTTTGGCAGTCGTGCTGCTTTGATTAGCTTATCGCCCTGACGAATAGCCATATCACCGGTACCAACATCGTCCAGAGACTTGATCTCTTCGCCGTCGATGAATGAAATGTATTGGTCGGCCAAATCACCAGGCTCTGCAGAAACCGGAATTTTCTGTGTTAAGCCGGCACCCAGTGAATCGGTACGACAAACGATAACGCCATCTTCAACACCCATTTCAAGGAAAGCGTAACGCAGCGCATTGATCTTGGCTTGAAACTCTCCGTGAGGAACGGTGACCTTGCCGTCCTGATGACCACATTGCTTGACATCAGATACCTGATTTTCAATTTGTAGTGCGCACGCGCCGGCCTCGATCATTTTCTTCGCCAGCAGATAAGTTGCTTCTTCGTTTCCGAATCCAGCGTCAATATCAGCAATGATGGGCACAACATGAGTTTGAAAGTTGTTGATACTGTCAAGCGCGGCTTTTTCACGGATTTCGTTGCCTTCCGCTCGTGCTTCGTCCAGCTCGGTAAACAGGTGCCGAAGCTCACGGGCATCGGCCTGTTTCAGGAACGTGTAGATTTCAGCGATAAGATCAGGTACCGACGTTTTTTCATGGATAGATTGATCAGGCAAAGGACCGAATTCTGATCGAAGCGCAGCGATCATCCAGCCGGACAGGTACAAGTAACGACCTTTTGTATCACCGCCAAAATGCTTTTTGATCGAGATCATCTTCTGCTGAGCGATGAATCCGTGCCAAACGCCAAGAGACTGTGTGTACTTCTCGGGATCGGCGTCGTATGCTGCCATGTCTTCGCGCATGATGCGCGCATTGTATTTGGCGATATCCAGACCAGTTTTAAACCGGTTCTGCAAGCTCATGCGAGTGACGTGCTCCGCATCGATCTCACCCCAGTGAGAGCCATTGGCGCTAATCGCGTCCTGATTTTGCTTTAAGAGTTGTTTGTAATCAGTCATTTCTATCTGCCGTTTTGGTTAAAAATGGTTGCTGCTTGTCGGTGTGGCTCAATTCTCATGCGAAAAACGGAATATCTGGCACCCCGGTACAGGTTGTCGGGCAGTGTAAAGATATCTATACTAAAATTGCACAATTAAAATTTCACAGTGTGAATTTTACAAAATGAAGAAGTCAAATTTGATCAGAAACGCCCATTTTCTGGGCACGAAAGTCCGAAATTTGCGTAAACGCAATAACTTGACGATGGAGGATTTATCGTCGAGGTGCATGAAAATCGACGTCGAATCATCTCCGTCTGTGTCGTATATCTCAATGATTGAGCGGGGTAAACGTTATCCCAGTGAGAGTATGCTCGCAGTCATTGCGCAGGTTTTTGAAAAAGATGTGCAATGGTTCCTGAATGATGTGCCCGAGGGCGATGAGGTGATACCGGACAAAGGTCGCTCTGGTGGTATTCGTGGCATAGCCCTGGAACCGAGCTTTCTGTTTTCCGAGGACATTTTGCAAATAGCGATTCCTGAAATGTTGTCGCAAACAGGTGTATCCGGCAGACAGTTTGCGCAGCTGCTTATTCGGGCCCATCAGGAAAACAATCAAAACCATTTCCCCGAGCTTGAACGTGCCGCTGAAGATGTAGGCAAGAAACAAATGCCAATCAGACTCGACGACTTGTTCAGTATTTGCAAACAGCTTGGCATGAGCGTCAAGTACTTTAAAAAATTGTCTGCAACGGAAGAACGTGAACTGGGCGTGCGAGCGGGAACCTTCGTGCGATCGTTTTTTAAAACGCCTGGCACCGTCATGCTGAATAAAATGTTGGAGCAGCAGCCGGCCAGATTAAAATACGATCTTGCAGTACACATAGCTCACATGGTGTTGCATAACGGCGATGGTATCAAGAATCCGATGACCGCCGACAGGCGAAGTCGTTCTGCGGGTAGGGCTGATGCGCTTGATGTGAGCCAATCCAATGCACTTGAAGCACAAGACATCGTTCATGCCTGGCGAGACTTTGAGTGCAGTTTCTTTGCAGGTGCACTGCTTTGTCCGAAAGTGCCGTTTCGCAGGCTGCTTGAACAGAATGCGCATGAAATCAGTGTTGGTGGATTGATCGACGTTTCACGTTCGGTAGCTATGAGACGCATGACAGCCGTATCCAATTACCCTTACTGGCATTACTTCGATGCGTATGCAGCAGGTAAACTCAATGCTGTTTATCGTGGTAATGGAATACCGTTGCCATGGGGCAACATGCGACAAGTTTCAGATCCATGTAATCACTGGGCAGTGTTCCGAATGTTATCGAGTGATATCAGCGAATCATCTGCGCAAATCTCGTTAATGAAAGTCGGTGATGCCACGCGAATCTACTGTTGTGAGTCGGTTAACGTTCACGACATTGCCGGTAATGCAGAAGTGCTGTGCGCTGGTATAGATATTAATCCGGCTCTGGATGCGCAAGGTAAAAATGCTGCAGACATTGCAGCAGCACTAATGGATGTCTGTGTAAAGCAAGGTGGTAATGCTGAGATTCCCGGAACAATAAAAAAAGACCTGTCTAGTGTAGCGCGTATTCTGAACATAGCCTGGTTACAGCGAGGGATTGAAAAAGAGGCTCGAGTTATCTGTCCCCGTCGAGGAGCTTGCCCCAGACAGCCATGCTGTCAGCAGTAATTCCCGACATTCCTTAACAGCGATCGATGCCCATTTAAAAGCGGGTGTCGGTCATCTACACCTGTATCAGCCTCATACAATACCCTGACCATCGCTTGGCACATGCGAAAGTGTTAACTCCGTCACCCTGTAACATTGCGGGCACAGGGGTGTTGTGCCGATACCCTAAGCAACACAAAGGTGAAAAATGGCGATATCAAGCTGTCAGTGTTATTGGCTATCGTCTGAATGACTTTTCATGAAACTATCAAAACACAATGAGCGTGATGTTTCAGTCGTTTCGCTGGTAGGCAAACAGGTCTCCAGTTCGACTTATGACGAGGTCTTCCTGAATTGCACTGATGGTTACTGTGTGTTTGATGAGCACCAGAACCTGCAAGCATTTTCCTCAGATTTTCCATTACTCTATCCAACGATTCGAGACAAGATTGAAATCGGCATGTCCTATGCCGATTACATGCGCGTGTTTTTTCAACACAGCGCTGTTCGTAACATGGGTTCTTTCGATACGGAAGATGAATGGGTTGAGCAAGCCTTAACGATTTTTGAACAGAAAACCGCGCAGCACTCCCATCATTTGCACGATGGTCGCTGGATGCAAATAAACATGAGTAATACCAGTACCGGTCAATGGCTGTTTATTGCTATGGATATTACACAGTGGAGGCAAAGTCAGCGAGCGTTAAAGCAGAACCATGAACGCTATCGTTCATTCGCTCATTTGGCAATGGACTGGTTTTGGGAGTTGGACGAAGAATTAAAGTATGTTTATCACTCTGATCATAAGTTGTCGTTGACCGGTCTTGATGCCAATGAACTGATTGGGATGAGTCGTATAGACTCTGTGCAGGAAAAAGCAATGCCATCAGAAGAGCTGGATGAACACAATCTGGCATTGCGTGAACATCGCCCGTTCGATCTGGTTTTAGCATGGCGTGAACCCGACGGAAGCATTCGACATGTCAATATAGTCGGTAAGCCGGAATTTGATCAGGATGGCAGGTTTACCGGTTATATGGGCTGTGGCCGGGAAGTCACGAAAGAAATACTGTTGCAATCGCGTTTAAATCACATTGCGGAGCATGATGACCTGACCGGATTGGTTAATCGCCGTGCCTTCGAAAACGTGCTAAATGAAAGGCTGCGCGAATCAGCCAAACTGGAGAACGTTGCAACGCTGTGTTTTATCGATCTTGATCGGTTCAAACTCGTTAATGATGGTGGCGGACATGATGCCGGAGATCAGCTGTTAAAGGACATAGCCGAATTATTTTGTAAAGAACTGGGTGAAAACGCTCTGGTTGCCAGGCTCGGTGGCGACGAATTTGGAGTGATTTTGCAAATGGGTATTAACGAAGCACTGGACCAGATTAATCGTTTGATAAGCCTTGTTAGCTCTACACCGTTTGACTGGAAACAGAGAAAGTACACTATAGGCGCAAGCGCAGGCCTTGCGGCTATAGATGGCCAGTGCAATGACATCTCAGAACTGATGTCCAACGCTGATACGGCGTGCTATATGGCAAAGAATGCTGGCAGAAATCAGGCCCAGATATATGTATACGATGAATATTTTCAGGATCCGGTCAGCCTTGAGTTGAAGCAGGTAAATCTGCTCAATGATGCAATGGACAACAATGGTTTGATGTTGTACCTGCAACCTATAAAGCCCATTCAGTATGAAACTTTGCACACACACTTTGAAGTGCTGCTTCGATTAAAGGGGCAAGACGGTCAGGTTAAATCTGCGGGTGAGTTCATCCCGGTTGCCGAAAAATATGACTTGATGCAACACCTGGATAAATGGGTATTGTTGGAAGCGCTGGATACTTTGTCAAGTATGAAGCAGATTGGCCTTGATGTATCTTTTTCAATCAACCTTTCTGGCAATACGCTGAGCAATAAGGAAAGCGTTAAAGTCTATCAATCCATTATAGAAGAATCGGATGTTTTGCCTGAGCTACTCACGTTTGAGGTGACTGAAACGGCTGCGATAAAAAACGTTGAGACGGCTAAAAAGTTTATCAAGCAATTGAAAGACTACGGTTGCAATTTTTCGCTCGACGATTTCGGAAGTGGGCTAAGCTCGTTTGGGTATCTGAAAAATCTGTCCGTCGATTTTCTGAAAATAGATGGAAGTTTTGTCAAGAACATTGCGAGTGACAATACTTGTCGTGCCATCGTTTCTGCATTCAATCAACTAAGTCACGAACTGGGCATGGAGACAGTCGCTGAGTTTGTAGAAGATGAAGAAACAGAAATGCTATTAAAAGAGCTCGGAATCGATCTGGCGCAAGGCTATGGTATCGGTGCTCCGCAACCAGCGGAAGAGTGGGTTAATTTTCTGTTGCAAAATCAGAGTAAATTATCCGAAGCAGGCTAATAAGCCGCTGTATTCTAATAGGGTTATCTCAGTGTTTTCATTCCAGACACCGTGATTCGTGCCTTTAAATGCTGCGAAAGCAGCGTCGAGTGCTGTAAACACCAGAATAGTCGCTATACAAAGTAGCCTGTGGTCACTACCATTATGCAATGGATCGCGAAAAAATTATCAATAGAGTCCGAAAGCTCTACGCCATGAGCCAGGAGGCTGATTCGAGCCCGCACGAGGCAGAGATCGCCTTGCGACGTTGTCAGTCACTAATGGCAAAGTTTGGTGTCACCGTTAGCGAACTTGAAACGTCTGAATTCGGTTCGTCCTCCATTGGGCGCAGTTTTAGAAATGTACCCAGTTACGTAACGTTGCTCAGCTCCGCCGTTGCACTGTTACACGATTGTATATGCGTTGATTCGGGTGAGATAGAATTTCGTGGCTACAGCATTGATGCTGAGGTTGCCACCCTGACTTATCAGTACCTGGTGGCATCGATGGAGCGATCGCTGCAGTCTCGAAAAAAGCAAGGTTCTGTACTTCCGGGTCGCTCAGCAAGCTTTGACTATCGCGTCGGGTTCGGTGTATCAGTACTTAACCGTTGCCGGGCCATTCACACCGAACGCTTGCAGGTGGAATCAGAAGCACGTCAATGCGCCAAAAACGATCCGAACTTTGGTTCGTCGCTTGTGGTTAGAAAGCGTGAATTGGTTGAGGAGAATTGCACAGATGATATTCAAGGTTCTCGTAAACGCACAGTACGGTTCAGAAGTGGTTCTGCCCATTCAGCTGGAGCTGCCGATGGCAGTGATGTATCCTTGGATAATCAGATTGCGAATGAGCGACATACAACGTTAACTGATTAAATCATTTCGTATTGATCAAATCGGATATCGCCAGTCCAGCACCAGAAACTCAACATTGGTTCCTCGTTAGTATTCATTGCATGAGGCTCCCAACTGGCATGATGAATAAATTCACCCGGCAAGCGTTCAGTCGGCACATTGCCTGACTGTGACCACATCGCTTTGCCACTGACGACCAGATACAGCTCTTCTGCCGCATGCTTGTGATTTGGATATACCGCATTTGGTTTTTGCAGCAGGAGCCCGACCTTGCAATGCTCATCAGCAATCATACCTGCTGGTCCCACAAGTTCAACGTAGGCCAGGTGTTGCTGAACGTCGGGTGCTTTGACGGTCGCTCCAGTATCACTCCAATGTAAATACTGATTAACTTGCTCGATTTCTGTCAGTAAATCGCTTTGGTATTGCTGAAAAATTAGAGGTAATACCGAGCATTGCTCCACAGTGTGTTGCGGTTTGCCGACCACTTTTGTCGTTGCATTACGCAATACCGTGCTGGCATGTATACCGATCTGGCTGGGGTGAGCTGCGAACGCACATGCGGCTTTGATTAATAATGAGGCTAAGTGATTGTGCTCCGCAATATCAGTCGTCACCTGGCACCCCGTAACTGGGAGCGCTGGCCGGATCGCCAGCACGAATTACGTAATCGTTGAGCTGCGGCGAGTAAATATCCCAAATGTGCTTTAACTGCTGTATCGGTTCGGCATTGTCGTGCCAGTCAACTCGTAAATCGGCCACAGGCCAGCTTAGAGTGTCAACGAGTAGCAGACCAGCCGAATGGACCGGGCCGGCTTCTCCGCCCGCGTCAAGTGCCGCTTGCATCACTGTTAATAGTCGATTGCCCAGAGCTTGCCCTTTCGTTTTGTTGAAACTTTCAACCATTCTTTGCGGTACTGATTCGTTGTCGAGCAGGTTGCCTGCGCACACAATATCTTTGTCTGAAGCCTGGCTGTAAACACCTAACGATTGCACACCCAGGTAAGATGCCGCCATTCCGTTTTTATCAACTGCTGTCAGTTGTCTGTATTCAATAAAGTTGGTACCAGACACAATGGTGTCAATGGCTTCCTGAGCGGAGGCGCCAGATTGCATCAGATCCAGGCATCGGCTGCCAAGTGCCGGGTCGGTAATATTTTGACTGGACACAGAGCCAACACCTGCTCTGGCGAAGGCGCAGCGGGCAGCGACAGCCGGGGAGGATGAGCTGACGCTCAGGCCAAACATACCTGTCTTATCGCAACGTGCTGCAACTGAAAATGTCATTTTTGTGTTTGCCGTCAGATCTGCATCAGTTTGAGTGATCAGTTTTGCATAAAAAGATTTACGCGACCAGTCCATTGCGTTCAAAATAGCACTTAACATCCACCTGATGCGGAAAAGAAAAATGCCCACACACCAGCGTATTCGAATGTTCAACACCAAGGAAACCTATCCGAATCAATCGTTGGATAACGATTTATGCCAGGCGGTGCGTGCCGGCAATACCGTGTATGTCAGAGGCCAGATAGGAACCACATTTGACGGGCAACTGGTGGGACTGGGCGACCCGGCGGCGCAGGCAGAGCAGGCTATGGCCAACGTCAAGCAATTGCTGGAGGAGGCGGGAAGTGATCTTAGCCATATTGTCAAAACCGTTACCTATATTACTGACCCGAGGTTTCGTGAACCGGTGTATCAAGTAGTCGGTCGCTGGCTTAAAGGTGTGTTTCCGATATCAACCGGGCTTGTTGTTGCGGGTTTGGGTCAGGCAGAGTGGTTAATGGAAATTGATGTCATCGCGGTTATTCCGGATGATGAGATGAGCCAGGCCCGGTAGAGCAGGTACGCTGTAATGCCAGGTACGGTGTATCGCGTCGCCGTTAGAGCAGCAGCTCAATGCGCACAGCGTACAATGCTTCACAGGCGATAGGGAAACGTGTACGGACATAGCAATATGCAGCAGGAACTCAAACAATCAACAAAGGTGTCGCGCCGGCCGAGCGAACAGGTTATGCGCCTGTCACGCCTTGGTAGTTTTCATCAATCACGCCTGTCGTTTATGCGCGTGCTAACCCGTCGTTTAAAACAAGAACAATGGTCTTTTAAACAACATGCGTTTCGCATTGATAGCAGCGGTGTTGGCTATGCTGTTTATACAGCAACCGGGCCACAACGCTGTTACTCACTGGTAGCCTTTGCACACGATTTGCCAGACGAGCTTCGTTCAGATCGGGTTATTGCTGAGCAATGGGATACTACCTATACATTGTTTGACGGTATTCCCACAGAAGTCGATATTGACAGACTTGCCGCAAACGTACCACTTCAAGAGGCAGGGCGTATAACAGGCACAGAGTTAACCTTGTCGCGTGCCAACCGTTCGGTCAGATTGTGGAAGCACGTGGTTGATTCGCTGGCTAAAGGAGTTCAGCCAGATCAGGCACAAATTGATTCCGTCGGTTACCTTATGCGAACCACAGCGGTTTATGGTTCAGGAAAATTTGGCGCAGCCGATCGGCAATCAATTGCGCAGCGTGAAGAGTGTAAATCACCGTTTCAGGTAGAGATGCTTTCTGTGTATCTTATTCGCACTTTTGTTCGAGATCTTGTGCAACACATGGCGCAGGTGAAGGGTGGCGAAAGCAGCGTTAAACTCGATCCGGCAATCGCTCGCAGTCTTGGAATCGGAAATTCAACCGGTTTGGGTATGGCGCCGTTTATTCTGAATCACCCGGCGCTGTTCAACAATTGGATTGTTGCCAAAGAAGAGGCTTTGGCACAAGTGCGATCGGTGCAGCATGCAAGCGACACTGAAATAGCTTTATTCAAAAATCTGTTCGATCGCGCTCAACGTTCGATGGTTCACTGGCGTACCGATCATGCGTTGCAACAAAGCAAAATTGATACATTGCATACCGATCTGGAATTGGCGGCCGAGTTTTTCACCTCTTTAAATTTTAAAACAGACTTTGTGTGGAACACGCTGTTTGAATGGGCGGAAGGTCAATTAGATCTGGAGGCACAGGAGTTTATTGCATCGCTGCTAATCGAGCCCTATGGTCATCTTGTGGATGGATTTGCACATTGTATGGGGTCTGATAGCCCAGTGGTGGCAACCATACGCGGCAATATGCTCTTATCGGAACTGAAAGACTTGCTCGATTCACAATACGCCTGGGCGGACCACATCAACTGGTCTGGTCAATCGTCTACTGCACGCGCCTGGTATGTATCAGAAGAAAAGCTCGAACCGCGATTGGGCGAAAGGTTCGAAGAACCTATTGAGCCCTACGAGCAACCACTTGCACCTGCGCGAGATGCAGCGAAACTTCGTGCGCAATTAGAACATGCCAATTCTGCGCAATCTGTGGCTGAGTTTCTACTCGAGCATCCGGAGTACCGACACACCGTTAGAAGAATCCAGACACTAAAAAGTCTGCCCTACGGAGAAATACAGGACAACACCATTAGTGAAGACTTGATGCCCATTGACATGCTGCGCTGCAAGCTATCTTTTTTTGGCGCTATCCATTTCGATCCGCGTTCAGATCGTTGGGTGCGTATTCGTATGTTTGGTAACGCTCCATACCCAGAAGAACTGGCATCTGCTGATGCCGAGTTCTGGTCATACCCAGAGTAATCGAAGGCGAACTGCTGCCGCCCAGTGCTGATATGATTGATTATTCACTGAATGAAACCGCCAGTCGGGCACGATTGGCAGCCAAAGGCGCAGGCTATCCGTGGGGTTTGGCCGATGAGGTTTACCGTTCGGTCTACTGGCTTGCCCATCATAATTTGCCGGCACCGGCAATACTTGCCGATCTCTTAACTGAAATAGACAAGCTCAATAAGATTACTGATGCTATGCCAGTCATTGCCGACGATCACTATAAGGCCAGTAATGAATTTATTTGCCCGGTTATGTTTGGCTGCGCACTCGCAGACCGGGTGAGTGATTTGCGTGAGAGCACTGCAATTTCATTCGATAGATTACGATTTGCGCTCTTGAGCTTACCGTTTGTGGCTGAAGTGGCCTCAGCGATTGAACGGGTAGGTGTTCTTGAATTTGACTCGCACTGTGTATATCTAGATAACCGATTTTTACGATCATCGTCATCAGATATTGCGTCAATAACAAATGCCGTTAGTGGCAAGCTTCACTTCGTGCGACAGAGTGATATCGAATTTCAAAGTACAGAACAATTGACTGTGAAAAATCGGGTGAATATAAGTACTGACGTGTGGGGATCACTCGACGAGTGGGCACATCGAACCTATGCGCCAGCAACAGAAGCGTCTCGCTTATCAGGTGCAGGTGCAGGTGTGTTGGATAACGACTAGTGTTCCGGTACCTGACTGATGACCACCTGCAATGTGAACCGCTCTTAGATTACCGTTAAAGCATTGCGATTTTTTCTTTAGCCTATAGTACTTTCAAACCACCTAATTCGAGTTGATCGCTCATTCCAAAAGCGCCCATACCTCCATCAATAGCGATGTCTGTTCCTTTTATCCAATGACTCTGTCTTGAAAGTACAAACGCGGCAACAGCTGCGATCTCTTGCGGTTCTCCTGGTCGGCCAGCGCGCTCGATATTGCGCGCCATTTTGTCTCCGAATGCACGTTGGAAATCGGGCAATATACCAGTGGATATTCCGCCAGGACTTAATGAATTAATACGAATATCTCTTTTTATCATGCTCTCTGTTTCAGCGAGCGTCCATAAAATCATGGCTTCCTTAGACAGGTTATAACAGCGCGTTGAGGTCAGTGACTCCGCTGCGACAAACTTGGGTAGTTCTTCAGCTGAGTCGATAGATGCGAGTCGTTTAACCTGATCGAGGTTTTCTCGCCAGCCGTGCCCTGCGCGTGATGCCATATTTACGATTGAACCTGCCGCAGACAGGTGCGGCAAAACGCCTTTAGTGAACATGCGTTGGCCGAGAAAATTCACCTGCAATATGCTTGCTTCCAGGCCGTCTTTGGGTGGTAGTCCTGCGTTGTTGAACAACCCATCAATTGTTTGGTTTAGTGCATTTGCAGCCCGATCAATGCTACCTTCGTCGTTTAAATCCAGCGGAATAAACTGATCGACGTGATCAGTCGTTTCTTTAATATCAAAACCAATTATGTGGTGTCCTTTTGACTTAAGCAGTTGCGCCAAATGGGCACCGATACCACTGGATACCCCGGTTATGCCATACGATTGCTTGTCCATAAAACTTAAGAAATATTGTTGTTAGTTATACAAGATATATAGACAAGTGTTCCTGCGTGTCAGGAAGCAAAATTTACAGTTATATGTCCAAACGGACCAAAGTCCGCTTCAATTTTACTGCCTGGCGGACATTCCAATGGTCGGATAAAACTGCCTGACAAAATAACCTGGCCCGGTTCGACTTGCTGTCCATAGTGGTTCATGCGTTGAATCAGCCAAAGCACACTCTCTATGGGGTCGTTAAGCACGCCAGCACCCAGTCCGGTTTCTTCAACTTCTCCGTTACGACTGACTATTGAGCCTACCCAGCGTAAATCGTGGTCATCGAGTTTATGTTTGGCTGAACCGGTGACTATGCCAGCATTGGCCGCGTTATCAGAAATGGTGTCTTTGACGTTTCGAGTTTGACCGGTTTCGTTGTCTTTTCTGACAATCCGGGTATCTAGAATTTCAATTGCCGGTGTCACATAATCAATAGCGTCAACAACGTCCTGACGAGTGACTGACCCTCCACCAATTCGCTGATTCATAACAACGGCAATTTCCGCTTCAATACGTGGTTGGATAAATCTATCTGCGGGAATAATACAGTTGTTGTCAAATGCCATATCGTCGAACAGTATTCCGCTATCGGGGATATCGATATTCAAAGCCTGTTGCATGGCCCTGGAGGTTAAACCGATCTTCCAGCCGATGACCTGTCTTCCGGCTTCTAGCTTGTGTTGCAAAATAGCCGTCTGAATGCGGTATGCATCGTCCATATCCAATTGCGGGTGCTGAAGCGAAAGCAGTCCGATTTGCACACCTGCTTGCTCAGCATCAACCAGTCTGCTTGCGGCCGACTGTATTTCTTCATCGGTCAGTGTCACGATTCATCCTCAACGGTATTGATTAATGTACCAATGCCTTCAGCGAATACCTTGATTTCATCTCCGGGTTTTAGAAATTTTGGGGGATCGAAACGAGCACCGGCACCTGTTGGAGTTCCGGTAATAATGATATCGCCTGGTACCAATGTGGTAAATGTTGAGATATATTCGATTTGGCGGCGAATAGGGAACAGCATACGGCTGGTACGGTCTTCCTGGCGAAGTTCGCCGTTCACATGGGTAGTCAGTTGAATATCATCCAATTGATCCGCATTGGTGAATGGCACAAGCCATGGTCCAATTGCGCCTGAGCGGTCCCAGTTTTTGCCTTGCGTTACGTTGAACTTTGCATGCCTGACCCAATCCCTGATGGTGCCTTCGTTACACAAGCTCAGTGCAGCGATATGGTCATAAGCGTCTGCTTGTTTAATGCGCCTGCCAGCTTTTCCAATGACAACGGCAATTTCACCCTCGTAGTCCAGCTTTTCGGATTCTGGTGGGCGAATGAGTGCGCAGTTGTGTCCGGTGAAAGATCGAGGAAACCGGGGAAACAGTGACATGTTCGGTGGGGCTTCCTGACCATCTTTGTATTCTGCGTTTCGGTCAGGGAAATTTACACCCACGCAGATGATCTTTTCGGGTGCGGGAATCGGGATTGCGTAGTCAAATTGCTTGTGAGTTACCTCTCGCCCTTGTGCGGCTGACTCAAGCTTTGGCAAGCCATTAGCTTGAATTACTTCGCGCAGTGTTGGCCATTGCGGAAATTCCGAAGCAAGATTAACCATGCCATTGTCGGTAACTGCACCGTAGTAACTTGCACCATCGCTGTTATAGCTTGCAAAACGCATATCGTGTCCTTTATGAATTACTTTCAATACCACCAAAACACATGTACTTCATTTCCATGAATTCATCCATCCCATAACGCGAACCTTCGCGACCGAGCCCTGATAGTTTCCATCCGCCAAAAGGAGCCTCAGCCGTCGATACCAATCCAGTATTGATGCCTACCATACCGTAGTCAAGGCTTTCTGCTACGCGAAATCCACGCGCAAGATTAGTGGAATAGAAATACGACGCTAGTCCGAATTCTGTATCGTTTGCTGCGCGAATGACCTCGGCTTCACTGTCAAATCGGATAAGTGGCGCCAACGGGCCGAATGTTTCCTCTGAAGCCACCTTCATGCTGGCAGTGACACCTGTTACAACTGTGGGTTGGAAAAACGTACCGCCGAGTTCGTGCCTTTTACCACCCATGGTTATGACGCCTCCATTTGCGACAGCATCGGCTATGTGTTCTTCAACTTTGGATACCGCGGCCTCATCAATTAAAGGACCAAAAACGACGCCAGCTTCTGTACCGTTACCAATGGGTAGTTTGGCTAACGCTGTGGAGAGCTTTTCGGCAAACTCATCGTAAACACCTGCTTGAACGTAAATGCGATTTGCGCAAACGCAAGTTTGTCCATTGTTGCGAAACTTGGCAATAATGGCACCGTCTACCGCTGAGTCGATATCTGCGTCATCGAAAACGATAAAAGGTGCATTGCCACCTAGTTCGAGTGCAAGTTTTTTAATCGTTGGAGCGCATTGAGCGTATAGTCTGGCGCCAACCTCTGTAGAACCTGTAAAGGTCAATTTTTTCACCAGCGGACTTTGGGTCATGGCTGCACCAATTTCAGCCGCTGATCCAGTCAGTACAGAAAGTAGTCCGGCAGGTACGCCTGCACGCTCAGCCAACACAACCATAGCGATCGCAGAAAATGGTGTTTGACTAGCGGGCTTTAGTACCATGGAGCAACCTGCCGCCAGTGCAGGACCTGCTTTTCTGGTAATCATGGCATTTGGAAAATTCCATGGTGTGATTGCGCCCACGACACCAATGGGTTGTTTGATCACCACAATACGTTTATCGACCTGATGGCCTGGGATAACATCGCCATAGGCTCGTTTGGCTTCCTCAGCGAACCATTCTATAAACGAAGCACCGTACCCAATTTCTCCTTTGGCTTCTGCCAGCGGTTTACCTTGTTCAGCTGTTAATATTGCTGCAAGATCATCCTGATTTGCCATCATCAGGTCGTACCACTTGCGTAGAATTTGCGCCCGTTCTTTAGCGGTTCTTGCGGCCCATTCATGCCGAGCCTTTTCGGCAACTTCAATCGCCGTTAGTGTTTCTGCTGCGCCAAGTTTTGGCACGTGACCTATGAGCTCACCGGTTGCGGGATTAGTTACAGCGATACTGGTCGATGGATCAGCTTCGATCCAGTCAGTACCGACCAATGCCGCTTGCCGAAGCAGCGATGTATCTTTTAACTTGAGCATAAAATTATCTGAGACTAGGGTGCGATGATGGGTTGAGCTTTCAGTTTTGGTTCGACCACATCTATGTTGTCAAATACAGAGCCTTCTTCAAACCAGCTCTTGGGGGCAGCCGCGCCCCACAGGGTTTGCCGTTGAGGATCTTTCAAGTCCCATTTAATTGGTTCGTGGTCAGGGTCAACGGTTTGGTAATCAGAGCAATAGATTTCTATTCTATGATTGTCCGGGTCACGAATATATAAAAAGAAGGCGTTGGAGATGCCATGTCGTCCCGGACCTCGTTCAATATTGCTCACCCAGCCCGTGGTCGACATCAGGTCCAGCAAGTCGATAATATTCAAGGGAGTGGGAACCCAAAAGGCCGTATGGTGCAGTCGAGGACCGCGTCCATTGGTAAAGGCGATATCATGAACCCCACCTTTACGATGTAGCCAGGCAGCCCAAACGTTACCTGATTCGGCATCTTCTGTGTATTCGGTAGTTCGAAACCCGATTTGATTGTAAAACTCAACGCTTGCGTCAACATCGGAACTAAACATATTCGCGTGATCTATACGAAGCGGTTTGACTCCGTTGTACAGCTTGTAGTTCTGATGTATCGATGGCAGCCGTTGCATCGTGGTGTAAAACTCCAGCGGAATGCCCCAGGGGTCACGAGTCAGCAGAGTTCGACCGGTATGCGGCTTTTCCACCCATTGTGTTGGCAGATTTTGCGCATTGAAAAATGCTTCGGCCTTGTCGAGGTCCTCTTCAGCGAAGACTTTAAATCCAAGTACGCTGACGCTGCTGTTTGTTCCTTTGTGAAGCGCAATGCAGTGATGATTGCGTTCTTCCATGGCACGCAGATAAATAACGGAATCGTCTTCGTCTGTTACTTGAAGGCCCAGTGTGTCAACGTAAAACGCACGGCTTTTTGACAGGTCTTTCACCTGATAGTCGACGTGGCTCAGGCGCACGATGTTAAACGGTGGGTACAAAACCGGGTCAGGCACTGGCATATGGTATCTCCTGATTTGAGTTGATCAAGCGCCCAGGCGCGAAATTTTGTGTTGGCCTGTCGCTATGCCGACGTGTTTTTGTTCCATGTAAAATTCAAAAGACCAGTCTCCGCCATCGCGACCAATGCCACTGGCCTTGACGCCGCCAAACGGTGTTGGCAGGTGCCGGACGTTCTCTGAGTTTACCCAGATCATACCGGCTTCAAGCTTGTCGGTAACTCGCAACGCCCTGGTAATATCATTGGTCCATACATAACCTGTCAGGCCATAAGGTACATCGTTGGCCATACGTAACGCTTCTTCTTCAGTATGGAAAGGAATTGATGTAAGCACAGGACCGAATATTTCTTCCTGGGCTATTCGCATACTGTTATCAGCCTGAGTGAACAAAGTCGGCCTAACGAAAAAACCTTTATCACCGACTCTTTCACCACCAGCTGCGATTGTTGCACCATCTTCGTTGGCAATGTTGAAATAGCTGGTGACTTTATTGAAATGATCTTGTGCTATCAGAGGTCCGACTTCGGTTGCCGGGTCTAGCGGATGTCCTACTTTTATGTTGTTCACGCGCGCTATGAGTTTTTTCTCGAATTCGTCTTTAACGGAGTCTTGTATTAGCAGACGGGAGGAGGAAGTGCAGCGCTCACCATTGATTGAATAAATCATGAAAATCACGGCATCAAGCGCTCGATCAAGATCGGCATCATCGAAAACAATGACCGGGTTCTTGCCGCCGAGCTCAAAATGATTGCGTTTAAGTGTTGCTGCGCCTTGTTGCGTTATAAGGCTGCCGGTTTGGCTTTCGCCAACGAAAGCGATGGCCTTGATTTTTGGATGCTCAGTTAGCGCCTTTCCAGCGTCTTCGCCGAATCCGTTAACCAGATTCCACACACCATCTGGAATACCAGCATCGGTAGCGATGTCCATCAGAATTCTGGCTGTTAACGGGCTTAACTCTGCTGGCTTGTGCACAACGGTGCAGCCGGCTGCCAGCGCTGGTGCAATTTTCCAGGTGGACAACATGAACGGTGTGTTCCACGGTGTGATGATACCAACGGGACCGATCGGTACACGTGTGGTTATGTTCATTAGCGTTGGTGATGGCAGGTTTTGCCCGTCTCTTGCGCTCGTGACTTGATCTGCAAAATAGCGAAAATTCTCTGCACCGCGTAATGCTGCTTTTGACATAAATCGAAATGCCTGGCCGGTATCCCAACACTCGCAAAGTGCAATTTCTTCAGCACGTTGTTCGATACCATCGGCAATGTTAATGAGAATTTTTTTCCGTTCTTTGGCCGGTAGATCGCGCCACTCTGCAAACGCTGCGTGGGCAGCGTTCGCCGCTGCATCAATGTCTGCAGCATCGCCTTTTGCAACATTGCATATCACTGATTCATCGACAGGTGAGCGTGTTTGAAATGTGGCAGTGGACTGGGATGGAATCGATTTACCGTTTATTTGGTGCAGAACACCACTGTTCTCGAATTGCGCCAGCGCGTTCTGTAGTTTTTCGACATTCGAGTTTAAGGTTGGCATAAACAGTCTTTCCCCTGAGTAAAAAGCGTGACGAGTGGACTGGAAGTGATTGCTGACCGATGAGCAACAATTTAATTGCTATGTTAATTAAATGCAGCTGATCTGTCAACAACTGCAGTGGTGCCATGAGTCTGTTCTCTTCGGGTTACAAAGGATGCGGATATAGATGGAAAATTGACGACCAGCGTATCGAGTGGGTTGGCATGAGAGGATCACGCCGGGTATTGTCAGGTATGTGAGCGCTGGATTTAAAGTGGCCTCACCAAGCGACTAATGCTTGCCGCTGGTGTCGATTCCAGCGGCAATACGTGTTGTATATAAGCTCATTTCAGATTGAGATGACTAGTTGACTGTTGCCTGGTCACCCCATATCTGTTTGAGTCTCCGATCACGGCCACAACCCCAGCGGTACGCTTTATATCTTTTTGGGCTTTTTTTGTAGAAGTCCTGATGATGTATTTCATCACCTTTTATCGGGAAGAATTCACCTAAAGTAAGTATTGGAGTCACTACCGTTTGATCAGGAAATTGTTCAACCACCCGCTGTCGGGATTTCTCTGCGAGCGCTTTTTCTTCATCGTTTGCAACAAATAGGGCGCTGAGATAGCTATGTCCCTTGTCGCAGAACTGTCCGCGAGCGTCAAATGGATCTACATTGACCCAGAAGTGATCCAGCAAATCCTGATAGGACACAACAGCAGGATCGTAAGTAATTTCCACAGCTTCATAATGGCCTGTATGGTCGCCACGATACGTGGGGTTTTCTGCAGTTCCACCGGTGAATCCGGAAATGGCTTCGCTTACACCTTCGAGTGATTCAAAATCTTTTTCCATGCACCAAAAGCAGCCACCGGCAAATACGGCGGTATCGGCATGGGTGTTAGCGCTGAACAGTACGAGTACCAACAGAGTTGAACTCATTGCTGTAGTGATCTTATTCATAGTAGAAGTCCGCTTTTAAATGTTAAATGGGCCGTGAGTGTTAATAGGGCCGTGCTCAGGGTGACTGGGTTGCAACAGTCCCGGGTTAGTACTGAGGCACGGACTACCCATTAGATATTGTCAGGTAAAAAAGTTCGATGTTAATTCCTGGACAGCCACACACTATCCAGCGATAGCTTGCCACAAATACATTCAGGCGTATTATAGGGTTCTGCTACTCGTATGATGTACCTGCGGCTGGCTATCAACTTTCAATGAGGGCATGCTCTATGGCAGCGAATAAAACGGCTTTTCTATTCGATGAAAAATGCTTTTGGCATGCCGGTGGAAACTATGCCCAGTTGGCTCAGGTTGGGGGACATGTGCAACCCATGGTTTCAGGTGGTTTGCCAGAAGCACCTGAAACCAAACGCCGTCTGAAAAATCTGCTTGATGTCACGGGTCTGTCGAACGAACTAAGCCTGTCTGGTGCACCAGCTGCCACACAGGAAGCGCTGTTGCGAGTTCATCCTGAAACCTATTTATCTGAATTTAAAGCTCTGTCTGATGGTAACGGTGGTGAGCTCGGTTTAAGGACCCCGTTCGGTGCGGGTGGTTTTGAGATAGCAGCCCTGTCTGCCGGTTTGGTTATAAAGGCTGTTGAGACCGTTCTTCGTGGCGATCACGATAACGCTTACGCGCTGTCCCGTCCTCCAGGACATCATTGTTTGCCGGACTGGCCAAACGGTTTTTGCCTGTTAGCCAACATTGCCATTGCTGTGGAATCAGCGCTGGCGCAAGGACTGGCTAAAAGAATCGCCGTAGTCGATTGGGATGTTCACCATGGTAATGGCACCGAAGCTGTTTTCTATGATCGCAGCGATGTGCTCACCATTTCTATTCACCAGGAGCGATGTTATCCGCTGGATACGGGCGAGATCGGGCACCGGGGCAAAGGTGACGGGGAGGGGTTTAATATGAATATCCCACTACCACCGGGTTGTGGGCATCACGCATATGTAGAAACAATGGAAAAACTTGTCATTCCTGCGCTTACTCGTTTTCAACCAGATCTGGTTGTGGTCGCCTGCGGCTTCGATGCTGCCAATTTTGACCCGTTGTCCAGAATGATTTGTACGAAAGAAACCTTTCGCACGATGACCAGGCAGCTTATGGACTTTACTGGTAATCGTCTTGTAGCAGCACACGAAGGCGGATATTCAGAAATGTACGTACCGTTTTGCGGCCATGCAATGTTGGAACAAATGTCTGGCTCATCGATTACAGCCATTGACCCGGTCACAGAACGCGCGGAGGGGCAGCAACCGAATGAGCGGGTCAGGGCATTTCATACAACGTTAATAAATGAAATGGTAAATTATTTTTTTGATTAGAATAAACCGACGCATTTTAGTTAGTAAACGAGTCCATAGTCTGGCAGGCAGTCGTTTACACACCCCATCAGTTATTTCGTCTCGAGTCTGCAATTTCCATCCGTAAAGCGCGAAGTTCCTCTAGTATTAAATCCTGATCCTGCTTGAGTTTGGATCTTTCCGCACATCTGTGAGATGTGCCTTTCTAATCGCTATCACGATCGAAGGCCACAGAGTCGATGAGTTTGGATGACATCGCGGGAATGCATTATAATCTGCTAATAGACGGATTGAATTCAGTCGTTTAGTTTTTGCTTAAACCAGCTGATGCTATGGCGTCAGAATCATTAAGTGAAGGAGCAGTTAGGTAATGCATACAGATTCCAGAGGGCATCAACTCACCACGTCAAATGCAGCCACTGCCAATGCTTGTGCATTGGCAATGGACCATTATCTGGAACGAAAAAGCGATGTTGCCCTACTATTAGATCAGGCGCTTGAACACGATCCTGAATGCGCCATTGCTCATGCCACCATGGGTTTGATGATACACGGTGCAAGAAACAGCTCTTACAATGCAAAGGTAAAAAACTCTTTAAGTAATGCCAGAAAGTATGCAACTGGTATAAGCGATCGAGAGCAGTTGTATATCAACGCGCTTGAATTTGCTGCGCAAGGTCGACTAAGTGAAACAGTTGCAAGTTATGAAGCCATTCTTGACACCACACCGACTGATGGTTTCGCATTAAGTCTCTGTCAGGCGGAGTTGTTCTGGCTTGGAGACATGAATCGATCGCTGGCCGCTTCATCATCAGTTGCGCCTCATTGGAATCCATCAATTGCTGGCTACAGTGAATATTTAGGTATGCGGGCATTTGATCTGGAAGAGGCCGGACAATACTCGCTAGCAGAGAGCGCTGGTCGCGAAGCGGTTGAAATGAACCCTGCCAACATCTGGGCAACACATGCTGTATCGCATGTGATGTACATGCAAGGTCGCCACACCGAAGGCATTGACTGGATTATTGCTGCACAGCCTCATTGGGATGGTGTTGGGCAAATGCAGTTTCATGTGTGGTGGCATAAGTGTCTTTTTCAGCTTGAGTGTGGTGACTACCAATCGGCGTTGCAAGGCTACGATCATTGGGTACGGAACACTGATCATGCTCTGGTTCAGGCTCTGCCTGACCTGTATATCGATTTACAAAACGGGTCGTCATTACTTTGGCGACTTGAGTTGGCGGGTGTAGACGTTGGTGATCGTTGGCAGGAAATGGCAGCTTTGGTTACATCCAGGCTTAGCGATCTATCCAATCCATTTACCAGTGCACACTTTGCGGTCATTCTAGCTGCGGTTGGTGATTTTGAATCGTGTGACAAGCTTGTACGAGCGATGGAAGACTTTGCCAATATTAACGGTACAGATCTGACATTCAATTACGCCAAAGCCGGGCTGCCAGCAGCCAAAGCAGCCATTGCCCACCGCAGGGGTGACTTTCATCAAGCTGTTGCACTTATGTACCCTGTAAGGCACGACCTTTCTCTTATGGGAGGCAGTCACGCTCAGCAGGATTTATTTTTTCAAATTTTGGTTGATGCTGTAGCGAAAACGGGAGACGACGCCAAAGTAGTTTCACTGCTGAACGAGATAGAACAGATTGGCTTTGTTGAACCAACTCAGTTAAGTGCTTATCGTTTGATTACCGATCGGCGCGCCTGAAACGATCTGTCGGAATTTTAAAACAAGGAGTGTCAATCATGATTTCAGCTGTCACCCGGTTCGTTTTTTTTGCTGTTGTAATAACGATTTTCATACCAGCATCAGTCTATGCCAAGACATCAATCTGGAAAGTCAGTAAAGGTGATGACTACTTCTATTTAGGTGGAACCTTTCATTTATTGTCCGAGGCAGATCATCCACTGCCTGAAGAATTTCTTGAAGCCTACGCTGATTCTCAAGAAGTCATTCTGGAAACAGATATGGAAGCCGCAACCAGTCCAGCTTTTCAGCAAAAAATGATGGCATCCATGATGTTCAGAGACAATAAAACGTTGTTCAGTGAGTTAGAGGAAGAAACTTATGATGCGTTAAAAGTGTTTATGGCCGAGCGGCAAATGCCAATCGAGCAGTTCAACATGTTCCAGCCATGGGCGGTCGCGCTCATTCTGGTGTTGGAAGAATACACAAAACTGGGTATGCAACCACAATTTGGTGTTGATGCGTATTTTGGTGGACGCGGAGTGCAGGATGAAAAATCGATTCAAAGTCTGGAGACGGTTGACGAACAATTGGAATTTCTTTCATCGCTGGGTTTGATTGACCCGGATGTGAATATCAATTACACGCTTAATGACTTAGAAAATTTGCCTGCCTATGTCAAAGAGTTAAAGGAAGGGTGGAGAGAAGGCGATCTTGAAAAACTGAATAGCACTGAAAACGTCGTTCAACTTCGTGAGGAGTTTCCGGAAGTTTATAGTGTCTTGCTGACTAACAGAAACAAGAAATGGATGAGTCAGTTACTAACGCTGTTTGATGACAATGCCATCGAGATAGTGCTGGTTGGCGCATTGCATCTGGTGGGTAATGATGGCTTGGTAGCGTTGTTGAAAGAAGAGGGGTTTACACTTGATCAGCTGGAGTAGATGAAACGCCATGCAGCCCGAATTAACTACAAAGTGAATTCGAACGCATTAGTTCTGGCTACAAGGATAATGCGCTTGAATCTTCCTCAATCTATGCAAGTACTTATGTTGATGAAAAGTACTTAAGTATCGAGCAGCAATCGGTATTTAAGAATTACTGGCATTCGTGATCAATTTTATTATCACTATCAAGTCAAATTGTATTTAGTGCGTCATTGCGTAAATGACGTAGTTGATTCCGAGTCGGTAGGCTGTTGATGTCATGATCGTCGGATAACCGGGATCGTCGGCATGCTCCCATGCATCGCCCATATCCATGTTGAAGTTAATTGCCACCATAAGCCGACCGCTGTCATCGTAAATCCCTTTCCACTGTGATGGTGTGTGCGGCATTTCGACGATAGCCTCGCGATTACTGTCGAAGCCCGCGATATGGCGCCTGCCGGGAATTTGCGTGACCTGTTTCATTTCGTAGTGTATTTGTAAAAGTGTTGCACTCAGAGGCAGGTTGACCACGTCATATTCGGGCAGTGCCTGTTTTATTACTGTAAAAAAATTCTCCCATTGCCGCGGTCCGTGAAAGTCATCGACAATCAGGAACCCGCCACGGCGTAAGTATTCACCCAGAGTTTGAATTTCTGTTCTTCCCAATTGCCAGCGACCAACCTGCTGGGCAAACAGCCATGGGTAGTCGAAAACAGAATCATCGGAAAGAGAGATATGCACACTGTCGGTGGCAACATCTATGGATGTGTAGCGTTTAACCCCGTTGATAAAATGATGTTCGGCCTCAGGCCAGTCGATTCTCCACCAGGCCCTGCCAGGTCCCCAGGTATAGCTTGGAGAATGTTCAAATATAAGTCTGCCGATATGCAGCTCCCCGGAGGGGCCAGTCTGTGCAGGAGTATTGGGTGTATCACTGGCTTGAACACCAGCCCATGCTGGCAGCAATAGCATAGCGAAACAGGTCACTATGGTGAGATTAGAATATGATCGGAACCACTTTGCCAGCATGGTTTTGATTATCCACGTTTGGTGGCTAAACACAATGTGTACTGCTACCATGACCGCTACATCAGGCTATTGTTCCCTTTAAATCATGAAAGACGCAGTTATTGTATCTACAGCCAGAACGCCGATTGGTGTTGCTTTCAAAGGCGCGCTAAACAATATCAAGTCTCCAACAATGACATCGCATGCAATATCGCATGCCGTTGACCGGGCCGGTGTTGACCCGGCCAGCATTGATGATGTCATTATTGGCACCGTGCTTACAGCAGGAACAGCTGGTATGAACGTGGCGCGTTTGTCTTCACTGGCCGCAGGAATTCCTGCAAGCGTTGCCGGCCAAACCATTGATCGTCAGTGTTCATCAGGCTTAATGGCGATAGGTATGGCAGCTAAACAGATTATGGTCGACGGGCAGAGCGTTGTTGTTGCAGGTGGTCAGGATAATATTTCTTCTGTGCAGAAAAATTACTTTGGTTGGTGGGCCGAAGAAATGGATACCAATGTTACTGCGCAGGCTGAACACGCTTACATGCCGATGTTAAAAACAGCAGAACATGTTTGCCAGCAATACAATATTTCCCGCGAACAACAGGACGAATACGCTGCACAATCTCAAACCAGAACAGCAAATGCGCAGGAAGCTGGTGCGTTTGATGATGAACTGGTGCCGATAGATGCCACGAAAATTGTGCGTAATCGTGAAACTGGTGAAGAGTCCATGGAAACCGTATCCTTACACAAGGATGAAGGTAACCGCCCTGGTACCACAGCAGAAAAACTATCCGGTCTTAACCCAGTTTTAGATGGGGGCAGTGTCACAGCGGGTAATGCCAGTCAGCTCTCAGACGGTGCGTCGGCGTGCGTGGTCATGGATGCAAAGTTGGCTGAGCAGCAAGGCTTGGAGCCGCTCGGGATTTATCGTGGCATCGCGGTGGCTGGTTGTGCGCCGGAAGAAATGGGAATTGGTCCGGTTTACGCAATCCCGAAATTATTAGAAAACGCCGGTCTTAAAATCAGCGATATCGGGTTGTGGGAGTTGAACGAAGCATTTGCCTGTCAGGTGCTGTATTGCCGTGACAAGCTAGGCATCGACCCGGGCATATATAACGTAAATGGCGGCGCTATTTCCATCGGGCATCCTTATGGGATGACAGGTGCACGACTTGTTGGTCATGCGTTAATAGAGGGTAAAAGGCGCGGTGCTCGCTATGTTGTCGTATCCATGTGCGTTGGTGGTGGTATGGGTGCTGCGGGCTTGTTTGAGATAGCCTGAATTAGTTGTGCCTAAAGTTTATCTGTCAATGCCATCGTAAGTATCACCATCGGTGGGCCGCATTAACTCGAAAACTTCCGTCACGTCTGCATAGTCACGATAACCGCACCGAGCAAGTGGATTTGCTGCGGCAGTGTCGAATCGACCGTTGTTAATGTAGGCATCGTCAATGTGAATGCCGACAACCTGACCAATAACCAAAAAAGTGTCGATCGGTTTTCCGTTTCGATCTTTTACCTCTTCACACGATAAGGTCACGCATTCCATCGATGCCGGGCTTTCACCGACTCGAGGAGCAGCGACCTGGTGGCAATCTGCCATCGTCAGCTTCGCGTTCAGATACTCGTTTTGATCGGCTGGCACCGTATCGCTGCTTATGTTCATTTGGGTCTGCAGTTTTGAGGTTGCCAGAGAAAATACAAATTCTCCAGTGTCTCTTGCATTCCTGGCACTGTCTTTAAACGTTTCACTCGAAAACATAAGTACGGGTGGACTTGACGATAACGCATTGAAAAAACTATAAGGTGCAAGGTTTGGAACACCATTAGTGTCAAGTGTTGATATCCATCCGATTGGACGGGGTGCGATAATGGCTTTGAACGGGTCATATGCCAGACCATGTGGCTGATGCGCTTCGTAATACACTGATTAAGCTCTTGTTCGGTTAAGAATCTGAATATAAGGATATTAGGCCACAAATTGGTCGTTGCGTAAGCTCAATTTTGATTAAATATGTTCAAATTGGAGCAGTTTGACTGTTCTAATAAGTGTTGTATGCTCAGAAGACAAGCATATCAGCCGGTTTATAAAGGAGCGGAATGACAATTGTCATAGAGCCGTGTTTTGGCGAAAGTGAACATTTCGATGCCAGCCTGTCGCTTCTGGAAAGTCAACTGCAGCGCAGCTTACATAGCGAGCTTGCACAGTCGGAAAACACCAGTTTTTTGCTACTGGCAAAGTCGAGCGATAATGACTTTGTTGGTGGTCTCGCTGCCGGTACTTCTTACGATTGGCTGTTAATAAAATTGCTTTGGGTGAATAATGAGAACAGAGGTTGTGGTATTGGTCGATCGCTTTTATCTACAGCTGAAAAAATAGGGCTGGAAGCCGGTTGTCATTCAGCGTGGCTGGACACATCTAATCCGATTGCCGAGAAATTCTACCGATTAAATGGCTACATCGAGTTCGGGCGCCTTGAGAACGAGTCTGAACATACACCTCCGACACATAAGCGCTGGTTTTTAAAAAAAGCCCTGTAAAGAACCCATACACTGAACGTTTCTGTATTCCAATGAGTGCAATAGCGGACCGGACAGTAAACTGCTAATGATTAATCAGCGTAATCGGACGGGCATTTGTACAGGCCCTCTGAACGCCCAACCGTAAAAATTAACTTTACCGTCTAAGGCTATATCAGGAAAACGTGCAAATAGAAGTGGCAGAGCGACTTCGCCGATTAAAACGCGTGACGCTACCGCACCTGCGCAGAAATGCGGACCGGCACCGAAACTTATGGCTTTGGATGTACTGCGGGTCAGGTTGAACCGTTCGGGTTCATTGAAAATAGCTTCATCTCGGTTGGCACTACCAAACATTAAAAAAGCTCTGCTCTCGGGTTCGAAGTCGATGTCATTCCAGGTAAATGGTTTTGCGATACGTCTTGGCGACATGCCAATGGGTGACATCCAGCGCGCGTATTCTTCGAATGCTTGTAACCAGGAAGCCTTGCGTGCTTGAATTTTATTCAGCTCAGTCGCGTGCGTCAGTAAAGCCCAAACTGTTCCTGCAATTGCATCGCGTGGTTCGTTTTGTCCACCGCTAATGGCGAGTTTAATATTTGCCCTGATACTATCCATTGGTTGACCTGCGTTCAGAAGCACCTTGATCATTGACTCACGCGCTAAATTTGACTCTGTAGCAAGCATCTGATCAATGCTGTCATCGATCAGCTTCGTAGCTTCATTGCATCGCGACTCTATCTCGGTATTACCAGCATAGTTAGCGATACCATCAATAATGCCTTGTGAGCTGCTATCAAGTTGCGCCGGTGTCATGTTGGTCAGGCCGGTGATATGGCGTAAAGCATGAGCTGACACGGGCATGGCGTAATCGGTTACCAAATCACAGCTGTCTCTGCCATCCAGGCTGTCCAGCACGCTATTCGTGTCTTTGATGAACTGCTGTTTCCATTTTTCTTTTACGGTGCGTGGAGAAATGGCGGGTTGTATTTGTCTGCGTTCGATCAAATGCTCATCCCCATCCTTGCGCATCATGTTTCGGCCCATTAATACTGTCATAAGCCCGCCTGGCTGATCGGATGAGAATACATCGATCATCTTCTCGCACTTGAAAATGTCGTCGCGACGGGTGAGCAATGTTGCGTCCAGCTGGGGAACATAACAAATGGGTGATTGCTTCCTCATGTCGGCCAGTGCCGGATAAGGATTGACTGCAAACGCATTCAGATCGATGTTAACGGTAGGGGCAAGCATTGGTTCGTGCTGTAACAAAGGTGCGGGTATGATAACCACACGCTGTGCAGAGATCCAATTTAACGACCGGAAGCCAATTTCAATAACTGTTGATGAAAGTTAATCCAGTCGGCCGGGTTGGATGACCAACTGGGTGCGCCACGTCCTTCTGTAAGTGCGGTAGGTATCTGTTGATTGATAAGTTGATCTGCCCGTTCGGGAGATTGGCTTTTTGCAAGAAAGTACAATTCAGCATCTTGCAAACCACGGCGCCACGCTTTTAAGCGCATTGATGGAATGGGACCGGCCGACTTGGCATATCCGATTTTATCGAGTTGATTTCCCGGATAAACAAGAACGCCATTTCCAGCACGATCTTCGTCAGGTCGGTACTGAGGATCACGAAACGGAAAATCGTTGCTGCCAAGGTTCACCGCCCACATGAGCTGACCTGTCAAGTTGTAGCGTGCGCCAACAACCCCCCAGGTTCGCATTTCGATACCGGTGGCGTTTATGCTATGTGCGCCGATAGCAGGGTGGCCACTGTGATAGAACCATGCTTGCTCGCCCGCATCGACTCGCCGTTGCAAGAAATCTACATCTGCAGCGCTTGCATTCGGTGCCCACAGTCTGATGGTATCGGTTAAATCAAGTAACGGATTGTCCTGCCAAATTGCAGGATTACTGTGGCTGGTCCAAAGCAGATTGATATTTGTTGATGCAGAGCCCTGGTCTATGGATTCTTGTACCTGCGCCATTTGATCATGTACCAGTTCAATGTATTGGTCGCGCGTTATGTTTTCATATCCGCTGATTTCCGGTCCATCCACTTCGTCGTAGATATAGGCAAAGTAGTTATCTACTGACCAGCCTCGTTGCGTGGTTAGTTGATGCCATTGCCGGGCCAGAACTTCAAAGTTCTGAATGTCGTCATTGGTTATGTTGTTAAAGTTCGCGCCATCAATCGTTTGTGGCCATGGCGTTCGCCAAATGGAAACAGGCGTATTTGTACCGGGTCCGATATACCCCTGTTCTGGGGTGAAGAGCTCTCCGGTCATCGCAGGGTCGATTATATTTGCGTAAGTTTCAATCTGTTCACTACTTAGTGGTTTGGCAATACGCTCGATAAACACCATGCGATGTTTATGAGCCATTTGTTGGTAACAACGGGCAATGGTTTGCCACAGGGGTTGTGTCAGGTCGAAACCAGCGCCTTCCATAAGGTAAGGTCGATATAGCTCACCGACCGCGTCAATAGTGGTTTCATCAGGTAAGCTTGCCTCGTACACATTTATTTCAATCGGTAGCGATAACGTATTTTCGCCAATCTGTATATCGACGTTCTGGCGGTAAGTGCCAGGTGCCGTTTTCTTTGCCACGAACGTATCGACCCAAATAGCCTGGTTGGTGCCAGATTCAATTCGAGCTGTAAGCTTATTGTTCCTTTGTACATTTGCGGACCCGCAGGTGCCTTGTGTTGGAACCAAAGCATCCGGGTATTGGTCTGGCCAGGGTAGTACCTTCGTTGCCGGTCCCCATGTATAGCCAGCGTTGTCAATTGGATGATAGAAAGCGGTGAACATCGACTGATCGAATGCGTCTGGCGCAGCACTCGTTGTGCTGCCTGTATTCATCATTGAACTTAACGACAGCGATATCGTATTATCTTCCGGTGCCTGGTCAGACTTGACGATGATCTGGAAGGCAACGGTTTCGTTGCGAGCAGCGTGAAGTTGAACAGGGCCATCAGACCAATCCAGGTCACTATGTTCAAAGGGAATGTCACCCGTGCGAGTAACTTTGGCCATGTCGCTGGCCGGGCAGATAAATATGCCATTGCTTGTATCGACGCACGCGCGGGTTATGCCGTTCTCATTGATCCGAGTCTGAGCTTGTTTGCCACCAACTACAACGCCTGTGTCGCAAGCGCTAACCATCATCGCTGCAACAAGGCACCAGGCGGATGGCGATATCAGTTGCAGACTGAACGTCGGCACACAACCTTTAGCGCCATGCACCGTTGATGTCCCGCGTTTATTGTCGAAACAGGACGCCGATTCAGCTCGTGGCAGCAGGTGTGAGATGAGGGTTAACAGTCTGATGATTCTGGCCTTTGTTGGTTGATGAAATAGTATCAGTTATCCCCAATTTTGCTGTGTTTGTCTGGTGTGTATTTATGTAAAACGCGATGTATTAGCGAGAACTATTTACACAAATGTTAAGTACTGGTTGATCCAGTTCTCAATGTGAAATTGGCAATCTGGTGGCCGCCAATGTCTGATTAGCATGCCTTGATAAGGAGTGTGTTGAACTGGTGTGATCCGCTACTGTCTGAGACGCACTAGGCGATTAAGCTCAATTTCTCTTATTGTTTTTTCGTTATGCCATGTGGTCCGCTTGTGCGTGCAATCCATGATCACTGCTAAGCTCTTGAACGACGAGCTAAACCTGTTTGGAGTCAAGATGAACACCGTTGTTACTTATGCATTGCTGTGGCTATCGTTCGGTCTTGGGCATACTTTGTTAACGATGCCTCGCATTAAGCAGCACCTGGAACCGTATTTAGGTAGTCTTTATCGTATTGCCTACAATCTCTTTGCCTTAATCCATATTGCGTTGGTACTCATTATTGGTCAGCAGATTCTGGATACCGCGCGATTCACCGCCTTTTCCTCTACTCCGGTAGTTATTTTGTCGAGCTTGATCGTTTTGGCTGGTGTTGTGCTGACACTGCTTGCATTGCGACAATACGACCTGGGGTTGTTCAGTGGAGTGTCCCAGTGGAGAGCGGGTAAAAGACAAAAAGTATTGGAGAACGAGCCCTTACAAATTTCAGGTTTAAATCGCTGGGTCCGCCATCCACTCTATACCGGCCTGTTCTTATTTCTTTGGGGCGGTGCTATGTCACCATTTGGTTTCTGGACGGCCATTTTCGCCAGTATCTATCTCGTTATTGGCGCTCATTATGAAGAGCGAAAGCTCACTACGCTTTATGGCAAAGCGTATACCGAGTATCAGAAAAACGTACCGGCTTTTTTTTCGCTCAAAATGTCCGGAAGATAATTCAAGCTGCCGCTTATCACAGCGCATTAATCACTAAACGGCGGTGACCTGATTCAGCTTTTTGGGGCTAAAAACTTGACTAAGTAGAATAACGGGGGTAGATTTACGGTGTTACATAAGTGACGCTCTCAGGATTTGTGTTGTTAAGCGGTAATGAAATCATCGACGGTTTCACGATTTCCAAGACTACGGATAGAGCTGTGCCAGCCAGAAAAAGGCAGGTTGCTGTTATTGGTGCAAACGAGAATGATTGCCGCTTGATGAGAGCGGTTCCGTTAGACCTTCGTTGTCATTTTTTCACGACCGATCAGCTGACTCATGTGACTGCCACGCATTTCGATTCAATCGTTCTGTTTCACCGGGGCTCTGCTGAGTCATTGTCATCGTCTTTGTTGTTTCATTGCAATGTAAGTCGTTTCATTGTTGTTTCAGACTGCACCTATGAAAAATCCATAGTGAATGCCTTGTATTCCGGGGCTCATCACTTCTTTGACATTAATGAGTCACGCCGGTTGCTGCAAACCAGAATCACAGCTGGACTTCGACCTCATGCTCAAGACAATCCTCAAATAGTTGAGTTTTATCCGTTTGTCTTTCATGTCATCAGTAGAATGGTCTATCGGGGTAAAGATAAAATTGATTTGAGTCCTCGGGAATTCGAGTTGGCTTACTATCTTTTTTCAAACACGGGAAGACTAATACTGGATACTGAGCTGCTAACAGGTGTATGGACGTTACCATCAACAATGGATACCAGACGAATCGATACAGCTATTTGTCGTGTGCGCAATAAACTCGGTTTGCAGCACGAATCCAGTGAGTGGTCTTTGATTCGCCTGCGGGGACAGGGCTATCGCCTTGTCTCTCAGGTAGGTGAAACCAGCACGAATAGTCCAACAGTTGAATCTGTTGATTAGCCATTTGTGTTAGGTGCAGCTCTGCTGAAAGAACCGTTCAAGTCGCAGGCACTGCCAAATTTCGAAAAACCAGGCAAAAATTACATTATTTTTAGTGCTAATGGGCTGGTAATTCGTGGTTGTGCGTGAATTTTGCAGTTTCAAGGCTCTCTAGATCTCATCCGTAAAGAGCCTGAGAAAATCCATGACTGCAATTACTCTATATCATCTTCCTTACAGCCACTTTAGTTCAAAAGTCAAAGTGGTTGCCCTTGAAAAAAGCATTGATGTTGAATTAAAGAACATTCATGAATTGGGGCAGACTGCTTTTTCTGATATTAGTCCCAATGCGCAAGTACCATTTCTTGTCGCGCATGAGCTGCAGATCGGAGAAAGTGAGGTCATTGCAGAGTGGTTCGAAGAGAAATACCCGAACCCTGCAATGTTGCCTTCCGATGCTGATGATAGAGCTCGCAGTCGATTGATTAGTCGTATTCATGATTTGTATATTGCACCTGATTTATCTGTGCTTTTTGGTCAGCTGGGTGCGGAAACACGGGATGCAGACTTGATATCAATCACCACGGACAACATTGTAAAAAGGTTGACAGAGGTTCAGGGAATGTTGGAAAAGAAACCGTTTTTCAATGGTGAACAGTTTGGTTTGGTTGATGCTTGTTACGCTATGAGCCTCTGGTACAGCTACTGGCTATTTGATCAGCTTGAAGTGAGTAACAAGCTTGCTTCGCTAGAGGGTATTCAGGCCTGGCTAGCAGCAATAGAGCAACGCGATTCTGTGCAAGTGGTTTTCAGTGAATGCAAAGCTGCACTGGGGCTGGATGCTGAAAGCAATGCCGCTTAGATTAGAAAGCACTGTGTATATTTGCTGGTAATACGGTAACTCATATTTGAGAGCAGTGGGGTCAGTGTAGTACGATTCACAGGTCAAACTTGAGAATCGTCATGATAGCTGAAAAACTGCACACTAAACTGGACAAGATCAAATCGGGTCGTTACACACCGAGCGACTTTATTATCGCAGATGCCAAAGATGGCGATATGGCATTTGGTATTGCTGCACCCGGTCCTGACTTGTCTGAAACCAGCACCAAAAAAAGGACTGGAGTCGGGCAGTTAAAGTATCGCGCCAGAGCACACTATCTTGATGCCATGCAAGCAATGGCGCACAGTGAGCTTATTGATATTCTCCTCATGTCGGCATCATCCGCCGAAACACTGCACAACGCCGAGCTGTTTACAAAAACAAACGTCACACCGGCTGTCAGGTTAAACGATACAACAGATATCTGGTCTGCACGCGGGTCTTGCTATCGACAGAGTCCATCCAGACCCTTTTCAACAGTTGATCTTGAAGCGGTTCGTCCGTTGTGTCAGCTCGGGCTGTACTCCATCACTTTTAGCAACCATCTTGAATCCGACTTGCACACACTAGAGCAATACCGTGCCTACAGACTCTCCGCAAAGGAGCACGGCATGCAGCATTTTTTGGAAGTATTCAATCCGGCATTTGATATTGGGCTCGATGGCGCATCTTTGGGCGACTACATAAATGACATGATATTGAAAACACTGGCAGGTGTTACCAGGTCGGATGCGCCATTGTTTTTAAAAATGCAATTTAATGGGCAACAAGCCATGGCAGATCTGTGCGCCTATGATCCTGAAAATCTGGTGGTCGGTATTCTGGGTGGATCCGCTGGTACAACACGGGACACGTTTGAATTAGCAAAACAAGCAGAACAAGCCGGTGCACGTGTTGCTTTGTTTGGGCGCAAGATTAATTTGTCCGAGTCTCCATTGGAATTGGTCAGGCTGATGCGATCTGTCATTGAAGAGCAATTAACAGCAGAACAAGCGGTGGGTGCCTACCACGACCATCTGTCTGCAAACGGTATTTCTCCACAACGTACTCTGCAAGCTGACTTAAAGATTACGGAAGACGTTCTAAAATAATTGTCGGGATTATCCAATGACTATTTCAGAGCGCAGAGGAATAATCAGTGCAGGTACCTGGGCGCTGGATCGCTTAAAGCTGATCGATACCTGGCCGCAGGAAGAGCATCTGGCAAGAATCATCGATACCGATATGCAAGGTGGTGGCTCAGGTTATAATCTTGGGGTGGATATACGTAGTCTTGATCCATCTTTACCCGTTGAAGCTATCGGTCTGGTTGGAACCGACTCCGATGGTGACTTTCTGATTGACAAAGCCGCGGCGGCTGGAATTGATGTGACGCAGTTGCACCGCAGCGGCGAGGAAAGAACCTCGTATACCGACGTCATGAGTGACAGCGGTTCAGGAAAACGGACTTTCTTTCACTATCCCGGTACAAGTGATTTGTTATCGCCCAGGCATTTCGATTTTGATGGTTGCAATGGAAAGTTGCTACATCTGGGTTTGCTTGGAGTTCACAAAGCCATGGATAACAAATGGCTGGAATTTGAAAATGGTTGGGTTGCCGTTCTTGCTGATGCCAAAGAACAAGGCATTGCGACAAACCTTGAACTTGTGTCTATTGATGCACCGCTAATCCGAGAACTGGCGTTGCCCTGTCTGCCGTACGTGGACAGTCTTATAATTAATGAATACGAACTGGGTGCATTATCGGATATGCCGATTACCGACAGTGATGGAGTCAACGCTGACATGTGTGCTCTGGCGGCATCATCCCTTTTTGAGCTCGGTTCAATGTCGCTAGTAGTTGTTCACTATCCTCAGGGGGCTGTAGCAGTCGATGCTAGAGGAAGCACATTAGCCAAAAGGAGCTTCGATGTGCACCCTTCCTGGATTCGCAGTGCAGTGGGAGCGGGGGATGCCTTTGCCGCTGGCATGCTCTATGGGTTACATGAAAACTGGACGCGTGATGCGTCTTTAGAGTTAGGGCACGCAGTTGCAGCTGCCAGTTTACGATCAGCCTCTACAGTAGGCTCAGTTGAGACAGTCGAGCAATGCCTGTCATTTGCGCGGAATGCATCAAAGCCTCAGCCACCGGATTAAAGCACCACCTTGCCAAGCTGAAAAAGCGTGCTTAGCGTTATTGCCTTTATTGAGGGTAAGGTTTCAGGCCAAGCAATATTTCGGATTTTTCAGTTAACGGTCGATCAACCAGTGTTTTGTCTGTGTAGCTAGCCAGAGTTTCCACGACACGTTGATAAACGACATCACGTTTTGGGCTTGTGTCGATTTCGATGCACTTATTGTTATTTTTAAAAAGCTCTACGGTTGGCAGTGTTTCCGCTTTAAAAGTATCGAACCTTAGTTTCATACTTTCAATGTTGTCATCGCTTCTGCCTGAGTACTTGGCACGACCCAATATACGTTTTTCCAATTCTGCAAACGGGCATTCAAAATACAGCATGGTGGGTAAAGCTGTTTCGTCCGCAAATTGATCATTCCATGCTTTTATGTTTTCCAGTGAGCGCGGAAAACCATCAATAAGGAAATTTTGTTTACCAGTGGTTCTGGTAATGAGTTCCATGGCATCTTTTAAAAGCACAACAACCATATCACTGGGAACCAGTTTTCCGGAAGTAATGATTTCCTCAATGGACTTTGCAACCGGGCCGCCGGTGGCTAACGTATCGCGCAGTAGATCGCCAGTTGACAGATGCGACCAGCCAAGCTGTTCTTCTGCAACTTCGCACATAGTGCCTTTACCGCTACCAGGTCCGCCAACCACGAAAACCACATTTGGTTCTGGGCAGGGTTTTCTTGGATCGTAGTAGTGGATGACAACCTTGGGTGCAGGTGCAACCCCCTTTTTGTAAACATGCCAACCATCGTTAGTGGGTGGTAACGGGTCTTCGCAGTCATAGTCATAGGCCAGATGACCATCAAGGCGGCAGATTCGCCATGATTTATAGCTATTGGAGTAGGACAGCGCAGGGCTTCTAGCGCTTTTACCGTCTGCTCGGTCCCAGGCCATTTTACCGTTCCAGTAACCCTGGCTAGAGAGCGTTCCGGATTCGGACTCAGCGGGAGGAGCAGTGGAGGGTATGAACAAACCATCTACCTCTGGGAGACCAGCACCTGATACCTCAATAAAGTAAGTGTTGGCGGGTAGCTCTTTAGAGTTACTCATAGAAATATCTGTGTAATCGATTTAGGGATCTTAACCGTTTTGAGGAATGTTGTCGTCATCACAACACTGATTTATTGCCATCGATATGGGTTCGTTTTGATTCGACTTGAACGGTGTTTCGAAATAAATAGTGTTATGGCATTTCTTCGAACTGGGGGACATCGTCGGGTATGTTGTACCAAGGTGCCATGCTGCCAACATAGATGTGACCCTTTGCTGGAACACCGGGCGCGTCATCAAGCGAGCCGGCTGGTATGTTAAACATAGGGCTATTTTCAGATTTTCTCGGAACTGATGAACCGCAATCTTTACAAAAGCTGTTTCCGAATCGTTCGGCATCAGGAAGATCGTAAACCGTAATATTGTCTGAGCCTCGTACCCATTCAAACGCATCCGGTTTAACAAAGGCATTGGAAGCATGCGCAGCACCTTTGACTTTTCTGCAACGTGTGCAATGGCAGTTCATCATGAACTCAGCTGCGCCCTTAAACCTAAACGCGACTTTGCCGCAGGCGCAGCTGCCGCCCGAGTATTGTTTACCAGCGATACCGGCAAGATTTTCGCGAGACACGACGCGGTTTTTGTCGTTGTCTCCATACTCGGTTATTTGCTTTATATTATCGGTTATGTCAAACCACGGGGCTTTTGACTCGACAAATATATGAGATTCTGCTCGATTGCCTGGATCGCTATCGAGCAAGCCTGCGGGAATGCACCAGTTATTTTGATGGTTCGCAGGCATTGGCAACACTGAACCGCATTGTTTACAAAAAGAGCGGATAAATCCTTTTGATGACTCAACGTTAGTTACCAGTGTTTCGCCTTTTTTCCAGTCAAGTGTTTCGGCATTAAAATAAGTCGCGAAGGCTGCCCCGTGAATTTTTCGGCACATGGAGCAATGACAATGCGCCATCGGAGAGAAAGTTCCGTCGATGGAAAATGCAACCTCGCCGCATAAGCAAGACCCGTGAACAGGTTTTTGACCTTGAGTATCAGACATTAACCAATCTTCCTAATAGTAGCGATGTTCACGCGTGTTAAACCGCACATAATCTACTGTGCCGCTACACGATTCACTCTATAATAGCAGCAGTTAAGTTCAAGGAGCTGCTGTTGAGCGCTTATTTAATTGAATGGCTTAATCTGCTGGGACGCTGGGTTCACATGATCACCGGTATCGCATGGATTGGGGCCTCGTTTTACTTCATTTGGCTTGATAACCATCTGGAAACACCGAAAGAGCAAGCCGATGCTGAGAAAGGCGTTTCGGGCGAACTCTGGTCGGTCCATGGTGGAGGTGTTTATCACGCTCAAAAATACCAGGTAGCGCCACCTGTTTTGCCAGAACGGTTGCACTGGTTTAAATGGGAGGCCTACACCACATGGATATCTGGCATGTTCATGATGGCTTTGATGTATTGGTATGGAGCCGAAATATATCTGATCGACCCGGGCGTGGCAGCACTTTCGAAACCAGCGGCCATTATTATCGGCATTGCAGTGATTGCCTTTGGCTGGTTCGCCTACGACTGGTTGTGCAAAAGTGATATTGGAAAAAACGATCGCAATCTGTCACTTATTATTTTTGTCGCGCTGACTATTCTGGCTTTCCTGCTTTGTCAGATTTTTAGCGGCCGCGGAGCCTACATGCATTTCGGTGCCATGCTGGGAACCATTATGGTCGGCAATGTCTTCTTTATCATTATTCCCGGCCAGAAAGATTTACTCCATGCAAAAGCCACTGGTGGATCGCCCGACCCAATTCACGGCATTCGCGGAAAGCAGCGCTCGGTACACAATACATTTTTTACCCTGCCGGTGCTGTTTGTGATGATCAGCAATCATTATGCGATGACATACGGCCATAAGTTGAACTGGCTTATTCTTATTGTTATCACACTAATAGGTGCGCTGATCCGGGTCTACTTTGTTGCCCGACACAAAGGTCGTGCGTCTGTAGTACCGTTGGTTGTTGCTGCAGTATTGCTGCTGGGAATAATCGCGTTAATGGCGCCAACCAAGCCACCGCAATCTGCATCCAATTCAACAGAAAGTAAGGTGTCAATCAGTACCGTTCACAGCATTGTTGTTGATCGCTGCAGTTCTTGCCATGCTGAACAACCAACCCAACCGGGTTTCGCTGCTGCGCCAAAAGGGGTGGTGTTTGCTACTGAAGAAGATACATTACGTCAGGCCGATACAATCTACCAGCAAACAGTGGTTACCAGAGCCATGCCGATCGGTAATTTGACTGGAATTACCGAGCAGGAACGTGAAACGGTGAACCAGTGGTACGCTCAGATACCGCGTTAGGCGGCGCCATACCAATCTATTGGAAACCTGCACGTATTTAGTTCATAATTTGAACAGACTCAAAAAAATGGGGGGTACTCATGATCTTAAACCAATGCAGCAATCATCATTATTGGCATGGCGCACTCACTCGAAACGCGTTATCACGTGTTCTACTAACTTTGCTCTTTTTGTTTGTTCTGCCTGCCCAGGCAGACAGCACTGATACGAAACAGGGTGAATTCATCGGTGCGATGGAAACAGTGTATCCGGACTGGTTTAAAGTCAGTTTTATGGAACTGGAAGAAGATGTTGCTGAGGCTGCTGCAGAAGGCAAACGGTTAATGTTGTTGTTCCATCAAAATGGGTGTCCTTACTGCAATGCGTTTGTTGAACGTAATCTGGCACAAAGCGATATTGAGCAAACGTTAAAAGACCAATTTGATGTAGTTGAATTCAATCTGTGGGGTGACCGTGAAGTGGTGAGCATAGACGGCACTACCTATACAGAAAAGGAGTTTGGTGCAGCGCTTGGTGTTCAGTTTACGCCGACCATATTATTTCTTACTGAAGAAGGGAAACTGTCTTTAAGATTGAATGGTTACTACGATCCCGATCGATTTCGCGTTGCACTGGATTATGTCACCAACAAAATGGAATCGACCTTATCGTTTAATGAGTTTATTGCCTCACAAGAAAAACCCACTTCGTCTAAATCGTTATTAACACGAGATTATTTTACCGGGCCCATTTCAGAGGCAGCATCAAGAGAAGACAAAGCGAACAAACCGATGATTCTCATTTTTGAACAAGGCTCCTGTCAGAACTGTGAGATATTGCATGATAATATTTTATCCCGCAAAGAAAGCCTTTCAATGCTGGCCGAGTTTGATGTCTATCAAATTGACATGTGGGGACGCGACACAATAAAAACACCAGATGGCAAAGAGACAACCGGTCGTGAGTGGAGTAAGGAGCTAAATGTTAGTTACGCTCCAACGATGATCTTGTATGCAGCCGACGGTACCGAAGTCATACGCTCCGAATCATTTCTGAAAACATTCCACAACCAATCTATCATGGACTATGTCAGTAGCGATGCCTGGCGCGAAGAGCCCAGCTTTCAGCGATTCCTTTCTGCGCGTGCCGATAAACTGCGCGAAGAAGGACAAGACGTTAATATCTGGGACTAATTTGCAGCAGAAGTTGCGAAGTGGCCTTACGTTAGAGCGGTCTCATTCATGCAGCGCCGTCGCATACACGTAGAAGTATTCAAGCACTATCGAGAACTACCGGGAAGTAACAGAATTATGAGTACTGAGAATGACGGTGCCTATCACAACATCAGAATACCACCACGCGTTAAGCCCAGTGGTTGCCCGATAGACCACGACTTCACTACCTTTACCGATGAATATTTGATAAATCCTTACCCTGAATTAAAACGGATAAGGGATGAAAACCCAGTATTTTATTCCGAAAAACTAGGGTATCTGGTAGTCACCAGAATGGAAGATGTCACAGAAGTGTTTCGTGACCACGATGTGTATTCATCAGCAAACGTTCAAGACCCTGTTTTTCCGGTTTGTGAAAAGGCTGCAGCCGTGCTGGCGGCCGAAGATTTCAATCCTGTTGCGGTTATGTCTAATCGACAACAACCGGATCACACCAGAATAAAAAAATACACCAAAGAGGGTTTTTCGGGTCGTCGCATGAAAGTGCTCGAACCTTATATACGCAGGCGCAGTCAGGAACTGATCGATGAGATGATCAAGAAGGGTGGGCCCGTAGATTTTGTTAGCGCGTTCGGGCATCCGCTGCCAGGTCAAATTATCTTTCGTTTTATTGGTTTTGATGAGGCGGATGATGATCAGCTCATGCAGTGGACAGGAAATCGGCTGGCATTTACCTGGGGAAACCCCGGGGAAGATGAACAAGTTGAAATAGCGGAGAAAATGTTGAAGTACTGGCGTTATTGCCGTGAGTTTGTGGCTTCCAGATGGACTGATAGAAAAGACGATCTAACATCAGAGTTATTGAACGCGCATGAGGCTGATCCAAACGAACTTGCTTATCGTGAGGTAGAGTCGATTATTTACGGGCATTCGTTTGCCGGACATGAAATTGTCAGCAACTTTATGAGTAACTCGCTGCTTTGTCTTTTGCCAAGGCGTGATGACTGGGAAGCAATATGCAAAGACCCGGCATTAATACCCAATGCATTGGAAGAAGTGCTTCGGTACGAATCACCTCAAACTAGCTGGAGGCGGGTGACGAATATAGATACCAGTATTGCAGGTGTTGACATACCTGCAGGAACCCAGGTGTTTTTAAGCCTTGGTGCCGCCAATCACCAGCCTTCTCTTTTCGAGTCGCCAGCAGAGTTTGACATGAAAAGAAAGAACGCTCGAAAACACATTTCATTTGGGCACGGCATTCATTTTTGTCTTGGAGCGAGACTGGCGCGTCTGGAAGGTGTTATAGCGATGGAGGCGCTATCTCAAAGGTTACCTGGCTTGCGCTTGGTGGATGACCAGAACTTGAATTACTCGGCCAACATCACTTTCCGGGGACCATCAAAATTAATGATTGACTGGGATTAATAGGATCGCAGCCAGTTCTAACAATAAAGCTAGCCTGAAACCATGAGCTCATCACTGTTTAGCCCGATCACCATCCGCAAAACCAGTTTCAGTAACCGTGTGGTTGTATCCCCTTTATGTATGTACTCGGCTATTGGTGGGGTGGCACAGCCTTTCCATTTCTCGCATTTGAGCACCTTTGCACGAGGTGGTGCTGGGCTGGTCTTTGCCGAGGCCACAGCCGTTAGTGCGGCAGGGCGAATTACGCCACAGTGTTTGGGTATCTGGAACAAGGAGCAGGCCGATGCATTGGCACCGATTGCAAAATTTATAAGCGACGCTGGTAGCGTACCTGGAATTCAATTAGCGCATGCAGGCAGAAAGGCGTCAACAGCACCACCTTACGATGGTGGCAAACCACTCGCCAAAGATCACCCTGACGCCTGGTCCGTTGTCGGGCCAACCAGCACCCCGGTGGCAAATGGTTTTGCCGTTCCACATGAACTCAGCATTGACGAAATCTTCGCACTTGTAGAACAATTTGCTGATGCGGCCGATCGAGCAATTTATGCTGGATTTAAAGTCATAGAGATTCACGGTGCACACGGTTATTTAATCAATAGCTTTTTATCACCAATAACGAACACGCGTACTGATGAGTATGGAGGCTCACTAGAACATCGTATGCGTTTTGCGTTGGAAGTCACACGAGCAACACGCAAAAGAATTGGTGAGTCTGTGCCGCTATTTTTTAGAATCTCTGCAATAGATAATATAGACAGCGGATGGTCAATGGATGATTCTGTTGTTTTGTGCAATGCATTGGCAAACGAAGGCGTTGACATTGTAGATTGTTCATCGGGCGGTATTGCGGGAGCACCACGTTTTCGTGCGGCTGATGATGGTAAACCACTGGGTAAAGCGCTGGGTCGTGAGCAGGGTTTTCAAGTCCCGTTTGCTGAGCGCATTAAAGCCGAGACACCACTTGGTAGTATGGCCGTCGGTGTCATCGTTGAGCCAGACTATGCAGAATCTATTGTGAATTCAGGGCAGGCTGATTTTGTCGCATTGGGTCGTGAACTAATGTACAACCCGTTCTGGCCATTGCATGCAGCAGAGCACCTTGGTGCGAATACCGAAAATAATCTATGGCCCAAGCAGTACGCATGGGCCATTGTTCGACGACAAGAAATACTGAATAGTCGCGCCGCAGAAGGCGGCACACCTCCGGAAAGTTAGATAACTCTCTTCATGGTCGGCATAGTTTGCTTATCAATTGATCGCAGCTGATTAAATTTTAACAGCAGTCAGCTGTTGTACCGGTTTCGCGACTACCACATATCTGAGTGGTCCACCCGTTTGCAACGCATTAAACGGGTAGCAGGTGACCAATACGAGCCCATGCTTATCCGGATTTATCGACAAGGTAGTTTCATCCCGGTTTGCTACGAACTGATCAACAACTCGATAGTGTGTGTGGCTACCATCCAGCGTTTGCAACTGCAACACATCTCCAGACTCAATATGTTGCAAAAACGCCAGGTGACTATCGCGATGCCCGCCCAGGGCAAAGGTTCCGCCAGATGCCGTGTTTGATGAACCGGCTATTCTGCCGGGTCCAAACGCCATGGCTTCACCGGACACGCCCTCCAGTACCACCAGTGATTGTTTTGTTTTTGTTACAAGCAACTTCGCAACTGGCCAGGTATCAGCCCACGGCCATGCCTTGTTGGTTTCCCCGGAACTAAGGGCCTGCTGCCACGCGCGTTCCAGTAACACTTGTCCAAGAATGCTCTTTGACTGTAACCAGGCTGAGCTTGAAAAAGAGAATAGCGCGATTGCCGTACTACAAACAAAAATAATACGACTCATGACAAAACCTGCTCCTTATTGAATAAACGGAAATAAATACTTAGCAGGGCAAGAATGCATGCCAATAAGCCAATCAGAATAAACGTATCAATACCCGACGCTCCCTGTGGAAAAGCAATGGCTTGCATTGTAGAGCCATCAGGCATCAGGTTTGGTATCTGCTTATTGGCCAATGCATCTGTGGTCTCTCGTACAGGAGTGGTATCGATCGCTAGAAAAGCGGTATATCGAGACAGGATTTGATGGTCCAGCGCTGTCTTGAGGATAAGCGAGCGATAGTAATCCGGATCTGAATGAAATCGTTGTTTGTCCTCCAGTGCTTCAATTTTCTTTCTTGCCCATACAGTAGAAAGCCCGGATTGTGTACTCGGTGCATTCGCAATATCAACGGTTGTTTCCCACAGCTGATTTCCCCATTGCCCGCTAACACGGATTGTTTGTGGATTATCGATAAGCCTGGCAGCAATGATTACGGGCTCATCAGCATAAAGATCGGGGATGGGGTCTGGCACCAACTCGGCCGAGCCGGTATTTAGTGAGACTGAAATATCGGTCAACGCAGGTGAATCGAGCTTCTCGAGTAAGCGCGACATTTCAGAATGAACACCCGAAACATCAGTAATAAAGTGGTAGGTTCCACGGCCCGCCTCAGCTACCTTTCGCATAAACCACTGGTTTGGTGCACTCCCAATACCTACTGTAAATAACCTGGATGGCCCTAGATCTTGCTTAACCGAGTCCAGTACGGATTCTTCATAACCCACACTACCATCAGTAATAAAAACCACCTGTCTCAGTAAGCCCGTATGGTTATAACCTAAGGCTGTGTGCATGGCCCCCATCATTTCAGTACCACCATCGGCGTATAACCGGTTTGTAAATCGTGCGGCAGAATCAATATTCTGTTGGCTTGCTGGTTGGGGAGAATCGAACAAAGCCCGGTAGTCTGAGTTGAACTCGATAATGTTAAAATAATCCGCTGGTTGGAGATTGGCCAACGCATCGAGCAATGCAGCTTTGGCCGCTTCAATCGATGCGCCAGCCATGGAGCCTGATGTGTCGATAACCAACACAAGTTCTCTCGGTTGAACAGGTATTTGGCTATCGTCTTGCGGTGGCATTACGGTCGCTAACAAATACTCTTCGCCAGCCACGCTTTGGCGCCATGCCTGTATGCTCGGCTCGTCGTCTACAAATTCATACCATTCAAGAATGAAGTCCCGATCAAGATGTGCCAGTTCGGTAACGGCCAGTTGAAGGCTATCGTCACCAGGGCTAATCGAGAGTTGGTGGCTGGGGCTTTTTACATGATTAGCTAAAAAATTGCCGAAAAGTGTCGCCTCAATATCTACCGAGTGACTCAGTGAGTCTGAAGCCATTGCGTCGCCGAGATGAACTTGCGGGGGAGTAATTGCTGCAGCGTCACTTACATTTGTGTTTGTATAGCGTGGGGTTATAGTTAACGGTACACGCAAGCTGTATCGATCGTTCTCGTAGCGAACGGTTTGTACGTAACTCAGTTCTATCGCTATGGATTCACCAGGAGGCACATTGGCAAAACGAGTAGAGAAAAGATTAGGCCTGTGTTGCTTAACCAGACTCGCGACTTTTCCGGCTTGCTTGGCTATTTCATATTGTTTTTCGGCTTGCTTTTTTTCGTGTACTGAACCCACGATTTCTCGATCACCAATGCGTATTATCATGGCGTTGACGGCTGCTTGATCCGGTAATGGAAACACATACAGGCCTTCGACCCAGTCTGTGCTGTTGTTCTCAAACGTCTGCGTCAATATAATTTTAGACACCACGCCACTAACTGACACGCTCAGTGCCGAATCGAGAATAGGAGCATCCAGATAGCCGGCTGTGCTTTTTAAGTAAAGTGTGCCTGCTCCCAGGTCATCTGTTTCGGGTTGTTGGACGTATTCATCGCTGGCATATACCGGATAAGCGGTAAAAAGCATGATGGACAGTAAGCTGATACAGCGAATGCAATTGTGATAGTGCTTTGATAATTTATTCATGGTCTCACCCAATGAGTTGTTGAGCCTCTATTAAATCGAGGTATTCAATCTCAAATGGGGAGTGAATTATTTGTTTTTACTATCAATTATGATGAATTCTGACACCTGTCTGGTTGATGCTGTTCCAAGTGTTATCTGAGTAGCGATAACGGTGAAAAAACCAATATTTACGAGTTTTCAGCTTATTGTGAGTCGTTTAGTGTGGCAAGGCAGTAGAGCCATTTATTGTCTGAACCAGTAGCAATATCAGCTGAAAATCCATTGTTATGAAGTCGTGTGGCCAATTCAGGTTCCGTCCAGTAGCGAAAATAGCGCGGACTTTCCATTTTTTCAGAAGTATATTCTTCACCGCGACCTTTCTTCACGGCTAATGCAAAATGGCCGTTTTTTTCCAAATGGTTTTTAACGTTGACGACAGCTTGATCAAATTGCTGAAGATCGAAATGCAAAAATACAGCTGAAGCGATGATTAAATCGAAATACTGATGCAATCTATCTTCGAGCACATTAAACCGGGAAATGCATTTGCCTTTGTTTCTCTGATACTGCAGAAAAGCGTTAACTACATCTGTTCGAGTGACACCGTAGCCTTTAGACTCAATATAGTCTGCATCTGTACCGACCGCAGAACCTATCTCCAGAATCTTCGCGTCTTTGCTAACGCTTGCAAGAAAGTTATCCAGATACTGCTTATAATCGCCGTCAATTGATGTCGGTGTTCGATCAATATAATGCTGCGCCATCTGCTCATAGGTATTGAGCGTTAGTGTTTGATTGTTGGTTTTATCGCTCATAAGTAAGTGAAGGGTAGAGTGCGTAAACAGTCAGGTCTGTTCCCACGGTAAACCATCAAATCGCCATCCACTTATAGTGCCGCGATGGTAATTTTCGTCCAGTGGTCCCTCAAATCCCTCATTGATAACGTACACATCTTTCAAACCGTCTTCTAGCAATGCTTTCGCCGCTGCATCACTTCGATTTCCACTTCGACAAATGAGTATGACGGGGGCTTGAGCGGATGCCTCACCACTGACTCTGCCTAGCAGCAATCGACGCACATCTTTGACAAAATCGGGATTGATATCCCAGTCAGGTTCATCTATCCAGGGAACGTGCATGGCGCCTTTCGGGTGGCCAATCATGAGGTATTCCATATCGGAACGAACATCGACAAGCAAAACGCTGGGGTTCTCCTGCATTTGCTGGTAAGCCTGTTTGGGCGTCAGTGTTTTGATTTTAATTTCGCTGTTCATACTCTTACATTTTTGTTCCGGACCCAGACACATACTAACTCAGCGATGTGGTCGAAGCTCTCGACTGGAATAGGTTCTCGGATCTAGCTATTTTGAATGGGGACATTTTTATGACAAATCCCTGTTTTCGCAACATCAACACATGAATATCGAGGCTGTAGGTTTGCAATCTTGTTTGCCTGGAGTACAGGGTAATATCTAATTTTAGAATAAAATGAAATAATTAGATAACTATCATCACTATTTGTGAAATCATATGATGTGATTCAATCATTTCGTGATGTTTATCCCTCGAAAAAGTGCGATACACTTACCAACACGTGCTGGTTATAGGATATTCAATATGGGCGCGACAATTAGTGATGTGGCCGATCTGGCCAATGTCAGTGTTGCCACAGTCGATCGCGTATTGCACGGCCGGTCTGGGGTTAGTGTAAAAACGCTGAAGTCGGTTAAAGATGCGATTCACCAGCTTGGCTTTGGGCAGCTCCCAACTCACCTCATTGAGCCTGCGTCTACTCAATTAAAATTTCTTTTCTTGTTACCCAAAATAGACTCAGGTTTCATCTCAGAGATTATAGATGCTGTTTATACGGCTTCAAATGTGGTGGCCAACGTCGAAGCGCACGTTGAAATACGGCGCGTGGATTTTACTACTGGTGCTGACATCGTCGCTGAACTGGATAACCTGGACCCAGAAGAATTCCAAGGTGTCGGTATGGTTGCTTTTGATGCACCTGGTGTCAGTGCGGCTATTGACAGTGTTCATGAAAAAGGCGTCCCTGTGGTAACCCTTGTTTCTGACATTCCCTCTTCAAGCAGACAAACTTATATTGGCATCGACAATATGGCTGCCGGTCGTACGGCGGGACGACTCATGGGGAAATTTTTAAGAAATGTCGCAGGTGAAATAGGGGTCATTGTTGGAAACATGTCCATTCGTGATCATCTTGAACGTTATTCCGGTATTCGCCAGATTATCAGCCACAACTACCCAACTTTAACTCTGCTACCACCAGAAGAGTGTAATAGCCTGGCAGAACGCAATCGTACTATTGTTCGTAAAATGATTAATGAGCATCCCGATATGGTTGGTCTTTATAACGCTGGGGGCGGTAACTCTGGCTTTATTGATGCCTTGCGCAGACTCAATCCATCTGCGCGACCAGTCTCTATATTGCATGAAACCACTAAAGAGGTACGAAACGCTCTAAAAAACGGGATTATTGATGCCGTAGTTGCACAAAACCCGACCCAGATTGCCCGTGGGGCCGTATCGAGTTTGATAAGCGCGGTGTTAGGAGGCGCTGTTCACTCGTCAATGACTACTATTAGCATTGACGTTTACGTGGAGGATAACCTTCCATAATTCCAATGCGTATAGATAATACAAGTTTTACAAAATTAAAGTCATTATGCCAATTGCATAGCCTTTTATTCTGTGATGAAAAACGATGTAGTACACAAGTCCCGAGGTCTGTAACTCCATGAGTGAGAAACGAATGAATGAAGATGTTGACCGAGAAAAAATTATAGGTGCATTGAAACAGGTGCTGAACGACGAAAGGTTCTTGGTAGCGCCTAAATCATCTGCTCTTTTGGAGTACGTTGTGCTTGAAACCCTTAATGGTAATGCTGATCGAATCAAGGCTTATTCGATTGCCGTAGATGCGCTGCATAAGCCTGCTAGTTTTGACCCGCAAGAAAATCCGAGCGTTAGGGTGATGGCCAAGCGAGTTAAGGCAATGTTGGTCGACTACTATGATCGCACAACAGATCACGAGATAGTCTTTGTATTCAAAGCCGGTAGCTATGTACCGAGATTCGTAGTGCCTAAACAGGAGAAGGCCAAAGTAAGCTCATCAAATTGTTAGATTTTTAATGAGTTACAAGGGCTCTATGTTATCAAGCCCACTCGGTTATCAATCCCACTCGGTTATCAAGACCTCTAGGTTATCCTGTGCCCTGAGTCCGCGTCGAACAAATGCACAAGCTCTGGCTTAATGCTAAAACCGATTGTTGAACCCTTTGCTACTTCGGGCGGTCTTTCCGTTTTGGCAATAAACTCTACACCACTGGCCGTTTTTAGATGCACTAACGCATATTCACCCAGATTCTCAACCAGTTCCAGTGAGCCTTCAACCACAGCGTTTGCAGTATCGCTGACGTCGAGATGTTCCGGACGCATTCCCGTCTGCATATTGGATGCGATTGTCTGACCGAGTTTTTCACTGCTGTTAGTTGTCAGATCGCTAGTAGTGAAAAAATTCATTTTCGGGCTGCCGATAAACTGCGCCACAAATGCATTGGCTGGACGATCGTACAATTCAATTGGTGAACCAACCTGTTCAATTCGTCCGTCTCTAAGTACAACGATTTTGTCTGCTAATGTCATGGCTTCAACCTGATCGTGCGTCACGTAAATCATGGTTGTTTCCAGTCTCTCATGCAAACGCGCAATTTCAAGCCGGGTTTGCACTCTCAGCGCGGCATCGAGGTTAGACAATGGTTCATCGAACAGAAAAACTTCAGGGTGCCGAACAATAGCGCGACCAATAGCCACACGCTGTCGCTGTCCACCAGAAAGATTACGCGGACTTCGATCGAGATAATCAGTAATTTGCAGTATTTCAGCAGCATCTCGTACTCTGCGATCAATTTCAGCAGGGTCTGTTTTTATCTGTTTCAGACCGAACGCCATGTTTTTATATACCGTCATATGCGGATAGAGTGCATAGGTTTGGAATACCATGGAAACACCACGTTTGGAGGCGGCCACATCGTTGACTTCTCTATCTCCAATTGCGATTGACCCGCCTGAAATTTCTTCCAGTCCGGCAATCATTCGAAGAAGTGTTGATTTGCCGCACCCGGAAGGTCCGACGAAAACAACAAATTCGCCGTCAACAATATCCAGATCGACTCCATGCATGACCTGAGTGGCACCATAACTTTTGCGTACATCGCGGAGCGTCAGACTGGCCATTTTTTCTCCATTTCGTTTATTTCATGCTTTAATGTTTGGGCAAACTCAGGGTAGATAGAAGGTAACTCACCCCAGAGTTGGGTATTAGTAGTAAATGCATCCGAGCCCAACAACGGTTTCAAATCTTCCCATGCAGGCTCAACATAGTCGAACGGGATTTTGCCCGCGTTCACATGCAAAGCGAACACGTACCAGCTGGCAATACTGCGAATGGCGTGTGTCGGCATAATGCTCTGCTGCAAACAACCCTCAAGTGTTGGGCGAATGAAAATAGGGAATTTGGCCATGCCATCTGCACAGATGCGAGCCACCGTATCGCCTATGGCTACATTGCCAAAGCGCCTGATGATCTCTTGCAAGTAGTCGGATTTGGAAAAGGGCAGATCAAGCGTTAGTGCTGGTAGCACTTCCTGATTTTCGAAATGCTCAAAGTGTTCAAGAAGCTCTGGTACCCGCATAGCCTCATCAAATGTTTCAATGCCGTTTAACGCCGCCAGGTAGGTTAGGGCGGTATGGCCTCCATTGAGTACTCTGATTTTCGTTTCTTCATATGGGTCAACATCGTCCGTTACTGTCACGCCCACCTTTGAAAGTTCTGGCATTTCGGCAGCTGACAAAGACTGCAGGACCCATTGAGTAAAATCTTCAGCCATGATTGGTGAGTTGACGGGCTTACCGATCAGCGAAGTTAATTCTTCACCAAGTTTGGCAGGACTTCGAGGTGTTATGCGATCAACCATTGAGCATGGAAATGCGACGTTTTCTTCAACCCACTTTGCCAGTTCCGTTTGCTTGCACACTGTGAGATAAGACAGCAAATTATTGCGCAGCATTTTTCCGTTCTGACGTATGTTGTCACAACAGGCTATTGTCAGTGGTGCATTGCTGGTCGACATTCGTTTGGCCAGTGCCGATGCAAGAAAGGCATAAACGCTGCTTTTACTTTTTCCGTTGACTTCGGCGCTTATCGTTGGGTCTTCAACATTTAGCTCGCCGTTGGTATCGGTGTAGTAACCACTTTCTGTAACGGTAATAGTCACCAAGTGGACCGAGGGTAGCGTAAGCAAAGATTCGCTTTCTTCTGCGTTGGTGCTCCAATCAGAAAAGCGTACATGACTACGGACACGACGCATTTTTACTTTGTTGTCGAACGAGTAGGTTTTCAGGAAATACCCATCGTGCTGTTGCGTATCAGTTTCAGCGCTGTTGAATTGAGAAGATTCAGTACTACGAAGATTAACTGCCGCAATGCCCCAGCGTAAATCGCCGGTGCTTTGCATATAGTCATCAATATAGACAGACTGATGGGCACGATGAAACGCTCCAAAACCAAGGTGAACTACACCAACCTGACAGGCAGACCGGTCATAGTCCGTTGCAGTAATAAGATCAGCATCCATTGTGTTCATGAGGAAGCCTCGCGTCCCGGTATGAGGTCTTTGCGAGCAGTGTCGCGATATTCAGAGGGTGTCATGCCCTTAACTTTTAAAAAATGTCTGTTGAAATTTGCCAGATTTTTAAATCCGGCTTCTTGCGCTATCGATGTGATCTGATCATCAGATGCGTACAACATGGCACAAGCCTGTCCGATTCGAATCCTATTAAGAAAATCGACAAAGCTGTGGCCGGTTACCGCTTGAAAGTTTCGACTAAAAGTTATTTCAGTCATGTTTGCCATTGTAGCGGCCTGCGTCACTGAAATGCTTTCGTAAAAATGATCAGTAACGTGGTCAACGACTAGGGCTATGCGGGCTTGTTTGCTGCCGCCTTCTGGCTGAATGAGTTTTGTTACGGACAGGGTTTTCTTTTCTGCATGTTCATTTAGCCGAACTAAAAATCGCACAAAGGCCAGAATGCGTTCCGCACCCTTGTTATCTCTGACCGATTCCATATGGCCCTTTGCAAATGTTGGATTAAACCCTTCGAATATGATGCCCGACTGAGCCAGTTGGAGCAGGTGCAATACTTGAGAGAATTCCGGGAATCCATCAGCAAGTTTTTCCACGCTGTCGTGACTGAATTGAATCAACATGTCACGCACTTCAAGAGATTCTGACCAAACCTGGTCAGTAATCCAGTTGTGTGGCAGGTTGGGGCCGGTCATGTACAAATCGCCGGGTTTGAAATCACCGATATAGTCACCAACGAAAGCTTTGCCACGCGTCTCTACTATTAAGTGCAACTCGTACTCTTCGTGCGCGTGCCATCGACATAGATCGGTAGGCCAGCCATGTTCTAAATATCGGATGGATCGAGAACTTCGATCTACCTTTTCAATTTCTGGTTCAATGATAGACATGACGCTTGTTACTTCACCGCACCGAAAGTAAGTCCGCGAACCAATTGTTTTTGACAAAACCAGCCAAGTACTACGATTGGACCCACGGCAGCGGTTGAAACAGCGGACAGGCGACCAAAAAACAATCCTTCTGGTGCGCGATTACCTTCAATCAATTTGGATAGCGTTGCGGCTTCTGTCGTTGTGAGGCGAACAGTCCAATAAGCTTCGTTCCAGCAGAAAATGAAACACAACAGTGCAGTGGAGGCGACGCCACCCCAGGCTAATGGTATGAGTATGTCTTTAATTTCACCCCAGGTTGTTACACCGTCCATCTTGCCTGCTTCAATAATTTCTTTTGGAATTTCTTTGAAGTAGGTGAACAGCATCCAAATCACAATAGGCAAGTTGATCAAACACAACACCAGAACGATCAGAAAATGAGTGTCGTAAATATTCAAAAAGTTCTTGGTTAGAAATGTCATGGGATACAGTACCGCTGCGGCCGGTAACATCTTTGTGGACAACATCCAAACAAGAATATCTTTCGTGTGACGGCTGGGATTGAATGCCATGGCGTATGCTGCTGGAATTCCGACAACAAGCGCGAATAAGGTTGCGAAAGTTGAAGTGATCACCGAATTAATGGCAAATCGCCAGTAATCGTAGTTATCTGTCATGTTCAGATAGTTATCAAGTGTTGGCTTGAATGTGAACAGGAACTCCGGCTTTACAGCATCCGCATCTGTCTTAAAGCTGGTGAATACCATCCAGAAAATCGGAAAGAAAAATATCAGAGCAACTACCCAGGCCAATACTGGCCAGAACACTCTTCCAAATCGCGATGTTTGATCAACAGTTGACATAATCTATCTCGCCTTAATCCATCAAGTTCTTGCCGACCATACGCAGCAAAAAGATGGCGACAATGTTTGCAAGAATGACAGCAAATATACCAGCTGCACTGGCAGCTCCAATATTGTTCGACGTAAATTCGCCGATAAGGTAGGGCAGGTTTTTATTACCGTTACCTCGACTGGTAATTTCGATCTCGGCGTAAAGCGACAGATGGAAAATAGACTGAATCATGACAACGATCGCAATGGGGCGAGCAAGATGTGGCACGGTTAAATTGCGAAACCGAGACCATGCGTTCGCACCATCGAGAATGGCAGCTTCTTTTTGAGATTCGTCTTCAGACTGTAAAGAGGTCATGAAAATGAGTACAGCGAATGGCGTCCATTGCCAGGTAACCATCATGATGACTGCGTAGGCAGACGTTTGAGTCGCACGAAAAGATATCGGTTCAAGCTCGGGCCACATCGAGAAAAAGGCACCCAGGACCGGGAAATCCCGAAGGTTTCGAACCATCTCATTGATTCCTTCTATGGCGAGTCCGTTCAAGCCAAGGACAGGGTCCAGAATCATGTTAATCCACAGTACGGCGTTAACTGCAGGCATAACGAAAAATGGGGAAATCAGCAATACGCGTACGATGCCCCGGCCAGGAAACGACCGGTTGACAAGTACGGCTAAGGCCAAACCTAAAATAACGGTGAGTATCAGAATACTGCAAACTATAAAAAGGCTGTTTTGTACCGCAAACCAAAAGTCTTTGGAATCGAATAGAACGTATTCATAGTTACCAAAGCCACGCCAGTTGCTGATACTGGGTGTTGTCCACTCTGGTCGTCGCAAGCTATTTAGTACATAGCGTATAAACGAAAAGTAGAGCGTCATTCCAAGCGGGATAAGCATCCAGATAAGCAATAGCAAAACCGCTGGTGTTTGTAGCAGGCGAGGGACCGTTCTTTTAGACATATTATTTGGTACTACAACTCTGGGTTGGTCCGATTATTCGGAACTACAATGTCTGGTTTTCAGTATCTGCAATGTGTTCAGATGCTTGAAGAAGTTCGAAGCGGTGTCGTACCGCGTAGTGAACAGAATCTGTTCGTGTTTTGCACTCCAGGATTCTGATTCCGAAGGACTCGGTTAAACACCGAGCCCTCCGGTTAAAACTCTGATTAAACTAAATCTTAATCAGTTTTAGTAGTAGCCTGCTTCTTTCATGATTGCATCGGCTGCTTCTTGAGAAGCGGCAAGTGCTTCTTCAACAGACTTAGCACCAGAAAGGGCAGCTGCCATTTCTTGAGCAACAGCACCACCAACTTCTGGGAACTCAGGAATTGCAGCGAACTGAACACCAACGTAAGGCTTCAGATCAGTTGCTTCAGGAGCAGCTGATTCAATCGCAGCCATTTCAGCAGCAGCAAATGGAGCAGCGGCCTGGAACTCAGGATAAGCGTAAGTTGATGCACGTGTACCTGTAGGTACTGAACCCCAACCGAAATCCGGATGATCTGCAACAGCCTTGATGTAGTCTTTAGAAGTAGCCCACTCGATGAACTTCATGGATTCTTCAGCGTTTGGTGAACCAGCAGGTACAGCCATTGCCCAAGCCCACAGCCAGTTTGCACCAACAGGGTTACCAGCATTTGGAGACTGTGCGTAAGCTACGCCATCAACTTCAAGGAAAGATGCTGCGATAGTGGCGTCAATCCACATGCCACACTTGCCTTCGTTGTACAGTGCCAGAATTTCGTTAAAAGAGTTACCTTCAGAACCTGGAGGTCCGTAGTTGCCAAGAAGATCAACGTAGAAGTTGATTGCATCTTTCCACTCTTGTGAGTCAAGTGCAGGCTTCATGTCTTTATCGAACCAGGCTCCGCCGAAAGAGTTAACTACAGTAGTGATGAAAGCCATGTTGTCACCCCAACCTGGCTTACCGCGCAAACATGCACCGTATACACCGTTGTCAGGATCGTGGATAGCAGCAGCAGCGGCTTTGATGTTGTCCCATGAATCGTTGTCTTTGACCGATACACCAGCAGCGTCCATCAGGTCTTTACGGTACATAACCATAGAAGACTCACCGTAGAATGGTGCAGCATAGAGTTGACCTTCGTGAGACAGACCATTACGCATTGCTGGAAGCATGTCGGCCAGATCGTAGTCATCACCAAAGTTCAATGGCTCAATCCAACCTGCAGCGCCCCAGATAGGTGCTTCCTGCATACCGATGTTGATGATGTCGTACTGTCCACCACCTGTTGCAGTATCAGAAGTTACCTGCTCACGCAGAACGCCTTCTTCCAGAGATACCCAGTTCAAGGTAACTCCAGTTTCCGCAGCGTAAGCGCCGGCGACCTTTTGCATGTTGATCATATGACCGTTATTCACGATCGCAATTGTCAGCTCTTGAGCAGACGCTGTGGTCGCAGCAGCGACACCCAGTGTCAGCGCAATCGCTGTTTTACATACTAATTTCATATTTTCTCCAAGAAACCAATGATTTGTTGTTGGCTGGCACGCTAATGTGTGGGAATTCATACATTCCAGCAAATACGATTCTAACAAACTCACATACATATTAATCAATATAATGAGGATGTGATCGGTATTTGTGTGAATTATACGTGTAATGCAGCCCAACTCGGTGGCTTTTGTGCGCTGGGCTATAGAACGCCTTGGTTTTGACCTTTCGTTGTTACGAGATTTGCTCCGGTAAATACAGAATTTGATCAGGGTGTTCCAGTCGTTTAGTCTGACATGTTTGGTCTGCTTTCATTGAGTATCAATGTGTTACTCGACAACGAATAATTGAGTGTTGTTTCTGCAAAGTGAAGGCTATGAGTATCGAATCGATGAAAGGGCAAAACCGTCCATTCACACTAATCGGGGATCGACTTTGAGGTTAAACAATAAAGTAGCAATTGTAACCGGGGGCGCTTCTGGTTTTGGTGCCGGGATTGTACGCAAATTCTGCGCAGAAGGCGCGTCAGTGGTTATCGCTGATCTCAATGAACAAGCGGCGAGAGCATTAGCGGACGAACTGGGTGGTAAAACACTTGCCGTATCGTGCGATGTCAGCAGACCAGACGATGTCAGCGCTTTGATAGAAAAGGCGACAAATGAGTTCGAAACGGTCGATATCCTGATCAACAACGCCGGGACTACTCATTTACCCATGCCAATGGAAGACGTGAGCGAGGAAGATTTCGACAAGGTATTTTCAGTGAATACAAAATCGGTTTACTTAACGGCGAAATTTGTCGTGCCGCTTATGAAGCGCCGTGGGAAAGGCGCTATTTTAAATGTGGCCTCCACTGGGGCTGTCAGTCCACGACCAAATTTAACCTGGTATAACGCATCCAAAGGCTGGATGGTTACTGCAACTCGTGGCATGGCAATAGAGTTGGCAAGTCATGGAATTCGTGTGAATGCAATAAACCCTGTGGCTGGCGAAACTCCGTTACTTAAATCGTTTATGGGTGAAGATACCCCGGAAGTGCGGGCAAAATTTTTATCCACGATACCGATCGGAAGGTTTTCTACACCAGAAGACATGGGGAATGCAGCTTGTTATTTATGCTCCGATGAGGCAAGCATGGTCACTGGTGTTTGCATGGAAGTCGATGGTGGGCGTACGATCTGATTTTTAATTCAACCCTCTTCAACAACGTAAACACCCGACTCTGAAAATGATTCGTTTAATGGAGCCGTTGAGCCTGAATGTCAGGAAGATGTAATGACACCCGATGTAGATCGGTAGCGCAAGCACGCAGGAGGTGTCTGATGCGGTGGCTAATGCATTTAAATAGTGCAATTACTAATGGATAGGATGCTGGTTTTGTAAGTACACATTTGGGCTAGCATCAACCGGCTCTAAATTGCAAATTTACGGTAAAAACGATAGAGTCATTAGGGTCAATTCTGGCATTTCTCGGGTGGTTTGTGATGACTAAAATCTCATGGTCGAAGCTTAATTTAACCGTACTCTTCTTTATCAGTTTGGCACTATCAGCTGCTGCTGTTGCACAAGAAAAAACTGAATCACAAGATGATAAATCGCAACCGAAAATGCTTGAACTCTGGACTCCGGGTGATAGCGGCCAGCGGATGCGTATACGAGGCCGGGTGACTGGTCCTGATGGAAGCCCGATTCCCAATGTGAATATTCGATTTCGACACGCAGATAGTGAGGGGCTGGATAGAAGCTACCATCAGGGTGAACTGCAAACGAACAATCGAGGCGTCTACCAATTTGGTTCGGTTATTCCCGGTAACAATCATCGGTTAAGTCATGTGCACGTCTATATCAATCATCCAGCATTTCGGTACGTTGAAACCGAATTTTATTTCAAAGATGATCCGAAGGTAAATCCGGATGACCCTAACGCTATTTTTCTGGAAGAAGGAAACGCCGATGGCGAAAAAATGATGTATGGGCGATGGGACGTTACACTCACTCCAAAATAAATCAGATATAGAGTACATACGCAATAGCACTTAATAGAAAGCGCTTACATGTTGCTCAATAGTGTTCGATGTATTTTTCTCTGTGTGTTAATTCACCCTAATGTTCTTTATGCACAAGAACCATTGCGGCATGAGTTTCAATTCACGCGTGGTATGTATAGCGATGACTTTAGCCTCGGTGATGAGTCTGGGGGTAGTTGGTCTATAGACTACCCAAAAGCCGATCGACTATTTCTTCATGCGTTGGGCCGTTTAAGTTCCGTGAACGCATCGGCCGACGAATACGCCGTAAAACTTGATGATCCAAAGCTTCTGGACCTGCCTTTTATTTACGCTTTGGAGGTCGGCGAAATGCAACTTGAGGCTGCGGAAGTCGACGCACTGCGGGAGTATTTGTTAGCGGGAGGTTTTTTGTTAATCGATGATTTTTGGGGTAGCTGGGCCTGGGGTAATCTTGTTGAGCAGATGCAGCAGGTATTTCCTGATCGAGAAATTGTTGATATTCCGGTAACGCATCAAATATTCAATCTTGTGTATGAAATAGACGAGATTAAACAAGTACCCAATTTTCACAACGGCATTGCTTATCACCGGCAGGGTATAACCCATGAAGATGACGGCAAGGTTCCTCACGTTCGCGGTATATTTGATGACGAGGGTCGATTGATAGTTCTGGTTAACTGGAATTCAGATCTTGGGGACGCGTGGGAATGGGCAGATCATCCTGAATATCCGTCTCATTTCTCCGACTACGCGGTTAAGTTGGGTATTAATACTGTGATGTATGCATTAACTCATTAATCCGGTGCTAACAATAAGCCAGTACTCCGAAACAATATATAGCGAAGTATGAAACAAACTACCAAATTGATTTGTATCGTTTTTCTGAGTATGACATTGCTAGTAGCTTTCTTGATGATGTTGCTGTCGGTGTGTGAGAATGACTGTTCGAATACAGGCTTCCCGCTTTTTCTGAAACTCGGAACCAGTGCGCTTGCCGTTGCGACCACTTTTAGTGTGCACAAACTGTTTGTCGCATTGCGCGATAAATAGAGCTCTTGAAAATCGACTTGTTCTGGCCTCTCGTGTGCGTATGTACAGAATTAAACTAGAGTGATTCGTACCTCAGGCGTTCATAGAATACCTTATGATGTTCAAGGTATGCTTGAAGGTGAGGCGCCTCATTGGCCGCCACTTCAAACCGGTCTGCTTCTTTTTTCGCATCGTCCACGGTCCATGGCTGTATAGAAGTAGATTGCATGGACTTTTGATGCCATCCTTCCACTTGCTTCCAGTCCTCGGGTGGCTTCTTGTCCCATTCAAATGCGGATTCTTTGCTCTGAAGGCCTATTTTATTCCACCAGTTGGTGATAGCTGTGTGAGGGTCTTTACGGATGCTTTCTGCCTGTATTACAACTGGTTTGATGCCTGATTTAACAAGGTGACTGTATACGCGCCACTGTGCTTCTATACCAATCTCTGGCAGAGTGACCTCTCTATCAAGTTTGTAGTAGGAAGTTATTGCAGCTTTCGGGTTTCTTATCAAGAAACAATGCTCGATAGATGTTCTCAAGCTGGAATCTGTAACAATATCTGAAGCAATGTAGTAAGCCATGTCTTTAAAGAAAACCGGTGATGTCTTTGCTTTTTCAAAGATCATGTCACGCACACCATGGTAGGTAACCGGATGATCAGAATTCGGCTCAAAGTGTGGCATGTTGCGGTGTTTTTGGTTCAGATAGTAGTGGTACATGAACGGTTC
>CALJNA010000006.1 GCA_937981955.1 uncultured Granulosicoccaceae bacterium
GGACGGGCAAACAGTCAGCGTTAACTTGAATGGAAAGACCTACACGGCATTGGTAACAGCGAATTCGTGGTCATTGACAATCCCGGCAATTGATATGCAGGTATTGGCCGGTACTCAGGTTATAACGGCAGATGTAGAAAATGTAGCGGGTAACATCGCGCTGCAAGCTACACAGTCAATCACCCATGATACAACGCAGCCAGTCCTCACTGTCGATCCGGTCTCGGGCGATGACATTATCAATGCGCTAGAGGATAACGTTGACATTATTGTTAGTGGAACCAGTATTGATCTTGAGGATGGCCAGAGCGTCACAGTAACGTTAAATGGTTCAACATACTCGGCTACTGTAAATTCGGGTGTGTGGAATGCCACAGTGCCAGCAGCAGATGCGCAAGCGCTACCTGTAACTACAAGCTTAATGGCCGACGCTACCGACCTTGCCGGCAACGCAGCTGTGACCATTGTGAAAACAGTGGAACATGATGTGATTGCTCCTGCTGTCGTTATAAGCGGTGCACCTGTTGCAACCGGTGCGAACAGTGCCAACTATGTGGTCAGTGGTGGATGTACTGCTGATGATCAAGCGGTCATTGTGTCCATTGTTTCAGCGTCCCCTGCAAATCAGAGTGTGCTTTGTAATGCAAGCGGTGAGTGGTTTGCCGCCTTTGATGTTAGCGCAATTGCAGATGGAAGCGCAGCGATTGTTATCGATGCCAACCAGAGCGATATAGCCGGGAATACAACAGCGGCTGCACAAGTGACTGCCGACAAAAATACCACTATTCCTTCTGTCAGCATTGCTCTTGTCGCCGGAGATGATTACATCAACGCGGTGGAAGACGATTTTGCCGTAACCATAACCGGTAGTACAACTGATATCGAAGACGGTCAAGTTGTTAGTGTAGGTCTTAACGGCATCATATACACAAGCCCAGTCACATCCAACACATGGTCGGTCAGTGTGCCATCGGCAGATGTTGCAGCATTAGATTTTAACGAAACGATAAGTGCAGATGTATCGAACCAGGCTGGAACACCGGCAACTCAGGCAACGCGAGACATCTTTCACGATGATGTTGCTCCACCAGCTCCATCGGTTGTTTCTGTGCTTACCAACTCGGGTACTCCAGTTATTACTGGCACGGCCACGGTCGCAGCGGGAGACACACTAACCGCAGTTGTGAACGGTCAAACTTATACCGCGGGCGATGGAAATCTGGTAGTCAATAGTGATGGTACCTGGGAGCTGACCATTCCTGCTGGAAATTCGATGGTTGAAGGTGTTTATGATGTCACCGTCAGTGTTGAAGATGTGGCTGGGAACAGCATTTCCGAGGCCACAAGCAGTGAATTGGAAATTGATACTACTGCACCTCCAACATCTACCGTAGCACCGGATTTGATTGCAGCCGATGACAGCGGCGTCTCTGATTCTGACGACGTTACTAATGTGCTTGCTGCAACGTTTGTTGTGCCGGCAGGAACTGGAAGTAGTGGCGATACCGTGTTGGTGTATGCGGACGGAATTGAAATAGGTAATGGAGTTGTTGTTGCCGACGGCAGCTTTAGTGTCGCTACCGTGTTGCCAGGAGAAGGCGATCACGACATAACTTATACATTTACCGACAATGCAGGCAATGAAAATTTGCCGTCACCCGTACTCGATGTCACAGTCGATAGTGTAATCAATGCACCTGTTATCGACACACCCATTGAATCTGACAATCTTATTAGTGCGTTGGAAGACGATGATGTTCTTGTTACCGGAACGGCTGAACCTGGCTCTGTTGTATTGGTAAGCTTCGATGATGGCGTTAACACGCCAGTTACTGTCTCTGTTACTACAGATCTTGCAGGTGATTGGACACTTGATGGCAACGAAGCTGATTTGAGTGCATTGGCTGACGGCCCCATAACCGTCGATGCAACAGCTACCGATACAGCTGGTAATACGGCTTCGGCAATACAGGAGCAGGTGGAGCACGATGCAACGCCCACTGCGATACCTGTTGTAACACCTCTGGTTACCAATTCTCCTGTGCCCGTACTTAATGGTGATGCAGTTGTGAGCGTTACCGATACGTTAACGGTGGAAGTCAATGGTGTCAGTTACACCGCTGGCGCAGGTCAGCTCGTCGTTAATGGCGACGATACCTGGACTTTGTCTATACCTTCTCAGGATGCACTGGCTGATGGTGTTTATTCAGTAACGGCGAGCATTACTGATGCTGCCGGGAATGTTTCTGTCGATACAGGTACCGATGAGCTTGAAATCGACACTGTTGCACCTGCTGTGCCTTCGGTTATAAGTCAGATAACCAATTCGACTACGCCGATCGTGTCTGGATCTGTCACGCTTACTGGTGGCGAACTGTTAACCGTGACCATCGACGGCACTATCTACACCGTTGCAGATGATCTTGTTGTTCCTGGTGATGGTACCTGGTCGGTTTCTGTGCCAGCTGCTGCTGCACTAAGTGATGCAAGCTATGAAGTGGCAGCCTTGGTCACGGACGGTGCTGGTAATACTAGTCTGGACCTTACCACTGCTGAATTGATTGTAGATACTCAACTGCCGGTAACGCCTACGGTAGTTTCGCTGGTCAGTAATTCGGCCAACCCGGTACTGACGGGCACGGCTTCGCTGCAAAGCGGTGAAAGCTTTTCGGTAATCGTTAATGGTATTAGTTATACCGCCGGTGAAGGTTTTCTCATTCTCGATAACGATGGTACCTGGCAGCTTTCTATCCCGGTCATCGATGCTCTGGCTGACGGGACCTATGAGGTCTTAGCGTCAGTGTCTGATCTTGCGGGCAACAACAGTGTCGATGTGTCAGCACTTGAGCTGGTTGTTGATACGACTGCCCCAGTTGTACCAACGGTTATTGCCCAATCCACAGCGACAGGAACGCCAGTTATTTCAGGCACGGCTGTGCTGAGTGCAGGTGAGATCCTGACCGTCAACGTTGCAGGTGTGGACTACCCTGATTCAGGTGCGGATTTAACTGTGAACGGCGACGGCACCTGGTCCTTGACAATTCCGGCAGCGAATACGCTGGATCAAACAAGCTACGATGTTATTGCAACGGTAACGGATGCTGCTGGTAATGTCAGTGTGGATACAACAAACGCAGAACTGCTGGTTGACTTCTCAGCACCGAGTACCCCGGAAGTTAATGCGCAGACAACCAACAACGTAACACCAACGCTTACCGGCAAGGCCACGGTCGGTGCAGGAGAAACGCTAACCGTAACGCTTGATGGTGTCGTTTACACCGTTGGCGCTGATCTTTCGCTAATCGGTGAGAATTGGTCATTGGTTGTACCGGCAACAAATCAGCTAACAGACGGTACTTATTCAGTCAATGCGACGGTGACAGATTCAGCCGGGAATAGCTCAAGCGATAGCACGGCAAGCGAGCTTGTCATTGATACGGTAGCTCCGAGTATTACACTTCTGACGATAGCCGGAGACAATATAGTCAACGCAACGGAAGATGATGCAGTTGTCATTGTGTCTGGAACCACCACTGGTGTGGAGGACAATGAAATTGTCACCGTTCAAATTGCGGGTATTACCTATCAGGCAACGGTAACGTCCAATGCCTGGTCAGTCTCAATGCCGGCAGCTGATGCTCAGGCATTGCCTGCGTCTACCACGGTGCTGGCTGATGTCAATGACAATGCTGGCAACGCGGCAACAACAGCTTCGCAGAATTTACAGCACGATACAGAAGCACCCGTAGTAACGATAAACAGTATTCCGCTTATTAGTGCGGCAAATGCTGCGAGTTATAACGTAGGTGGAACATGCACGGTGGGAGCTGGTGACGTTTCAGTTTCAACCAATGCAGGAACCCCTGCTGTTCAGAGCGTTAGCTGCTTGCCGGACGGAAGTTGGAGCGCCACTATTGATACTAGCGGTGTTACTGACGGCTCAAGTGTTGTCACGATCAACGCAGTACAAACTGATGCCTCTGGCAATGTGGCTAGTCCGGCTAATGCCAGCACAGACAAAGACACAGAATTGCCAACCATTGCCATTACTGATGCTGGCGATAATGCAGATACGTTTTACAACATCACGGAAGCAATGAGTGTCCAGATTGTCGGTACTACAACCGGCGTCGACGATTTGAGCACGGTTATCGTTACTTTCGATGACGGTGTAACACAATTAACAACAAGCGCTACGGTTTCAGGCAATGCCTGGAGCGCAGCCGCAACGGATTTATCTTCATTGGCCGATGGGTCGTTGATCGTGAGTGCTGAAGTCAGCGATGCAGTCGGTAATGCCGCTGTACCGGCAGTGGAAAACGTGACGCTCGATACCATTGCTCCGCTGATCGTCGCAAACAACTATGGTCCGGGCATCGACAACACACCAACGCTTACTGGTACAACAGATTTACCGGATGCAAACATCGTAATGGTTGAAGACTCGACGGGCACCTCAATTTGTAGTGCCGTAGTTAATGGAGGAAGCTGGTCTTGTGAGAGTCTGGTGAATTTATCAGAGGGTACCACCGCACTCGTGGCCAAAGCGACGGATTCGGCTGGTAATTTAACCGAGTCGAATTTCGATGCAATAGTCGACACGGCGTTGGATACCGATGCCGATGGCATCGATGATTTGACTGAAGGAACCGGTGACACAGACGGCGACTCCATTCCCGATTACCTTGACACTGATTCGGACAACGACGGTATCAACGACGATGTGGAAACAGCCACTGATAGTGATGGTGACGGGATTCCAAACTACCTTGACCTGGACTCTGACAACGACACGATCACCGACCAACTCGAGCAAAGCGCTGACTCTGACAATGACTCGGTTCTTGATTTTCTCGATCTGGACTCTGACAACGATGGTGTTACCGATCTGGTTGAATCTGGTGCTGACGAATTGCTTGATAGTGATGGCGATGGTCGAGTCGATGGCACGGTAGGAGCGAACGGATTACTCGACGCAATTGAAACCGCATTAGAAAGCGGCACAGCAGATTACACCGGTGATGGCAACGCGGATACACCGGTAGATACTGACGCCGATGGTGTAGAGGATTTTCTGGATCTGGATTCGGATAATGACGGTGTGGCTGATGTTGTCGAAGCAGGAGGAGATCAGGGAAGTGTGACCGGTTTGCTGGCATCGGTTATCGATACAAATGCTGATGGTTTACATGATGTTCTGACTAGTGTGCCGCTGGCAAATCCTGACACAGACAGTGATGGAGTCGCGGACAGACTATCGCTGGATTCGGATGCCGATGGCATATTCGATTTAGTGGAAGCCGGCGGTGTCGACTCCGACGGCAACGGCCTGACCGATAATGTGCTCGACGCCGATCAGAACGGTTTGCACGATGCAAGACAAAACGTACCTTTGCCTGACACTGACACTGACCAGGATGCGTTGCCAGATCGCATCGACGTGGATTCTGATGGCGATGGCATTGACGATATTGTGGAATCGAACAATGGTGATCTATCAATAGATACCGATGCTGATGGTATACCTAATTACCTCGATCTTGATTCTGATGCGGATGGGCTCTCTGATTTGAATGAGGGTGTCGCCGATATCGATAACGATTCCATTCCCGACTATATCGATAACAATGCATTTTCTGATACTGACGGTGACGGCATACTCGATTCAGTTGAAGGGCTGGTTGATACCGATGGCGATGGGCTGCCGAATCTGGACGATACTGACTCGGATGGCGATGGTATCGACGATAGCATAGAAGGTAATGTTGATTCAGATCTCGATGGTGTGCCGGATTATCTGGATACTGATTCTGACAACGATGGCATTCCCGACAGCGTAGAAGGCGATTACGACACCGACGGTGATTCGTTAGGTGATTACATCGACACTGACACCGACGGCGATGGTATCCCGGATAACATTGAAGCTGGTGATGATCCGCTAAACCCGGTTGATAGTGATCAGGATGGCGATGCAGACTTTTTCGATACCGATTCTGACAACGACAATGTCGATGACAGTATTGAAGCTGCAGGTGATTTCGATGGCGACGGTATACCGAACTACCTCGATCTGGACAGTGACGGGGATGGTATTGAAGATAGTGCTGAGCTGGATAGCGATCCGGATGGCGACGGCATACTGAGCCTGTTTGATCAGGACAGTGATGGCGACGGTGTATTGGATGTTGTAGAAGGTCCTCTCGACCTGGACGAGGACGGAGTTATTAACTCACTCGATCTGGATAGTGACGGTGATGGTATAGACGATAGTCTGGAGGGTACGGTTGACACCGATGGTGATGGACAGCCTAACTTTCTTGACACCGATTCCGACAATGATGGTGTCTCTGATCTACTGGAAACAGTGGCAGATACCGATGGTGATTCCGTGCCAAACTATCTGGATACCGATTCAGACGGGGACGGATTGGCAGACTCACTTGAAGCTGGCGCTGTACCCGATCAACCGATAGATAGCGATCTTGACGGTACCCCGAATTTTCTGTCGCTTGATTCTGATGGTGACGGTATTGCTGATTCGAACGAAGGTGTTATCGATGCTGACAATGATGGTCTTCCAAACTACATAGACACAGACAGTGACGCTGATGGCATTCCCGATTTAGTTGAAGGGGTTATCGACAGCGACGGTGATGGAACATCTAATTATCTTGACCTGGATTCTGATGCCGACGGCGTCAACGATGTCGTAGAGGCCGGACTGGTGCCTGCCAATCCGCAGGATACCGACAACGATTCCGTACCGGATTATCTCGATGCAGATAGCGACAACGATGGCATCAGTGACCTGATCGAAGGCAATATAGATTCTGACGGAGATGGAATCCCGAACCTTAACGATACAGACTCGAATGGGGATGGTTTACCGGATATAGTTGCTGGACCTGCTGATAGTGATGGTGATGGCGTACCAGATTATCTGGATGCCGATATTGACGGTGATGCAATTTCCAATAGCAGTGAAGGTGCTGTTGATACCGATGGAGACGGCGTTCCCAACTATCTTGATATCGATAGTGATGGTGATGGTATTCACGATAGCCTGGAACTTGGTGGCGATGCAGATGGTGATCTCGATCCCAACTATGTCGATAGCGATTCTGACGGCGATGGTCTTACCGATCAGTACGAAGCCGGCGGCAATCCACTGATGCCAGCCGATAACGATGGAGACGGTACACCCGACTTCCTCGATACCGACTCCGACGGTGACGGTATACCGGATGCTATTGAAACCGGTATTGACACTGACGGAGATATGACTCCTGATTTTCTGGATACCGACGCAGATAACGATGGTATTCCCGATAGTGTGGAAGGCGCTTTAGACAGCGATGCTGATGGTATTGCGAATTACACTGACACAGACTCTGATGGTGATGGCATTGGCGATGAGTTGGAGGGTGCGACTGATGCAGACAACGATCTCGTACCGAACTACCTCGATCTGGATGCAGATGCAGATCAGATTTTAGATGCAACTGAGGGTTCGGTAGATACCGATGGCGATGGCATAACTGACTTCCTTGATTCAGATTCTGATGGCGATGGCATCCCCGATATTATGGAGTCGAACAACGACGCCGATGGCGATGGTTTGGGTAACTACATTGATCTTGACAGTGATGGTGATGGTGCTACCGACAATTCAGAAGCCGGGGCCAATCCTTCTGCGCCAATAGATACCGATGCGGACAACACACCAGACTTTCTCGATCTGGATTCCGACGGCGATGCCATTCTGGATATTGACGAAGGCGTTGTAGATTCCGATGGTGATGGTGCGCCTGATGCTCGTGACGAAGACTCCAACAATGATGGTATACCAGACGCGATTACCGGTTTTACCGATTTTGACCTCGATGGCATCCCCAACTTTTTAGATGATGACATCGATGGAGACGGCATCCCCAATACGGCTGAAGGGCTGGTTGATACCGATGGCGATGGGGTTTTTAATTACTTCGATGATGACAGCGATGGCGATGGAATTCCCGATGCCTTTGAAGGTGACATCGATGTTGATGGTGATGGCTTGCCGAATTTTATCGACACCGACTCTGATGCGGATGGTCTTAACGACAATGTTGAAGGGGTAATTGATTCCGATTCAGATCTCATTCCCGACTATATCGATTTCGATTCGGACAACGATCTAATCCCGGATATTGTTGAACAAGGGGTTGATAGTGACAGCGATGGCATTCCGGATCATCTCGATACAGATTCTGACAATGACGGAATTTTCGATCTTTATGAAGGTTCTGAAGATGTGGATGCCGATGGTGTACCGAATTATCAGGACTCGGAGTCTGATGGAGACGGGATTTCTGATACCAATGAAGCTGGAGCGCCAGGGGCCGGTAGTGCAGTACCACCGTTAGATTCCGATTTGGATGGTGTGTACGATTTTCTCGACCCTGATTCAGATGGCGATCTAATATCTGATTTAGTTGAATCAGAAAATGATGCTGATGGTGATGGCATACCCAACTACCTGGATACCGACTCGGATGGCGATGGTATTGCCGACGCGCTGGAGAGTGACGACGACACAGATGGGGATTCCGTTCCGGATTTTCTCGATCTGGACGCAGACGGTGATTCCATTCCTGATCAGCAGGAAGGGATAAACGATTCAGATGGTGATGGTGTATACAACTTTGTAGACGTTGATGCGGATGGCGACTTAATTCCTGATTCGGTCGAAACCAACATTGATACCGACTCCGACGGCATTCCGAACTATCTTGATCCCGATAGTGATAGTGATGGGGTTGCCGATGCTGTTGAAGCCGGGAGCGATCCGACTAATCCCATGGATACCGATAACGACACACTGCCGGATTATATCGATGTGGACAGCGATAACGATGGTGTGTCTGATTTTGACGAAGGTGTCGACGATCTGGATGGAGACGGTACGCCCAATCTGCAAGATCCTGACGACAACAATGACGGCATTCCAGATGTATTAATTGGAGATGGTGATACAGACAGCGATGGCGTGCCTGATAGTGTAGATAATGATATCGACGGTGATGGTATTTCCAATGCCGATGAAGGACTGGCGGACAACGATGGTGATGGTATCGCCAATTATCTCGACGACGATTCTGATGGTGATGGAATTGCGGATGCAGTTGAAGGGTCCAGTGATCAGGATGGTGACGGTGTGCCGAACCACCTCGATACTGATTCCGATGGTGATGGAATTTCTGACTTACTAGAGACCACGCTCGATAGTGACGGAGACGGCCAGGCAAACTTTCTGGATCTTGATTCGGATGGTGATGGGTTGTTGGATATCGTTGAAGGCGACTCCGATGCCGATTTCGATACCCAGCCCAACTATCTGGATCAGGATTCAGACGGGGATACGATACCGGATAGTGTTGAACTGTCGAACGATGCGGACGACGACGCCATTCCAAATTTTCTCGATATGGATTCGGACAATGACACCATAAATGATGTTGTTGAAGCTGGTGCCGATCCGAGCAATCCGGTTGACACAGATAGCGATGGTGCCGCGGATTACTTAGACACCGACAGCGATAATGATGGCATCGATGATAGCAACGAGGGTATTACCGACAGTGACGGTGACGGTATACCAAACGCGATTGATCTTGATTCCAACAATGATGGCATTCCGGATGCTGATGTCAGCGCGGGTGATTTGGATAGCGATGGTATTCCCGACTTCCTCGATGCCGATATCGATGGTGATGGCATTGCCAATGCACTTGATGGGCTGGACGATCCCGATGCAGATGGTGTTCCGAACTTTATGGATACCGATAGCGACGGTGACACTATCCCGGATAGCGATGAACTCAGTGTTGATAGCGATGGCGATGGTACGCCCAACTTTCTAGATCTGGATTCTGACAACGACTCAATATCTGACATAAACGAAAATCAGTTCGATACTGATGGTGATGGTGTTCCGAACTATATCGATACCGATTCTGACAACGACGCCATTCCTGATGCCGTTGAACAAGAATTCGATACCAGTGAAGACGGTGTGCCCGATTACGTTAACACCGACTCAGACGACGACGGCATTCCGGACGCTGTGGAAGGCGTGTTCGATTACGACGGCGACGGCCTTGCCAATTATATGGACAGTGATAGCGATGGCGATGGCATCAATGATGGGGTTGAAGGTAGCGTTGATTCTGATTACGACGGTGTCGATAACTATCTTGATGATGACAGCGATGGCGACGGTATTTCAGACGCTGATGAAACTGGTGCAGACACCGACAATGATGGTTTACAGAATTTTGTCGATCTTGATTCTGATGCGGACGGCATCCCTGACAATGTCGAGTTGGCAATAGATTCCGATTCAGATGGGCTGGGTGATTTTATTGATACCGATTCGGACAATGATCTTATCAGTGATCTGATTGAAACGGCTGATGACGCTGATGGCGATGGCATTCCGAATTATCTGGATACCGATTCTGACGCCGACACAGTTTCTGACACCATAGAAGGTACGGCTGACTCCGATGCCGACGGCATTCCAAACTTTCTCGATACCGACGCTGATGGCGATGGCATCGAAGATGTCGTTGAGGGTAGCCTGGATACCGATGGCGATGGTGTGGCTGATAGCCAGGACACGGATTCCGACGGCGACGGTATCAACGATGCGGTTGAAGCGGGCTCTGATCCTGCCAATCCATTGGATAGCGATGGCGACGGTGTACCAGATTTTCAAGACACTGATTCTGATAATGATGGTATCGCAGACGGTAGCGAAGGGGTTGTTGATAACGACGGTGACGGCATACCCAACCATCTCGATCCTGACTCCAACAACGATGGTATTCCTGATGCCGTTGTCGGTGATGGTGACATTGACGGTGATGGAGTTGCAGATTTTCTCGACGCTGATATTGATGGCGATGGTATACCCAATTCAGTCGAAGGTATTAACGACTCCGATGGTGATGGCATAGCCGACTTTCTGGATACCGATTCTGATGGTGATGGAATAACCGATGCGATTGAAGGCAGCGGTGATACCGATGCAGATGGTATGGCCGACTATCTCGACACCGACTCAGACAACGATCAAATTGCGGATTCGCTCGAAACTGACATTGACACTGACGGTGATGGAACCCCGGACTATCTCGACACCGATTCCGACGGCGACGGTATTAGCGATGCGGAAGAGGGTTCGACTGACAGTGACGGTGATGGTTTGCCTAATGCGATTGACACCGATTCTGATGGCGACTCTATACCCGATGCTGTTGAGGGAGTGACTGATACTGATGCGGATGGTGCACCGGACTATCTGGATCTTGATTCTGATGGCGATGGCGTTGGCGACAGTGTTGAAGCAGGCGCTGATCCAACTAACCCGGCTGAATCGGACAACGATGCCATTCCTGATTATCTGGATACTGATAGTGATAACGATGGCTTGCCAGATGGGGCCGGAACCGATCTGGATGCTGATGGTGACGGCATCATTGATGAGCTCGATCAGGATGATAACAACGACGGAATTCTCGATACGGAGCTGGGCAATGGTGATACCGATGGCGATGGTATACCTGATGTCATTGACAGCGATGTCGATGGAGACGGTATTCCCAATATTGAAGAAAATGCTTCTGATACCGACGGAGATGGCGTACCCGATTACCTGGATACCGATTCTGACAACGACGGTATACCCGATGCAGTAGAGAGCACCGGCGATAGCGACGGAGATGGACTGCCGGATTTTCAGGACACCGACAGTGATGGAGACGGTATCCACGACAGCGTTGAACTCGGAGCCGATCCACTAAACCCGACTGATACTGACGGCGATGGTATTCCAGACTTCAGTGATCAGGATTCTGATGGTGACGGCATTATCGATGCGGTTGAAGGCACCGGTGATACCGACAACGATGGTGTGCCTGACTACTTAGACACCGATGCAGATGGAGACGGCATTCCGGATAGCGTTGAACAAAACATTGATTCCGATGGTGATGGTGCATCCGACTATGTTGATGTTGATTCAGATGGTGACGGCATAACAGACTCGACCGAAGCCGGAACGGACGCAACCGTACCGACAGATTCTGATCTGGACGGAGTGGCGGATTATCTTGATACCGATTCCGACAATGACGGTACCGCTGATGCTGACGGCGTTATCACAGACAGCGACGGCGATGGAATTGATGACGCGATCGATAGCGACGCAAACAACGATGGGATTGAGGATGCGCTGGTCAGCGACGCTAACGACCTGGACAACGACGGGATCCCGGACTCAATAGATGGCGATGTGGACGGAGATGGTATTTCCAACGCATCAGAAGGAACCGTTGATTCAGACGGTGATGGAATCAGTGATTTCATGGATACCGATTCGGATGGCGATGGTATCAGTGATGCCGTTGAAGGCACTAGCGATTCTGATGGTGATGGCATTGCCGATTACATCGACACCGATGCTGATGGTGATGGCATTGATGACAGGGATGAGAGTGCTCTGGACAGCGATGCCGATGGCATTCCTAATTATCTTGACCTGGATGTTGATGGCGACGGCATTATTGATGCCATTGAATCTGATATAGACACCGATGGAGATGGAACACCAGACTATAACGATACCGATTCAGATGGCGATGGTATTAGCGATAGTGATGAAGGTGCATTGGATTCCGATAACGATGGCATTGCTAATTTTCTCGATATCGATTCTGACAACGATGGCATAAGCGATCAAGTCGAGGGGGGTGTTGATTCCGATGGTGATGGTGTTGTCGATGCGTTGGATGTTGATGCTGATTCTGATGGCATCGGAGACGATGCTGAAAGCACAATCGATACCGATGGTGATTCAATTCCGGATTACCTGGATACAGATTCTGACAACGACAATGTACCTGATGTGGACGAGGGTGCAGAAGATAGTGATGGTGACGGTACACCTGATTACATCGACAATTCTGTGGGTGAAGATAGCGACAACGATGGTATTCCAGATAACATCGAAGGCTCGGCTGATGTCGATGGCGATGGCATACCTAATTACCTGGATATTGATTCTGATGGAGACGGTATTCTTGACAGTATCGAAACCAGTGACGATACCGATGGTGACGGCCTGCCTAACTATATCGATACCGATTCAGATCAGGACGGGGTTCCAGATATAAATGAAGGTGCGGGTGATGTCGATGGCGATGGTATTCCGAACTATATCGACCTCACTACCAGTGTGATGGAGCCGGGCAATGGAAACAGCAACGGGCCAGGTAGTCCCGGTGTCCCACCAACGAATTTAACTGACACCGATGGTGATGGTGTTATCGACGCTCTCGATGGTGATGATGACAATGATGGCATTCCAGATACTTTGGAGCAGGGGCTCGATTCGGATGGTGATGGCATAGCTAACTCTGTCGATCTGGATAGTGACAATGATGGTATTACCGATCATCAGGAACTCACCGGATTAGACAGTAATTCAGATGGCATGATTGATGGCTTTGTTGATCAGAATGCCGACGGCATTCACGACGCTTACGCCAACAATGTGCCGAGTCTGCCCGATTCCGATGCGGACTCTGTTTATGATTATATCGATCTGGACAGCGACAATGATGGACTCACTGATGCACTCGAAGCCACTGGGCTGGATGGCAATGGTGATGGTCTGGTTGATGGGTTCACTGATAGCAATCGTAACGGTATGCATGATGCTTTCGAGTCGAATGCTACGCTGCCGCCAGATACCGACAACGATAATGTATTTGATCATATCGATACTGATTCAGACCAGGACGGCATACCTGACCTTGTAGAAATCAACGGTGCAGACGAAAACCGTGACGGATATGTTGATGGGTTTATAGATCGCAACGGTGACGGTCTGGATGATTCCTTGTTCATTGCGCCATTGGCTGTTACCGATAGTGATGGCGACAGTATTGGTGATTATCTCGAAATTGACAGTGACAACGATGGTATTACGGACTTGGCTGAAACTGGCGGTATCGATGTTGACAACGATGGCATTGTAGACACGTTACGTGACTCGGATTCAGATGGTATTCCTGATACAGCCGATGTTGATTTTACCGGTGGTGTGGATAACGACCAGGACGGCATTGACGACGCAGTAGACAGCGACTTTGTTGGAGAGCCTGATCAGGATGGTGATGGCATCGTCGATCGGTTCGATGCTGATGCTAACGGCGATGGCTTTGCCGATAACCCTGGAAATGCGCTGTCACTTGGAGCTGCCTTGCCTGATACTGACGGTGATGATGTTCCAAACTTTCAACAAGCTGAAGGTGAAGTGCCCGTAAAGACTGGCATATTCGGCAACGCAATTGGCTGCGCGATTACCAGCAATTCGCAGCGGGGACATGATCCTCTGTTTGGTTTGATGCTGTTACTCTCTGTTTTGTGCATGCTGCGAAAAAGCCTGTGCAAATTGAGTATGACACGCAGTTTTGTGTCTGCACGGGTACGCTTTCGTTATCATGCTCGGGTCGTTAACCTTGTGCCTGGTCTGGTGGTTTGCTTTCTGCTCACATCGTTAGTCGACGTGCAGGCACAAGAAAAGTCGGAGCAGACATTCAAACGTACAACCTACGTTGGTCTTGGGGCTGGGATGAGCATGCTCAATCCCGATACCGAGGGAACTCGCTGGGAAGTGTCCGAGAGTGGCAGCACCGGTGTCCAGGCTGCCTTTGGAATCGACTTTTCGAAATGGTTTACCGGTGAATTGCATTTCAGCGTGCTTGGCGAAGCCGGTCTTCAGGAGAGACAAAATAGTGCCGTAACCGATACTATTTCGTATCAACTCTTTGGTGCCAGTTTACTCACATATTTTTCATCGCAAGATCGTCAGGCTGAGTTCATTGAACGAAAAGGTCTGTCGGCATATTTGCGCACCGGAGCTGGTTTGATGAACAACTCCACCGGTTCGGTTCTAATGGAACAAAGCAACGCTATGCACTTTTTATTGGGAGTGGGCGCTGAATATGCAATGGATAACGGGCTCGGTGTGCGTGCCGAATTTATCGGCTTTGATGGAGATGCGCAATATGCTCAGCTGGGCCTGTTGTACCGGTTCGGGAATAAACGCAATCGGGAAGTTGAAGCCAAAGCTCCTGCTCCTGTTCCGACAGTGATTGCCACAGAGCCTGTTGTTAAGAAACCTTTGCCTAAGCCCGTTGTCAAGCCGGCACCTAAACCGGTTGTTGTTGGTGATGATGATGGAGACGGCGTCAACAACAATCTGGACAAGTGTCCGGGCAGCTTGCCGGGCAAACCCATTGGCGTTGACGGATGTGAACTGTTCAATGGTGTTATTGAAGGTGTAAATTTCGAAACCGGCTCGGCGCGACTGACAGCAAACGCACAACGAGTTCTTGATAAAGCTGCGGCTGAGTTACGAAAGTTTCCCCAGGTTAAGATACAGATCAGCGCACATACCGATGATCAAGGCGATGAGAACTATAACTTGAAGCTCTCACGAGAGCGCGTTGTGTCAGTAGCGACGTATCTTGGTTCGAGAGGTGTTGCAAAGTCCAGGTTGTCTGGTCGAGCGTATGGTGAATCGAGACCGATAGCTAGCAATGCTACCGCAGAGGGTCGTGCACGAAACCGTCGTGTTGAACTCGTGCAAAGCAAATAACTCGGCAGAATTTAATACGCGATACATCTGATAAAGGGCGACATGCTGTACTTTTTAGCATGTCGCCCCGCAGAAAAGTTATTTGGCAGCCAGTTTGTTTCGCGATGCAATCAGAGGCTTCATGACTTGCAACATCTCATGATGCACCTTTGGTGTACCGGCGAGTACTTCCCCACCATCCATCCAGTTATCACCACCAGAAAAGTCATTTAATAATCCGCCTGCCTCACGAACAATAAGCGCTCCCGCTGCAACATCCCAGGCGTTCAAACCAACCAACCACACTCCGTCGAGGCGTCCTGCAGCGACTGCTGCAAGGTCAAGCGCTGCCGATCCGGCCCGCCTGATGCCTCCGGATTTTTCGGTGTAATGCCTAAGCGTTCGTTGATAAAAGTCGAGATCTTGCCCTGTACGATAAGGGAAGCCGGTACCCAGTAATGCTTTTTCGAGCCGGTTGGTTTTACTTACCCGTAATCTTTTACTGTTGAGCCAGGCGCCATCGCCGCGACTGGCGGTGAATAACTCCTGACTAACCGGGTTGTAGACCACCGCCTGGTCGATGCGCTTTTTATGCAACAGCGCGATGGATACACTGAAATACGGGTAGCCATGCAAAAAATTCGTGGTGCCATCTAATGGGTCAACAATCCACTGATATTCAGCATCAGCCGCTCCGACTAAACCAGACTCTTCGCCAAGCACGCTGTGAGCCGGGTAGGCCTTTAGTAGAACGTTGATGATTTCAGTTTCGGCCGCCTTGTCGACTTCGCTGACGAAATCGTTTCGTCCTTTTTGATCAATTTGCAGCGTGTCCACTCTGTCCATGCTGCGAGTAATGACATTGCCGGCAGCGCGAGCTGCGCGAATACCAATGTTCAGCATTGGGTGCATGAGCTGTTCGTCGTCGTTGGAAGGGGTCGTCATTGTAATGCGAATTCGAAATTGCCGCCTGATTCGATCGCATTGGTTAAAATCAATTCATGAATATGCGACTGGTTTTTGTTTTGGTGGGCACGACTCACTCGGGAAATATTGGCGCCGCTGCGCGGGCGATCAAAAATATGGGTTTTAGCGAAATGCGCCTTGTGGATTGCTGTTCGCATTTAACCAAAGATGCGTTGGCCAGAGCATCAGGCGCTGACGGGGTTTTAACCGAGGCAAAGCGCTTCGACACCCTCGATGCGGCGGTTGCTGATTGTCAAAGTGTCATTGGGACCAGTGCCAGAGACCGGCATCTGGCTGTGCCTGTAATGGCATGTCGGGATGTAGCGTTGGAAATAGCGACAGATGCGAACAGCTCAACATCGACAACATGTGTGGCGTTGGTTTTTGGTCGAGAGCGTTCAGGTTTAAGCAACGAAGAGATGGATCGTTGCACCCGGCTACTGCGTATCCCATGTAATCCTGAATTCAGTTCACTTAATCTGGGTGCGGCAGTGCAGGTCGTGGCCTATGAATGTGCGCAGGCCTTGCAATCGGTCTCACTGAACCCATCATCTGAAAGAGAAGCCATAGCGAGTGGGGAGGCAATGCTGCATTTCTATGACCATTTGCAGCGCATCATGCTGGCGACCGGGTTTCTCGACCCGGATAACCCCAAACACCTCATGCGCCGGATAAAACGGTATTTCGAGCGGAACCGGCCATATGAGTCGGAAATGAACATATTACGCGGCATTTTGTCTGCTACGGAGAAGCCTTTCCCGCCAAAAAAAGACGGAGGCTAACCCGATCGCTTGCTAAATCCGTATAATAACCAACCAAACTGATCGGATTTACAATCCGGCCCGAGGATGAGCCATGTGGCAACTCATTAAAGAAGACGTGACATGCGTATTCGAGCGCGACCCAGCCGCGCGCAATATATTCGATGTACTCACCTGTTACTCGGGAGTGCATGCGATTCTGTTCCACCGCTTGAATCACTGGCTTTGGTCGCATCGCTTAAGATGGCCGGCGCGTTTCCTCGGTAACATTGCCCGATGGCTCACCGGAATTGAAATTCATCCGGGTGCGAAGATTGGCAGACGGTTCTTCGTTGACCATGGTACTGGAGTGGTAATCGGTGAAACGGCTGAAATCGGCGACGATGTCACGCTTTACCAAGGGGTAACGTTGGGTGGACGCACATTAAATGAAGGCAAACGTCACCCGACGCTTGGCGATAACGTGGTGGTTGGAGCAGGGGCCAAAATTCTTGGGCCGTTTCTGGTAGATGAAGGCGCTCGAATCGGGTCGAATGCGGTCGTGCTTGAAGCCGTTCCCGCTGGGGCGACCGTTGTCGGTGTACCTGGCTACGTAGTGAGGTGCCGGGATGCTGATGCGAACTGCCTCGAAATGGTCAGGAACGAACCGGTCGAATCGAAAAAACCGATTTTCGACGCCTACGCGGTGTCATCAGGCGACGAGGACGATTCCCTGTCAGATATCTCGCTAAGCGATCTCCAGGAACAGATCGAAGCACTACGGGCGGAAATTGACGAACTCAAGGCTGCAAACGAGCCGGTGTCGAAGCGTTTGGGTACCCAATAATGGGCGAAAACGCGGCTGATTAATACTTGACTAAATTAGTCGGAAAATGCAGAATATGGGCTATGAGAGACTAGGCTTGGATTTCTGATGAAACTGACCACTAAAGGGCGCTACGCCGTTACAGCCATGCTCGATCTGGCTCTGCATGCGCAGACGGGTCCAGTATCGCTTGCTGAAATTTCTACACGTCAGGAAATTTCACTGTCCTACCTGGAACAGTTATTTTCGCGACTTCGCAAGCAGGGATTGGTTGCCAGCACGCGTGGACCCGGTGGCGGCTACCGAGTGGCGAGAGGGCTGGATAAAGTGGCCATTTCAGAGATCATCAAAGCGGTTAACGAGTCGGTTGACGCAACGCAGTGCGCCGGCAAGGAAAACTGCCACAGTCACGGTCGCTGCCTAACACACGATTTGTGGGAAGGGCTCAGTGAGCAGATAGAGGAATTCCTCAGTGGAGTGTCCTTGCAAGATCTAATTGACAACCAGAGCGTAAAAACAGTGTCGATGAGACAAGATCAGATGCGCGACCAGCGGCTTGTTCTGCACGATCGCGCCAACTTCGCGGAAGCTCAATAGCAAAAGGCTCAACAGAAAGGCACAAGAGAAAAGTACAGTAGCGCAAGAGTATGGGAAGCGTCACAATAAACAGCTTCTTAATACCATTGCGAAAACCGTGGTTCTGAAGAAGGAGGTTCTGAAGAAGGCGGTTCTGAAGACAAGATTCATGCAGGTAAGAAAATAAACCTTATTGGAAGTAAAACAGCCAATAAGCTAACCAAACAGTTGAAGGTGAGATAATAGTGAGTTCGTTGAATATACCAATCTATCTTGATTACTCCGCCACCACGCCCGTTGATGAGCGTGTGGCGAAGAGCATGGCCGAGTGTCTTACTCTACAGGGCAACTTCGGAAACCCTGCGTCTCGCTCACACCCGTTCGGCTGGCGAGCAGAGGAAGCCGTTGAAGAAGCGCGACGCAATGTGGCAGAGCTTCTTGGTGCTGTGCCAAAAGAAATCATCTGGACTTCCGGTGCCACCGAATCAGACAACCTGGCCATTAAAGGTGCGGCGTTGTTTAATCAAAAGAAAGGCAAGCACATCATCACCATGAAAACCGAACACAAGGCGGTGCTTGATACGTGCAGACAGCTCGAGCGAGATGGCTTTGAAGTCAGTTACATGGATCCCATGGACAACGGGCTGCTCGATTTGGAAGCGTTCAAAAAAGAAATTCGTGAAGACACTACGGTCGTATCGATCATGCACGTCAACAACGAAATTGGCGTTATTCAGGACATCGCCGCAATCGGTGCCATCACTCGTGAGAAGGGCATTATATTCCACGTTGACGCGGCGCAAAGCCCGGGTAAAGTCGCTATCGATGTCGATGAAATGAATGTTGACCTTATGTCTTTGTGCGCGCACAAAGTCTACGGCCCCAAAGGGATTGGTGCGTTGTATGTACGTCGTAAGCCGCGCGTTCGACTCGAAGCCCAAATACACGGTGGCGGACACGAAAGAGGTATGCGTTCTGGAACACTGCCTACACACCAAATCGTTGGAATGGGTGAAGCGTTCCGAATCGCACGAGAAGAGATGGCATCTGAAACTGTGCGCATGCGCGAACTGCGTGACCGTTTGTGGAACGGTGTAAAAGACATGGAAGAGATCTACCTTAACGGTGATCTTGAACAGCGCATTCCAGGCAACTTGAATATAAGCTTTAACTTTGTCGAAGGTGAAAGTCTTATTATGTCTTTAAAAGACATTGCCGTTTCTAGTGGTTCGGCTTGTACCAGTGCCAGCCTGGAGCCATCCTACGTTCTTCGTGCTATTGGCCGTAATGACGAACTCGCGCACAGCTCCATTCGCTTTACAATGGGGCGCTTCAGCACCGAGGAAGAGGTTGATTTCACCATCGAAAAAGTACGCGAAGCGGTTGAAAAACTGCGAGAGCTGTCACCATTATGGGATATGTTCAAAGATGGTGTCGATCTCGATTCGGTGGAATGGGCGCACCACTAGGCGTTTTAGCAAACTAATTTCAGCTTTGGCGGTTATTTCGATGTCAATACCACCGCTAAATAATTTAAGGCAGTTCAGGAGAAAATAATGGCTTACAGCGACAAAGTACTTGATCACTACGAGAACCCACGCAACGTTGGTGTACTCGATAAAGATGACCCGAATGTGGGCACCGGCATGGTGGGAGCGCCAGCTTGTGGCGATGTTATGCGTCTGCAAATCAAAGTTTCCGAAGACGGTGTAGTTGAAGATGCCAAGTTCAAAACTTACGGTTGTGGTTCGGCAATCGCATCATCTTCACTGGTTACAGAAATGGTGAAAGGCAAAACACTTGAGGAAGTGGAAGCCATTAAAAACCAGGACATCGTTGATGAGCTGGCGCTGCCACCAGTAAAGATTCACTGTTCAGTGTTGGCTGAAGATGCGATTGCAGCTGCAATTGCCGACATCAAAGCCAAGCGTGAAGAGCAGAGTGACCAGAAGGCAAGCGCGTAATCCAAATGCATGAGCTTGAATTAGAAGTTCGGGCCGCTGGTGTTTGATGTACAAGATGCTGGAATGTAAGAGGAAGGAAGGTTATGTCGATCACTATGACTGAGCGTGCTGCGGAGCATGTAAAGAGCTATATTGAAAAACGGGGTAAAGGTATCGGTTTGCGTTTAGCTGTGCGCACGACCGGTTGCTCGGGTATGGCTTATGTTCTCGAATTTGCAGATGAAGTTGCTGCCAACGATGAAGTGTTTGAGCAACATGATGTCAAAGTGGTTGTCGATCAGAAAAGTCTTGTGTACCTGGATGGCACCGAGCTGGACTTTGCCAAAGAAGGTTTGAACGAGGGTTTTCAGTTTAATAACCCGAATGTCAAAGACGAATGTGGCTGTGGAGAGAGTTTTAATATCTGACCTGCCGTATCCGCCCTTTATCTGCTGGGAAGTGTCTGCTGGGAATTGTCTGTTGACTAGTGTCTGCCGACTAGTGCCTTAGCAATGCAACCGGGTACGGCCATATGGAACAGTATTAACCGTAAAACTGACGGCCCGTAAATCGGGCCGTCATTCGTTGTCAGGAGCACATGCACACAATGCAGGTCGATTTTTCCAACAACTATTTTGAATTGTTTGAATTGCCGGTGTCGTTTAATGTGCCAACGGAACATCTCGATACTCGTTTTCGTTCTTTGCAACGATTTCTGCATCCGGATAAATTCGCCTCGGCAGCCGATGCTGAGCGTCGCTGGTCCATGCAGGCGGCAAGCTTTGTTAATGAGGCCTACCAAACATTGTCTTCGCCATTGAAGCGAGCATCATATATTTTGTCGCTCAATGGCATCTCGCTAGATGAGGAAACGGACACACAAATGTCGCCGATGTTTCTGATGGAGCAGATGGAGTTGCGCGAAGCGCTTGGTGAAGCGCCCGATGCCGCTGACCCTTATGCTGCGCTTGATAAAATCAGTAAACAGCTAACGGGTTCGCAGGCCTCCAGCGCTGATGAATTTGCACAGGCGTGCGAAAAAGAGGATTGGCCGACGGCAAGGACCGTTGTCAGACAGTGGCAGTTTCTGGAAAAATTAGGTTCAGAAGTGCAGGCGCAGGAAGCACGTCTCGATGACGCTCTGTAGGTTTTTAGTGGTTAACGAAATAGATTCTGTGGTTATCAGAATCGTTGACAGCGCATATCAATCTAAGGATATGTTTGCTGATATGAAATTGGTCTAACAAATGGCATTGCTACAAATATCCGAACCCGGACAATCTCAGGCGCCGCATCAACGCAGGTTGGCTGTGGGTATCGATCTGGGTACAACCAATTCACTGGTGGCATCGGTCATCAGTGGTTCTGCCACCGTACTTAAAAATGAACAACACGAATGGTCGATTCCATCTGTTGTTTATTACTCTGCCAGCGGTGAACCGGTCGTAGGTTCCAGTGCACAGGAAAACGCAGCAAGTGATCCGTTCAATACCATACGCTCTGCCAAGCGACTGATGGGGAAAGGCTCTGACGATGTCAGTAATTCCTGGTTGGCTGAACACTACGAATTCGATTTTGATAGTGGTTCCATACCGGCATTTAAAACGGCGGCAGGAAACCGAACCGCGATTGAAGTTTCGGCAAACATACTTTCTACGCTGAGATCTACGGCAGAAAAAACCTTGGGTGGTGAACTTGTTGGTGCAGTGATTACCGTACCTGCTTACTTTGATGATGCGCAAAGACAAGCGACGAAGGATGCCGCAGCGCTAGCCGGGATTCATGTACTGCGACTGCTTAATGAACCCACGGCTGCAGCGGTAGCGTACGGATTGGACAATGGTAACGATGGTGTTGTTGCCATTTATGATCTTGGTGGCGGTACGTTCGATATTTCACTGTTGAAGATGCAACGTGGTGTGTTTGAAGTATTGGCTACGGCGGGTAATACCGCATTAGGTGGCGATGATTTTGACAACGCGGTTGCCGACTGGCTAATGGAACAGTCAGGTGTATCGGCTTTGCCCGATCAAGGTGCACGACGCCAATTGTTGCGCCTGGCGCGATCGCTAAAGGAAACGCTGTCTTCACAGCAAACAGCACCATACGAATTAAATCTCGGCGAGTCACTGATGTTTCGGGGTGAAATACATGTCGACACGTTCAATAGTATTATCGAAGCGCTGTTTAAAAAGACACTGCCTTCATGCAGGCAAGTGTTGCGTGATGCAGGCATTGCGAAGTCTGACGTGCAGGCTGTTGTTATGGTGGGTGGATCTACCCGTGTCCCATTGGTACGTGAGCGGGTAGGTGAATTTTTTGAACAAACGGTACTAACCGATATTGATCCAGATCAGGTGGTTGCGGTGGGTGCGGCAATTCAGGCTGATGTGCTGGCTGGCAATAAGCCCGATAGCGACTTATTGCTGCTCGATGTTATCCCGTTGTCGCTTGGCCTGGAAACCATGGGTGGTCTTGTTGAGAAAATTGTGCCCAGAAACACAACCATTCCGATCGCTCGAGCGCAGGAATTTACCACTTACAAAGACGGACAAACGGCCATGGCTCTCCATGTAGTCCAGGGTGAGCGCGAGCTGGTTGCCGATTGCCGGTCGCTGGCCAGATTTGAATTGCGCGATATCCCGGCAAGAACAGCCGGTGCCTGTAGAATACAGGTACTCTTTCAGGTCGATGCCGATGGATTGCTCACAGTTAGTGCGCTGGAAAAAGAATCGGGTGTGGTGGCGAGTATCGATGTCAAACCATCGTATGGTTTGAGCGACGGTGAAATAGAAGAAATGCTGCGAGCATCCATGGAGCACGCATCGGAAGATGTACAAAAACGCGCTCTGGCTGAGCAGAAAGTAGAAGGTAGTCGAGTCGTCGAAGCCATCGCCAGCGCATTAGATGCAGACGGAGATCAGCATCTGTCCTCCGAGGAACGCAGCGAGATTGATGCTTTGGTTGCTTCACTGAAACAATCACTTGAAGGCGATGTGAGTGACAATATTAAACTGGCGGTTGAAAAGCTGGAGGCGGGCAGCAGTGTATTTGTTGAACGTCGAATGAATGCCAGTGTAAAAGAGCTTATGGCCGGACAGGAATTGTCGGAGCTTGAGCGCAAGCTTGTTACTGACACAAACGTAGAAGACTAGACTGGAACATTAATTCGGTACTTAATGTAGAACACTTTAGAAGTCCGAAAAACTTTAAATTCAGAAAAATGAGATCAGCTAAATGCCAACGATCACAGTAATGCCGCATCCTGAGTTATGTCCTGAGGGCACCACTTTTAAGGTGGACTCGGGCGTGTCCGTGTGCGATGCACTGCTACGCAACAATGTTGATATAGAACATGCTTGCGAAAAATCCTGCGCGTGCACAACATGCCACGTACATGTGAGAACCGGGCTGGATTCACTCGAAGAGGCCGATGAACTTGAAGAGGATTATCTTGACAAGGCCTGGGGGCTCGACCCGGATTCACGCCTGAGTTGTCAGGCAATCGTTGAAAAGGATGATCTGGTAATCGAAATTCCCAAATACACCATAAACATGGTTTCGGAGAATCACTGATGAAATGGACTGACACCCTGGATATTGCGATTGAACTGGTTGATGCTCACCCTGATGTCGATCCGCAGCTTGTGCGATTCACTGACTTGCATGCCTGGGTTATGGCATTAGAAGGATTTGATGATGAGCCGGATAAGTCATCAGAGAAAATTCTTGAATCGATTCAAATGAACTGGATTGAAGAGAAGGACGATTAGACGCCCAAACTATTGTTTTGCGATTCAAATCAAGCTCTGTCATCTAACCGTTACGTTTGCTGCCAATTAGTGACAGTAGATGAGAACATGAGCAGAAAACCGGCAAATCTTACTGTATCGGGCCTGCCGGCCAGCCGATAGCCTCCTTCGGACAGACACAATATAGAATAGAACAAAAGCTCCATGACAATAGATGCATTAACCGCTGGTCTGCATTCGCCAATGATAGTGTGGGACGCCAAGAAGCGTCATATCGTGGAGAATATGAGTGAGACCGAATGCTTCACAATTGCGAAAAGATGCACCTGTAATCTACGTGATCGCTCACCCGAAATACGTCGGTACATGGACGGGTTGGTGCAGAATCGAAACAAGTTTGCAAAGCTGTTGTTCACTCAGGAGCTGGTCAAATTCAGTCTGCTTTCGGAAGATGAGGTGAGTCAGTATGAGCGTATGGCGCGAATTGCGCAGGCACAAAAAAAATACCAAACCGAGATAATAACATTCTTCCAGAATGAAGCCGGATACCGAGTCAGTTGTCTTGCGTACATAGCGGGAGATGAACTGTTGCAACAGATTGTGCCTTTGTTGGAAAATTTGGAGATCTTATCTGCTCAGCAAGCGCTGTTTGATGAGGCTGTTTTATTGGATGAAATGTTAGGCGTGCTGATAAAACGAGCATCTAAATATCCAGATTACAACGCAGTAGAGCAGAAAGCTGTTTACGAATCTGTGTTGATCAACCACACCGACACGATACGTGCGTCTTTGGAGCAGTGCAGCCCATTACCTGGAATTGATAAATTAATATCCGAACAACTTGATGAGGATTACGCGCAATTACCTCAACTCGATGACCGTACGCATTCAGCCCTGGTTTCATTCGCATTAATCAGAGATTGTTTTATCAATCTGAATCAGGGCATTGTGGAGAGCCTGGCTGATATCACCGCACCGATCATTAATGACTGCGCCGACTTCAGATTGCAAATCATTTAAGAACTTAACACCTGCCAGTAAAGCTTGATACGCTGCGCTTTCGTATAATCCCCATCTATTCGTTTGCTTATAACGATGCACTAATAGCTAATAAGAAGCTATGAGTGTTAATTTAGTGGTTTCTGGCTCAGGGTGATATTGAGACTCACTACCAAGTCGCGACCTCAAACAGATTGCATTGTTTGCGAGTCGAATGAAACTTCTCAAGTGCAAGCAGATCATCTTGATACAGCTCCTCAAAGAAATTTTTGTGCTCAAAAAGGTATTTAAGACTGGTTGTTGGTATCTCAAGGATCAGCATGCTATCACCTTGAAATACAGGTGGAGTTAACGCATAGTCATCGGGGCATTCTTTAAACAAGTTTTCTATTTCGGCGATATTTAAATGATTACAAGTTAGTAGTTCGCTTGTTGAGTAGTTGTTAAAATCGAATTCAGTCAATCTATCTTTGTTATTTTCGAAAACGAAAGCGCTGCCAAATTTCATTGCAATATCCTCTGCTCAATATTTAGTGTGCGACCGCAAAAACCGACTGCATTCGTTGCATTCTGAGGTTTCAAGAAAGCAGATGCGGTAGAAATTCGTCTTTGTGAGTCTGATTAAAAAAACGGCTGACTCCGCGCATTTCCAGTATTTCCAGATACTCTTCAACTGAGTCAATCTTGTCCTGTTCTTTGGCGATGAACGCAAGCAATAGCGACAGTGGGCCTACGAGAGAGTCGAGCCCCGGCAATTCGCAGCGGCTGAACAAAGTGTCTGACAGTCGTTGTTGCTCATGTACGTCACTTGCATTAATGATTTTAAGGAAATTGATCGCATCCTCACGCATAACCTTCGGAGTCAGAATCTTCAGCATTGTATTGCCGTCACCCCATTTTTCATTGAATGTATTTAAACGAACTAAACACTCAGAAACTGCAGATTCTAATTTCTCTTTTGATGATTCTAAATTATCTCCATATGTGTATGTTCTGCTGCCATCAATGCTGAGCGCACCGAAAAGAGCGCAGGTCGCAGGTTCAGGATGAGTTGTTTTGGTCCTGCTGCTATATATGTCGAAACTGGGAGCAAAAGCGTAGTGCAAACCATATTCCAAACTGAATTGGCTGTCGCGACTAAAAATCGAGAATCCGATGCAGTGTATTTGACCATTTTCAGATTCACGTACGTAGTTGTTTTTTGATTGGACAAAATCAGGTGCTAATTCTTTCATGACTTCTCGGCGAAGCCGGCCGAACTCTTTGGTGGAAATCATTTTCGTGTACTGGTCGCTATGCTATCAGGTGTAAAATGTAACAGGAGTTGATCAATATGCAAATGCCACAACCGGAACCACGGTGGTAACACCATTGCCATGCCTTTGCCTTGTTCTTTGCAAAATACATTACATTTGCGATCATGCTCTGATTTGCCAAGTCTTGAAGACTAGAAAGTGATGTATCTCCAAAGTTCCCCTGTCATTCCCGGTCGTGTGCCGTGGGTCTGCAAGTTACCAGGAGTGCCACTCAGTATGTCGTATTTTCTGCCGGTACGTGGATCTGTCAGGTCAGGACCGCTGCCCGGTCGGGAAAATACGCCAGGATATCTTTCATCCAAAATGCGTCGAGTTTCTCTCTCTACCCATCGTCCTTTTGCCTGACCAATGAGAAGCGGTATCAGCCAGTCCTTTCCGTCTGCCCGAGCCTGATTAATAGCGTCAACTTCGGCCTGTGTCAGCTTGTCGTTGCTCCACTGGCGGGCCACATCGCGTACGATATCCTGAATTTCATCACCCATAGGATCGTTTGCAAGGATATCCTCGATATCTGTATTCGCGGGTACGTTGTATACCCTGTCGCCAACCCTGATTCGCCTGTTACCTGTTTGGTGATTGACTTCAACCTGAATATCAGTAGGCCAATTGCTAGTGTTCGTACCATAGAGTGAGGGCCAGTACTCACCAAGAAGCCAATCAAGAAATGACTTTCTCCCACCTCTTTTCTTGTACTCAGAAAAAGCAGTAATAGCAGCTTGATATTCAGCGTCGCTATTGAACAAACTTCGGTAGTGCGTATCACTGCCTTGCGACAAGTCCGCATTTACTGGGTCTGGTCCAATGCCGCGTATTAACCGACTAGCGACAGCTTTGTCGTGCAGGTTTTGATCAAAATTCGCATTGCATGTGCCGCGAGTAACGTAATTGTCTTGAAGCCCATTCAAAATTCCAATTTGGCGGGTAACATCAGCGGCTGTGGGTTGCCAGTTCCCGCTATGGGCGTCGCCGTATCCGGGAGAATACAATCGGATTTCCGCCATAACAGCGTTGTAGCTTTCATTGATATCCGATTGCACAAGATCGGGAGCAACCACACCACTGATGACAACATCTGCCACAATAAATCCAATCAGGTATGCAACCGCAATTGCGTCACCTGCCGGTACCGGTCCGTCTGCGGCAGCTATGACCCCTGCGTTTCGAAGTGCTCTTATATAGGCTTGCGCATCGCCTGAGAGTAGGCCTAACGGATCGATCAATTGGGTTGGTTGTAGCCCTGCATATGCATAGCTGTTTAACCCACCGGTCAAGCCAATTGGATCGGAAGTTAGATATCGACCTAAGCTTGGATCGTAGTCTCGAAAATAATTGTAATGAGTCCCAGTTTCAGAATCGAAGTATTGTCCTGGGTAGCGAAGATTCAGTGTTCGCTCAGATAGGCGTATACTGGCCTTGCCGAATGGCGTGTAGGATGCTGACCAAAGTACTTCTCCATCTTCACCACTCATTCTTATCGGAGTGCCCAGATGGTCCGAATGAATTGCGTAAATCTCGCTACCGACCAACTGAGCAACCACTCTGTGCGGTTCGATATAGACGTAGTTGGTAATCTTGCCTTCATCTGGCTCAACCGTCGCACTTAGTGAATTGTTGTCATACAGGAAGTACGTGACTTTCGGTTTTCTACCAGCGCTATAAACAACTTTCTTTATTCGTTCACCAAATCCGTTATAGGCGTATTCAGCAAGTAATTTTCCATCTCTTGCTATTCGGACGGGTCGTCGTTCCGAATCGTAGACCGTCGTTAACGTTCCTCGCACAATGGGTGAGCCAGCAGTGTCGTACGTGTAGCTTTCGCTTAATCCGGATACGGAATTGGTCGTTTCAAGTAGACGATTTCCTTGTCCCGGTTCGGCATAGCTAAGATAAGTTTGTTCAATTAGTTCATTATTGCTACGCACTTCGCTTAGCACTCGATTGCCCAATGCATCGTATTGGAATCGAATAACCTGTTGGTCAGTTTCAACTGTGGCTAATCGATTGCCGTTGTAGGAAAAGCGACGTGCTTTACCGTTTTGTGTGATGCTTGTAATGCGCCCGTAGTCATCGAATACATAATCTAGAGACTGTTCCTGCACCGTGTTGATACTTTGAATTTCGCCGGTGGCGGCATGTTTTATACGAGTATGTACGCCGTTGTGAGACATCCATCCGGTCGCGCCGTCGCGACTCTCCAAATCGATGTCTGCAACGACCGGTTGCTGCATTAATCCAAGTAATGTATTACGTGTTATCGCTCGCAGCTGCCCGGAGTTAACGCCATTCTCGTGGTAGTGATAAGACAATGTTTGTCCATCGGGAAGCACCTTACGAGCAATGCGACCACGCTCGTTGTAGTCGTAGCTGGTTTCAAAAGATTTACTATCGATAGTACGAACATGTTTTGACAACCTGCCATATTGGTTGTATTCAAAATATTCCTCACTTACAGAGTTGACAACGCTGGCAATTTTTCCAGTGCGTTCATCGTATGTGTAGTTGGTGGTACCACTTGTTGTATGCGCTCTGGATAACACCCGGCCGGCAGCATCGTAGGTGTAGCGAGTTGTACCTGAATCTTCGCGAACACGCGCAGTAGCCAAGCCAACGGAATTTAATTCGAGTCGTTCAATACCTGTGTCTTGACTAACAATGCCAACTCGTTCACCAAAGTCGTTTCGTATATGGCGTGTCGTGTTGTCTCGCGCATCGGTAACGCCTGCGTCTTGCCATAGCGCGTCGAAAAGGTCAGTCTGAGTGTAACCATTGGAATGTGTTATTACACGTTTGCGATTTTGACTATCGATATCAACTGAAACGCTATCTCCGGTGGTTGAATCCGTTATTCCAGTCATTTGTCGAAGCGCATTGTGTTCAAAGTCGGCGCCGCGATTGATTAGCTCTCCGTTCGCGTTAAGCAGTTGTTCGTCTTCCGATTGCAGCAGTCCATCGTCACCAAACGTCATGCTTAGTGCTTTAATAAGGCTACCGTCAACGCCGTATACCGAAACCGCCTGAGTACGGCTCTCGTCATCGTAGCTGGCGATGCGGGTTCGGCCAAACGCATCCGTTGTTGTGGTTCGCCGACCAACGGCATCGTAGTCATATGTGGTTGTGTGTCCGTTAGCGTCCGTGAATGCCAGAAGATTTCCTTCAGCATCGTAGACAAACTCAACATCTATGGCGCGGTAATTTATCGTCGAGATAAGACCAACTGTTGAATAGGTAATATTGAACGGAGCTGCCGAGCCATTAAATACTTGTGTAGCACGCCCCATCGAGTCAAACTCGCCAAATACCATTTCAGGTCGTCCCGGCTGTTGAATCGATACGACACGATTGAGTTCATCCCATTTTATGAGACTGGTGTCTCCATCTCCGTCGGCAGGGCCATTGATAGAGATGAGTTTGCCTTCGTCGTAGACAAACTTTGTGATTCGACTGCTCGACACGTATTTATTCGGAAGCGAGTCGGTATCGAGATGCTCATGCTCGCCGGGTAGTGTTACCCAAGGAGTAAAACCGGTTTCCGTAACTTGTAGCAGCAGGCCAGAGTCGTCTCGAACGGTTTCGATAACACGCTCGGCAGTAGTGTTTACGCTTGGCAGGTATGTGCGTATCGGATACAGATCAAAACCATCTTCGTATTCGTACCGCTCGATCAACTGATCGATTCCAGCCTCATCTATTTTTCGTATTTCAGATGGTCGTCCATACTCGTCATAAGAATACATAACCGTGTCGCTGCCAACTGAATTGCCCAGGCCGGTTTTTCGCGACTGCACTAGCCGACCGCTGGCATCATAGGTGTAAACAAATCCGGTTTCGGGGCAGGTCACACAGCCGGCACCCTCACTAGCAAGTAGCTTTGGGGTGTCATGAGCGCTGGTCCGTTGCCATGAATATGTGCTCTGCTGACCAAGACTGTTTGTAACCAATGTCTGGACCATCTCACCGTTGTGAATGTGAAGTGGATCTGGATACTTTAGTGTGACCCTCTCGGCACCGTCTGCATGTTCAGATGATGCACCGCGTCCGTATTCGTCGTAAGACCAGGTGGCGAACCGGTGACCGTTTCGGTTAGTGATGCCGGTCAAATGGTTGGCGTAGGTTTCTTCTTCGTAGTGATATTCACGGGAGGTCGCATCCGGGAACCGCGCTCGAGTCAGGTTGCCGTTTGCATCATAGTTGTACTCGATCACCGTGCCATCGGGTAGCGTGATGCTTTCCAATTGTCCGGCCACGGTACCAAACCGGGACTCCTTAAAAGTTTCGAGTCCACTGTCGCGCGATGGTGCGTAAGAGAACGTGATGACTCGACCAGATTCGTCGGTAACACTTTCCAACTTTTCTGAGCGGTAGAACAGTTTAAGGTTTCGTTGATCAGGCCAATTGATTTGCACGAGATAGCTTCCCTGAAAAGACAGTGTCCGTCCGTCATTCAGTATCCAGTCGTGTCGGTTATTTTTTTGAATAAGAAAGCCGTGATTGTTGTGTGCCGCTCGAAAACGGGGATATCCAGACTCATCTGTGCCGTAAGCGCTGAAATAGATTATTGCTCCGTCACTTTGTATGATTTGTCGGGAGTTCTCACCGGTATCCATGATGGATACGGCATAGCTATGTCGCCAGCCATAACCAATGCCGATAGTGGAATTTGCCTGCGAACTGTTGTACATCCGATTGAACATGAGTGCCGAACCAGGCAACGAAAAATCCATTTCGTTCTGGAACTTGTTTCCCGTCATCAGATTGATTGGATTACCGATCCCGGAGTTTGGCAACGGGCTGGCGGGACTCGACCCTATATCGGTGGCTCCCAAATTACAGTTAGTTGGATTTTCAGTGTCGCAACGCCGGGGCTCGTTACCTGGCAATGGTGAACTTGGACCTGAGGTTGTGCTTGGAATGCCGGGCAGAGTTTGAGCCATAGCATCGAAGGCTGTGCTGCATAGAGCAACTGCAACCAGTAGAAACAGAAAAAAAACTGTGCGTTTGCAGCGTTGCTGATAACAGGTTGTATGAGACTGAACTGAGTTAAGTGCTGACCTTAAGAGTGGGTGAGTGTAAACGTCATCCGTTTTTACATTAGGCAAGTAAGTCACGTTAGTCCTCAACCTGGAAGATGTAGTTGCACGTGGAAATGGTCTACTGCAAACTTGATACGGTGTCTTCAGTGACTTTTGTCGCTGTGCGAACACCAAAACGATCAAACCGTTTCAATTCTGGGTTGTTGCGATAGTACGTGCACGAATGTGCTTGGCGATAGAGTAAAAACCCTAGACTTCGTGTCGTAGGTTGCAATAAATTGAGTTTGGAGACTCAGAGTCGTTCTGATTACAGCATCGATAGCGTTGTACAATCAGCGTGTTTTTTCGTAAGCTAATCATGCTTTTCTTTTTCAAGACTAGAAGAGCCTTATCGATAGCGCGAGTTCAGCGCTCATTGTGATCTGGCAGCCATGTGATCTGGCAGCAAAGTAATCTTCTGGCAACATGAATAATGACTATGCCCAATACACAAGCACACGCAGACGAACTATGGCAGGCACGGTGTAATGGATCTTTAATTCCGTTCCCCGCTCAGATGTTAACTGTGAAACAAGCGTACGAGCTTCAACGCGCTGCAACGGACGCATCCTGTGCTGAAGTTTGTGGATATAAAATTGGTGCAACCGCCGACGAAACACTTGCGTTACTCGGCTTGGCAGAACCGTTCTATGGTCCAATGTATTCCAGCGAAACAACCTTCGCGATCGCAGATACGAGATTAGACTTGCCACTGTTTGCAGCGCATGGTCCACGAGTTGAAGCTGAATTTGTTGTTTGCCTGAAGCACGATGTTCGACGCGGTAAAAATAATCTTGAACTGGCTGAATTGCTGGAACACATTGATTGGGTAGCGCCCGCGTTTGAATTTGTCGGCACGCGCTATACCGCACCGGGGGGCTCGCCCGGTACGGCGGTCATCGGAGACTTTGGTGCGCACCAACATTCTGTTGTCGGGGCAGCGTACGAAAACTGGCGCTCACTTGAATTGAAATCACACAAAGTCTCTTTAACGATTAACGATGAACTGGTAGCCGAGGGACACAGCGGCATGTCTATTTACGGCAATCCACTTGAATTTGTGTGCTGGTTGTTGAATCAGCCGGGAATGGCTGCCGGGCTGAAAGCAGGGCAGCTCATTAGTTGTGGAACCTGTACTGGGGCAATACCGGTTAATACTGGCGATCTGGTCGAAGCCGACTATGGTCCGATGGGTGCTTTAAAAGTGCAGGTCGGTGCGCTTTCGTAATTGCACGGACACAATGTCATGAAAAAATCGGGGTAATCCACGCTTGCCCCGTCTCCCGAGCATGAGTATACTTCTCGGGTTGTGTAGTGCAGCATATCGGGGTATGGCGCAGTCTGGTAGCGCATCTGGTTTGGGACCAGAGGGTCGTAGGTTCGAATCCTGCTACCCCGACCAAAGCTCACTGTAGGCAAGAAATTTTTCCGGTTCGAGACTTTTCCGGTTCGAGTTTGGGGGCATGGCGATAGCCAAGCCGCGGCGGGTCCAGTCAAGCGCCCGTAGCTCATTTGGATAGAGCATCGGCCTTCTAAGCCGAGGGTAGCAGGTTCGAATCCTGCCGGGCGCGCCAATGGATCCAATTAACCGTCGGATAGTTTCGAGACTCACGGTGGTTTTGCAAGCACACACGGCATTTACGGTAGTAACGAAATATTCAGTGGCCGGCGTAGCTCAGTTGGTAGAGCGCGGGATTGTGATTCCCGTGGTCGCGGGTTCAATCCCCGTCGCTCGCCCCACTTTCGTACCAAATCCCTGATTTTGCGTATCGTTTCTCAATATTTCGCGCTCGCCGGTAGTGACGCCCAATAGGTGCAATCTGTGTGTATACGCTCTGTGTAAGCACGTTTTCGGCGGTTTGGAGAGGGGGCGGAAGAGCAGGCGATTTGCCAGGTAAATCATTAGGTAAGTCATCAACTAAGTCGTGCTGGGCGCTAGATGCGCCAATCGAGTGACTTTGAGCGAAGATTCTGTGCAGGTAATAGCATGTAACTGCTCTACTGGCATAAACGTTCCGCTATAATTCGGGGTTAGAGTTATCGCGCGAATGGCGAAGCAATTGAAGTACGGAGCCGACCCTTGGGGCCGGTGCGCTGGTTGTAGTGAAGCTTGTTCAGCTGTTAGTGAATAATGCGGGAGTGGTGGAATTGGTAGACACGCCAGATTTAGGTTCTGGTGCCGAAAGGTGTGGAGGTTCAAGTCCTCTCTCCCGTACCACACTAACTTTGCTTTTTATGCTTCAGGCGGTATGCCACAACACTCAGTGCAGAACTGCGCCTTGCGGCCCGGTTTAACTCGTACACAACACCCCGCTTTCAGCACGTTTTCAGTGTCACAAACAAATTTTTGACACATCATCCCGGCTCGGTAATTAAAGGCTCATGCGCACCTTGGTTGGACGCGAAGAGACCGAGTCAACGAGATCGTTAGTCAATTGAGGCAAGCATGCAAGTATCTGTAGAAACCACCCAAGGACTTCAGCGCAAAATGACCATTGCGTTACCCGCTGAAGATATAGACAGCGCCGTTACCGAACGACTGCAGTCACTGGGTAAAACAACCAGGATGAATGGCTTTCGCCCCGGCAAAGTACCATTCAATGTGTTGAAGAAACGATTTGAACCACAGGTACGATCTGAAGTGCTGGGTACATTAATCAACAAGTCGTTTTACGATGCTGTTCAGCAGGAGAAACTTCGTCCTGCCGGTCAGCCTGAAATTGCCCCGGAAGATGAAAAAGACGAAGGCAAAGACGGTTTCAGCTATATCGCGACATTTGAAGTTTATCCAGAATTTGATCCGGTCTTTAATGACAGCATCAAAGTGAACAGACCGCAGGTGGAAATCCAGGATTCTGATATCGATGAAATGATTGAGTCGCTGGTCAAACAACGCGCAGATTACAAAGTCGTGGATCGGGCATCTGCGACAGATGATCAGATTGTCATTGATTTCACTGGGCGTATTGATGGAGAAGAGTTCGAAGGCGGAAAAGCTGAAAAAGCGCCGCTTGTTCTGGGTTCAGGTGCCATGATCGAAGGCTTTGAAACCCAGCTCGAGGGCCTGTCTGCCGGTGATTCGAAAACTATCCAAGTCACATTTCCGGAAGATTACCAGGCAGAACATCTGGCTGGAAAGGCCGCGGAATTCGATATAAACGTGCTCGAGGTCAAGGAATCCTTTCTTCCTGAGCTGAATGAAGAGCTGGTTAAAAGTTTTGGTGTTGAGGACGGTACGATTGAGAGCTTAAAGGCCGATATAACCAAGAACATGGAGAGAGAATTAAAACAGCGGGTTGATAATGAGATAAAGACCCAGATTATGGATGGGTTAGTTGAGCTAAATCCGATCGATATTCCGGCAGCGTTAGTTAAAGAGGAAATTGATCGTCAACGGGAACAAATGATGCAGCAAATGCCTGGAGACACTGATTCCTCGTTTTTATCAGATGAGCTGTTTTCCGAGCAGGCAGAACGCCGGGTTCGGCTCGGGTTGGTCGTAGGTGAGATCGTACAGAAAGCTGAGATCAAAGCCGATGCAGCTGCAGTCAGGGAGCAGGTAGAGACAATGGCCAGTTCCTATCAGGACCCTCAGCAGGTAATCGACTACTATTATAGTAACCCTGAAATGCTGAGAAACGTAGAAGGATTGGTACTTGAAGAAGCTGTGACGGCAAAAGTACTTGAGGCTGCTTCAGTGACCGAAGAAGTCAGATCGTTTCAGGACATGATGAATCCGCCTCAGGCGGAACCGACAACCGAATAAAACAAGAGAAAACAGACCATGAGTTTTGGTTTTACATCTTCCACGCCAATGCCAGGCGGTACTGCTCCGGACGTTAATGCCAACGTCATGGTCCCGATGGTTATTGAACAAACCCCGCGTGGTGAGCGTTCATTTGATATCTACTCGCGCCTGCTAAAGGAACGCGTCATCTTTATGGTCGGGCAGGTAGAAGATTACATGGCAAACGTGGTGGTTGCCCAGTTGTTGTTTCTCGAGTCGGAAAACCCCGACAAGGAAATTTCGCTGTACATCAATTCTCCGGGTGGGTCTGTTACCGCGGGTATGGCGATCTATGACACTATGCAGTTCATTAAACCTCCGGTCAGCACCTTATGCATCGGGCAGGCAGCCAGCATGGGTGCGTTTCTGCTTACTGCCGGCGCACATGGGAAGCGGTTCCTGTTACCGAACTCACGAGTCATGATTCATCAGCCTTCGGCTGGATTTCAGGGCCAGGCTACCGACATAGATATACATGCGAGAGAAATTCTCTCGATGAAGGAACGAATGAACGTTCTGATGGCTAAACATTGCGGTCAGACGCCGGAAAAAGTCCGGGAAGACACCGAGCGGGATAATTTTATGACCGCAGAGGATGCACTGGCTTATGGCCTGGTAGACAGAATTGTTCATTCGCGCACAGAAGAGCTGGACGTTGCCGGTGGCGCTAAAGTGGCACCCGCGGGCGACTCTTCCACTGATTCGACAAACAAAGACTCCTGATTAACAGGGGCAGCGTGACACATAATTCAGGCAGGATGTGACCGTATCAGCAACAACTGTAGCGGTCATACTGGCAGACTTGAAATGTCACAAAAAACACGGCAAGGTGTTGAGAAGGCAAAGGTTAGATAAGCATGAGCGAAGACAATAAAAAAGAAGACGGCAAGCTGCTTTACTGCTCTTTTTGCGGAAAAAGTCAGCATGAAGTACGCAAACTTATTGCGGGCCCGTCTGTATTCATTTGCGATGAATGCGTTGACTTGTGTAATGACATCATTACAGAAGAAATGCAGGAACAGCTGGATACCGGTGAAAGTTCACTGCCGAAACCGCATGAAATTAACGAATTGCTCGATTCCTATGTAATAGGGCAGAGTACGGCCAAAAAAATCTTGTCGGTAGCAGTATATAACCACTACAAACGTCTGGAATACAAAGACAAGAAAGGCGATGTCGAGCTTGCCAAAAGTAATATATTGCTCATTGGTCCCACAGGCTCAGGTAAAACCCTGTTGGCGGAAACGCTTGCTCGCACACTCAATGTACCGTTCACGATAGCTGATGCAACCACACTGACTGAAGCAGGTTACGTAGGTGAAGATGTTGAAAACATCATTCAGAAATTGTTGCAAAAGTGCGATTACGATGTTGAGAAAGCTCAAACAGGCATTGTCTACATCGATGAGATCGACAAGATTTCAAGAAAGTCGGACAATCCGTCCATTACACGAGATGTGTCGGGTGAGGGTGTTCAACAGGCGTTGCTCAAGCTAATTGAAGGCACCGTTGCTTCCGTTCCGCCTCAAGGCGGACGCAAACACCCTCAGCAGGAATTCTTGCAGGTTGATACTTCAAACATTCTATTTGTTTGTGGTGGTGCGTTTGCCGGTCTTGAAAAAATCATTCAGGAACGCTCCGAAAAGGGCGGTATTGGTTTCGCAGCTGAAGTGAAATCAAAAGACGACAGCAAAAACATTGGAGAGATGTTGCTTGATGTTGAAGCGCAAGATCTTATTCAGTTTGGTCTTATCCCAGAATTTGTTGGTCGTTTGCCTGTCGTTGCCACACTGGAAGAGCTTGATGAAGAGGCGCTGGTTAGAATTCTGGTTGAACCAAAGAACGCCATTACCAAGCAGTACGAAAAGCTTTTATCAATGGAAGATGTAGACATTGAATTCAGAAAAGATGCTCTGCAGGCCGTAGCGAAAAGTTCACTGGAAAGAAAAACCGGTGCACGTGGTCTGCGAACCATTCTGGAAAACGTGCTACTCGAAACCATGTACGAATTACCGCGTTTAGAGAACGTTAAGAAAGTTATTCTCGACGGTGCAGTGGTTCGCGGCGAGTGCAAACCTTACCTGCTACTCGAAGGCCAGGAAAAAGTCATCGAAGAAGAGAAATACCGGCGGGCTGCGTCCGACGATTAAAGTTTGCTCTACAAAAGTAATGTTCCAAAGGCCCGACTAGTTCGGGCCTTTTACATTTTGAAGCCCCGACTAGTTCGGGCCTTTTTCATTTCGAAATCCCACAGGTTTTGGCCTGTTTCTATTCAATCTGTATTGTTTTTGTTCACTTACGTCATCGCACTCGATAATATCCACAAACAATATAAGGTATTTGCGATGAATCCAAATTGTAGGAAGGTTGCGTAAACTGATCAGAGCTGGTCACGTTTGGCTACCTAAATCCTTGAATTTTGCCGAGTCGTGCCTATGTTGTCGTGTATGCTGGAACCGCCAGCACTTGTTTTAACGTAAACGTACCTTGGGAATTTTGAGTGTCAGAATCAGATACCAATGATGTAACACAGGAACGGCAAGAACGTCTGCCAGTACTGCCGCTTCGTGATGTCGTCGTCTACCCGCACATGGTCATACCTCTTTTTGTGGGCCGTGAGAAATCAATGGAAGCGCTTGATGCTGCAATGGCCAAAGACAAGCGCATTGTGCTCGCCGCACAAACCAGTGCGTCGATAGATGAACCCGGACCAAACGACATACATGAGGTTGGAACGGTAGCCACCATCCTGCAGTTGCTTAAATTACCGAACAGCACGATTAAGGTGTTGGTTGAAGGTCAACAGCGGGTTCTATTGTCCAAGCCTGAGTTTGAAGAGGGCGGATTTTTCAGTGCCGAACACACAACCCCGGAAGCTATGATATCCGGCGATAGCAAAGAGCTGGACATGCTCATGCGTTCAGTGACCAACATGTTCGATCAGTACGTAAAAATGAACAAGAAGGTACCGCCGGAGATTCTCAGTTCCATTTCCGCTGTAGATGATGCCGATCGACTCGCCGATATGATTGCGGCGCAGATGTCTTTGAAGGTGGATGAAAAGCAAAAGATTCTGGAACTGTTTGATGCGGAGGAGCGGCTGCAGCATTTACTAAACCTGATGGAATCTGAACTCGATCTGCTGCAAGTCGAAAAGCGCGTCCGCGGTCGTGTAAAACAGCAAATGGAAAAAAGTCAGCGCGAGTACTACCTGAATGAGCA
>CALJNA010000007.1 GCA_937981955.1 uncultured Granulosicoccaceae bacterium
GGTGGCGTTCATGATCTTTGCCGCCACACTGATTGCAAAGCTGTTAAAACGTTATCCGTGGATTGCCTATGTGGGGCTGGCACTGATTTTCTACGTTGGGCTGGTCATGATATGGGAAGGCGGGCATGAGATCTTTGCGTCCATTACCTGATTTATAAACCATCTGATTATGTGTAACAAAACATCGAGACACTCATGAGTATTGAATACATTAAGAAAGCTTCCGTATCTGCAGCAGCGCAGGACGACAAAACCCAGCAGATTGTTCTGGATATTCTCAATGCCATCGAAGTCGGAGGCGAAGACTCCTGCATTGAATATGCAAAAAAACTTGATGGCTATGAAGGCGAGATTGTCATGTCAGAGCAAGCCATTGCAGAGAGTTCAAAGCTTGTTCCGCAGAAAGTTAAAGACGATATTCAGTTTGCCTATGATCGAGTTCGTCGCTTTGCCGAAAAACAACGCGACTCGTTAAGTGAATTTGAAGTAGAACTCTCTCCCGGACTGTGGGCCGGACAAAAGCAAATTCCGATGCAAACAGCCGGTTGTTATATTCCAGGCGGACGATACGCGCACGTCGCATCCGCTGTCATGTCCGTTGGCACGGCCAAGACAGCCGGTGTTTCCCACGTGGTAGCGTGTTCACCGCCAAAACCTGCATCAGCTGACCACCCCGGCGGACCAAACCCTGCCATTGTGTACACCGCAAATCTTTGTGGTGCCGATACCATTCTTGCGCTTGGTGGTGTTCAGGGTATTGCCGCCATGGCATTTGGCCTGTTCACAAATCACCCGGCCGATATTCTTGTTGGACCCGGCAATCGCTTTGTTGCAGAAGCCAAGCGTTTATTATTCGGACGTGTTGGTATTGATTTATTCGCCGGCCCAACTGAAATTGGCATCATCGCCGACTCAACTGCCGATCCTGCCATTGTGGCAAGTGATCTTGTCAGTCAGGCAGAACACGGTCCGGATTCACCGGTCTGGTTATTCACCACCGATCGCGCTCTGGCTGATGCGGTTATTGCTTTAATGCCTGACTTAATTGCCAAGCTTCCGGATACAGCACGCGAGGCAGCTACCGCTGCATGGCGCGATTATGGAGAGGTCATTTTCTGCGAAAACGATGAAGCCATGGCCACTATCAGTGACAAGTACGCATCTGAACATCTTGAAGTGCATGCGCAAAACCTTGAATGGTGGACAAAGCGTTTACGCAACTACGGTTCACTGTTTGTCGGTGAAGAAACCACAGTAACCTTCGGCGACAAGTGCTCAGGCACCAACCATATCTTGCCAACTCGTGGTGCTGGTCGATACACCGGTGGATTGTCCGCAGCAAAATTTATTAAAACCGTCACGACACAGCGCATGACCAAAGAAGCCTGTAAAGAAGTTGCAACAGCAGCGGCTCGCATTTCAAGGCTTGAGGGCATGGAAGCACATGCACGCGCAGGCGACGACCGACTCGCGAAATACTTCCCGGACGAACAATTCGAACTGCAACCTGCATCTGAATAAATAATAGCCTGACCATGTCTGATAAAGCACTCCAATCGTTCAGCCTGGCTGGTAAAACGGCTTTGATCACCGGTGCTTCTTCAGGCATTGGTCAGGCGCAAAGCATCGCGCTTGCCAAAGCTGGTGCGCAAGTTGTACTGGTTGGTCGCCGTGAAGATGCACTCACCACAACAGCAGAACAAATTAAACCTGTCGGTAGTAATGCATTCGTGCTGCCGTTTGATCTTGAAGATCGCCGGGCACTGCCTGAGTTACGCGAACAAGCCATTAAGCTTACTGGTGGCGTTGATATTATTGTGAATGCAGCGGGTGTTAACCTGCGCGAACCCAGCGAAGACATCACCATTGAAAGCTGGGACACCACGCTGAACCTGAATTTGAGTGTGCCGTTTTTCCTGGCAAGAGCATTCGTTCCAGACATGCAAGCCAAAGGCTGGGGGCGAATAATCAACATCGCTTCGCTTCAAACAGAACGGGCCTTCGCTAATGGTATGGCTTATGGCGCTTCCAAAGGCGGGATTGGTCAAGTAACAAGAGCGATGGCCGAAAACTGGTCCGCTAGCGGTATTGCCTGTAACGCCATAGCGCCAGGTTTTTTCCCGACCGGTCTTACTGCGCCGGTTTTCGAACAAAAAGAGCTGACCGATAAATTGGCTGCTCAAACAGCCATTGGTCGAAACGGTGAACTGGAAGATCTGGACGGTATAACCGTTTTTCTGGCATCCCCAGCGTCCAACTACATTACCGGTCAGATCATTTATGTTGACGGCGGTTTTACTGCGAAATAATCCACAGTCGCACGGAAGCGAACGCCAACATGACACGATTCGGCACTTCCACCGGTCGTTCACTTGCACTAATCTAACTATTTTTACCGGGAGTCAATGTGAAAGCACTGTTCTACACGGGCAAATTGTCCATGGAAATTCGCGAGGAACCCGCACCGGTTGCGGCACCGGGTTTATCGCTGGTTAAAGTCGAAGCTGCGGGCATCTGCGGGTCTGATATGCACGCGTATCATGGACACGATGCTCGCCGAGTACCTCCAATGATTCTGGGCCACGAGCTGGCTGGTACCGTTGTTGATGGAGAGCTCAGTGGCACGCGAGTCGCGATCAATCCGATGCTGACATGCAATAGCTGCAGAGAGTGTCTTGAAGGCAACCCCAATCGTTGCCAGACACGAGACTTGGTAGGATTGGGCCGCGCCGGCGGATTCGCCGATTACATCGCGATAGAAACCGCCAACCTGTTTCCACTGGATGATAGTTTAAGTGCGACCCACGCCAGCTTGATGGAACCGACCGCAGTTTCATTGCATGCAGTGGTCATGGCCGAACGCGCTCTAACCCGACCTATCTCTGAATCTCGTGCGCTGGTTATTGGTGGTGGCGCGATCGGCCTGCTGGCTGCCCTGGTATTAAAACAAAAAGGCGCCAGAGAACTGGTTGTTGCAGAAACCAATGAACCCAGAAGATCTACTTTGGATTCAATTGGTTGCGGCAACACATACGATCCGCTTTCATCGAACATTCCTGATGATGACTATTTTGATCTTGTCGTGGACGCTGTTGGAAGTGGTGCAACTCGTGCACATGCCAGTCAAAAAGTACGCGCCGGCGGTGTGATTTCTCACATTGGTTTGCAAGATAATGAACCAGGGCTCGACACGCGCAAACTGACATTACAAGAAATTTCTTTCATTGGACACTACACTTACTCACCAACAGATTTAAAGGCAGCACTTAATCTTATTGGCAGTGGTACATTGGGTTCTCTGGACTGGGTTGATTCCCGACCGTTATCAGACGGTGCGGCGGCATTCGAAGCAATTCATACAGGAACTGCAAGCTCCCCCAAAATAGTGCTGCACCCGGAAAGTTAATCTGCTGTATACCGTATTTGTCCTGTGAACACGATGCACTAAATAGATTATGAGCAAGCTGAATTCAACAACAACTCCGTGGAACCATTTCGCTTTGCTGTTGGTCGGTATCTTATTTGCCTATCCGGCTCAGGCTCTGGAATTTGAATGCGCCTCTGGTGCAGACAATCGTTTTATCAGGCAGGAGCTTCCCGGTATCGCGCATTTATGCGAAGTGACGGTAACGAATGCCAGCAACGAACGTCGGGTCATGTGGTACGCCAATCACGACAGCATGTTTTGTTCAGAGAAAACCATTGAGCTGAAAACCAAATATGAAAAGGAATGGGGCTTTAAGTGTGATCAATGGCCTGATCATGACGGTGTCGATCAGCTCAGCTCAAGGCATCGCACCATACTCGATGCAGAATTGAAATTTTTGATTGAGCAGGGGCAGAATCAGGACACACCGTTTGTGGTTGAAGGACTCAAAGCCGCAGCCAGCTCAGGCAAGGCAAACAATGTGGATACTCTGGTCGTGCAATTTTTCATACATGAGCCACAAACCGGTGCAACCAGTGATATTACGCATGTCATACAAGACGACGGGGTCACATGGAACACTTTGACGAGACTGGATTCTCTAGTCAATCATATCGATGCTGAAGAAGGCTACGTCGTCGACTCTGCTCTCATATCCAACGTCACCGACAATGGTGCTTTGGAAGTTATTACCGTTATAGAGTCGAAGAATTCAACAAGTGCCCAGGCAGACTGTTATGGCAACCAGACTTTGGCGACACAGAACAACGGAAAAGTGATTGCGAAAACCCCACATCGTTTCGTTTGTTCAGATAGTACGAAAAGCGCAGACGCCGGGTAGTCAGGAGAATTATCAGCCTGCTATAGAATCATTGATGATTGTGCAATATTTCGAATATTCACATTTGATTCATTGATGCGCTCAGCCTGAAATCCAGGCTTTTGCATCACCAGCCTGTTCTACAATTCCGAAAGATACATCGAACAAAACCAGATGAGCCAAATCAGGTCTTGAACGAGATGCGTAGAGCATTCCCTGAGCGCCAGCTATTCGTGCAGCATCGGAATATTGCCACGTTGGCGCAGACTCACCTTTTTCAACAACATCCTGCCACACGGCTGATGCACTTTTTGAAAAGTCTGTCTTTCGAACATCATAGATACGATCAGCACTCACCTTCAAAGGTACGATAATGCGTTCAGCATCATCTGATTTCAGATAGCGTTGTATTGCGACACTTGCACCTTCTTCAGAACATGACGTATACAGAGCGACTTGTTCACTATGATGAAACCGACCTAAAGGCGAGCCAACGGGCTCACATGCTTTCTTCGATTGATCGGCAAACATAATGCGCCATACTACGCCCGAAAATGCGGATAGTTCTATCGTACTTTTCTTCGTTGAGCCTTGTTTCAATTAACATCCACCGAAAAATTCATTTACAACCGTATTCCCGATCAATAACGACAACTGCTGTTGTTCGCCGAGACACACCGTTACATTAATTTGCTGCCATTGGGAACCGCTTCGGTTGGCGAAATCAAAACAATCGCCCCATCCTCGCGGGCAAATCCGGTAACCAGACACTCGGACATAAACGGCCCGATTTGTTTACGTGGAAAATTAACCACTGCAACAACTTGCCTGCCAATCAAGGTTTTTGCATCATACAGGTCTGTGATTTGAGCACTGGACTTTCGTGTTCCGATGTCTTCACCGAAATCAATCGTCAGTTTAAACGCAGGTTTTCGAGCTTCCGGAAAGTCATCCACGGCAGTAATTGTTCCTACTCGCAGTTCTACTTTTTCAAAATCGGACCATTCTATTTCATTCATTTCAAAATTCTCTGTAAGCAGAATTCAGGACTTCTGTTCAAAATTGTGTGATAGGCCAACCTTATCCATGACGTAGAGATTGCCCCCGACATGAGACATATTCTGGAGCATGGCATCGTCTTTTGTTTGCAAACAGATTGTTGCTCCAGTCGATCACATCATAACGATGTTCGCGAACCCAAAAACTACCAAGAATTTGTCGTAAAAATATGTGCGTATCGACAGTCGGTCGTTTTTAGTTAGGCGGCCATGTCTTTTTTAGACCGAGATATCGCGTTTGCTAATATGGCTAATTGAGGTAGTTTAGTCGATAACAGCTCTGCTGGTAGCGGCTTTGAAATAAAATATCCTTGAACCTGGTTACAGTCCGCCTCGATCAAGTAGTCCAATACTTCTTTGGTTTCTACCCCTTCGGCAACAATTTCTATCCCAAGATTATGCGACAACTCAATTGCGGCTTTGATAATGATCTTGTTTTTATCGCTGTCATTTAGGTTTAGCATGAATGATCTATCCAGCTTTAATTCATTGACAGGTAAGGCTTGTAAATGCGCCAAAGAGCTGTAACCCGTACCAAAATCATCGATTGATGATCTTATGCGGTGTTTATTTAATGTTGTCAGTATTTCGATCGCACATTCCGAGTCTTCAAGCATACCGCTTTCAGTTACTTCAACGATTAAATTTCTACCATCCACCCCAGATTTTCGCAGTGCCTGTAGTATTAGTTCTGCAGTGTCCACGTTGTTCAACATTCTAGTGCTAAGATTAATAGAGACAGTCAGCTCGGGCATTTTCGACGTCCACTTCTTTATCTGATTTAATCCAGTCATGAAGGTCCATCGCGTTAGCTGATCTATAAGGCCGCATTGTTCGGCAATTGACAACATCTCCACTGGAGATACCCAGCCATGAACGGGGTGTTCCAGCGTAGCAGCGCTTCCACCCCACAAAAAGCACCCCGATTAACATCCAGTTTTGGCTGATAGTAAAGCTCCAGGTCGTTCTTCGATAATGCTGTTTTAAAATCACTTATTATTGAAAGCTTTGTAAGTTGATTTTTATCTTCGGCGACTTTATAGAATTCAATGTCAGTACCTCCGCGCTTTGCGACATACATTGCAACATCAGCACAACGCAGTGCATCACTGGCATAAGTGGAGTCATCTGGCATCATTGCTATTCCAACACTTGGTCGAGTGCGCAAACGATATTCGCCAACAAGTATCGCGGGATCAAACGCCTGGGCAATTTCATTTGCTATAGCTGTCGCTTCTTGTCGAGTTGTATCACTAATCATAACTGCGAACTCATCTCCGCCGAGTCGGGCGACAATAGCTCGATTGTTAACCGCATTTCGTATGCGTTTCGCAGACTCGATCAGAACAGAATCGCCAACTTCGTGTCCAAGAGTGTCGTTAATCCTCTTGAAATCGTTTAAATCAAGCAACATAACAGCGTTAGATTGTTTTTCGAAATCAATTTCGTTCAACAGTCTTTGCTGAGACATTTCGAAGCCAGAACGATTTGGCAAAGATGTCAGATAATCATGGTTAGCCTGATATTCAAGTTCGGTTGTCATCGCTTTTGTTTTGGCCAAATCAAACGCGAAAAATGCCCCTATCATTAAAAGCCCAGCTAACGCAACCGCGGAAAGAATCAAAATGCCGTCACGAGTTTGTGTATCAGCGAATGCTGATGCATCTTCGATTGGAACAATTACCTCTAGTGCACCCATGAGATCGTTCAGTTTCCAAAC
>CALJNA010000008.1 GCA_937981955.1 uncultured Granulosicoccaceae bacterium
ATTTTTCTGCCAGTCGCGATCGTGCTCTTTTTTCTTACTCTTATCATCAAATTTATCCGTTTCCGGTTTCTCCAATTCATTATCGAGAAGATCATGCAGACATTCCTGGTCAAATGGACCATAGCAAAACGTACTGCAGCAGAGCAGAAGGGCAAATCCAGCCAGAAAGGCAAAAAATAACCGTGATATAAAGATATCTTTATATGTGCATGTTATTATTCGTGTAAATCCATTTCGATTCCAAAGCCATGCAGCCTCAGCCCGCCACCTCCGGAAACACTAAATCTAGGCTTCTAGAGCAGCTCCAGCACCGTATTTTGCTGCTCGATGGCGCCATGGGCACCATGATTCAGACGCACGATCTCTCAGAGGCAGATTTTCGCGGTGAGCGTTTCAGTTCGTGGCCGTGCGACATGAAAGGGAACAATGATCTGTTGTCTCTGACCCAGTCACAAATCATTTTGGACATTCATCGCGCCTATCTTGCCGCTGGTGCGGACATTATCGAGACCAATACGTTCAACGCCAACAGCGTGTCCATGGCTGATTACGAAGCTGGCGAACTGGTTGTCGAGCTGAACCGGGAAAGTGCGCGCCTGGCGCGACAGGCCGCAGACGAGTTTACAGCGCGGGATGAAAACCAACCCCGCTTTGTAGCAGGTGTAATTGGGCCAACCAACCGCACGGCATCCATGTCCCCGGATGTTAGCGACCCCGGATTTCGAAACGTGACCTTTGATGAACTCGATGCCAGCTATTACGAAGCGTGTGTAGCTCTGATTGAAGGCGGCGTGGATATTATTTTAATAGAGACTGTCTTTGACACACTTAATGCCAAAGCGGCGATCTTTGCGGTCTTGCGCGCGTTTGACGATTTAAACGTTGAGTTGCCGATCAGCATTTCGGGCACGATCACCGATGCATCGGGTCGCACATTATCAGGACAAACACTCGAAGCGTTCTGGAATTCCGTTCGACATGCTAATCCGGTCAGCATCGGTCTGAACTGCGCCTTGGGGCCGACGCAACTTCGGGCTCATATTGAAGAGCTCTCAGATTTGGCGAATACACATGTTAGCGCGCACCCGAACGCTGGTTTACCCAATGCATTTGGTGGTTACGATGAAACACCAGAGCAAATGGCTGAGGAGATTGGACAATGGGCGAAAAACGGGTGTCTTAACATTATCGGGGGCTGCTGTGGTACCACACCAGAACATATCGCAGCCTTACGCGATGCAGTCATTGACGAGTCACCGCGATTGGTTCCATCACCAATTCAGGCTTGCCGTTTATCAGGATTAGAAGCCTGCAACATCGATGCATCATCTTTGTTTGTCAATGTTGGCGAACGTACCAACGTCACCGGTTCGGCGGTTTTTCTCAGACTGATAAAAGAAGGCGAATTTGATACAGCGCTTAATGTTGCGCGACAGCAGGTAGAGGATGGGGCACAGATTATTGATGTCAATATGGATGAAGGCCTGCTCGATTCTGCTGCGGTTATGCAACGGTTTATGAATCTGATTGCATCAGAGCCGGATATATCCCGCGTACCGGTAATGATCGATTCCTCAAAATGGTCGGTCATTGAAGCGGGTGTTAAATGCTGTCAGGGTAAATGCGTCATTAATTCCATAAGTCTCAAAGAAGGTGAAGAGGCGTTTCTGGAACAAGCGAACCTTGCGCACCGATACGGTGCCGCGGTGGTGGTCATGGCGTTCGATGAACAGGGACAAGCCGATACCATCGAACGTAAGGTCAGCATTTGTACTCGCGCGTATCACTTGCTGGTGGATAAGGTGGGCTTCGATTCAGCTGATATCATCTTTGACCCGAACATATTTGCGATTGCCACCGGTATAGATGAACACAACGAATATGGCATGGCTTTCATTGAGGCGACGCGGCAAATAAAACAGAATTTGCCTGGTGCGATGGTCAGTGGGGGTGTGTCTAATGTGTCGTTTTCATTTCGTGGTAACAACACGGTTCGAGAGGCAATACATGCGGTGTTCCTGTTTCATGCAATTGAGGCTGGCATGGATATGGGAATTGTCAATGCCGGGCAGTTGGCTATCGTTGAAGAAATACCTGACGAACTGCGAAAAGCCGTTGAAGATGTGGTGCTGAATCGCTCAGAGGACGCTACTGACAAATTACTCGAACTGGCAGAGCAGTTTCGAGGCGCCAATAAAACTGAAGAAAAGCAGGATGAAGAATGGCGTAGTTACGATGTTGCAAAAAGGCTCGAGCATGCGCTGGTAAAAGGCATCGACGAATTTATTGAAGTCGATGTTGAAGAGGCGCGACAGTCGATGGACAAATCGCTCGACGTGATTGAAGGCCCCCTGATGGATGGCATGAATCGAGTTGGCGATCTGTTTGGTGCTGGCAAGATGTTTTTACCGCAGGTGGTGAAGTCTGCACGGGTAATGAAAAAAGCAGTGGCCTGGTTATTGCCCTTTATGGAGCAGGAAAAAACCACCGATACAAAATCGGCCGGTAAAATTCTGATGGCAACTGTGAAAGGCGATGTACACGATATCGGCAAGAACATTGTTGGCGTGGTGCTGCAGTGTAACGGCTTTGAAGTAATCGATCTGGGTGTGATGGTACCGGCCAACAAAATTCTCGAACAGGCGAAAGAACATAATGTCGATCTGATCGGGCTTTCTGGTTTGATCACTCCATCTCTGGAAGAGATGACCTACGTTGCGCAGGAGTTACAACGGGAAAAATTCGATATACCGGTGCTTATTGGTGGTGCCACAACTTCTCGTATGCACACTGCCGTTAAAATCAGTGACCACTACAAACAACCAGTCGTACATGTGGTTGATGCATCCCGCTGCGTGCAGGTAGCCAGTCATTTACTTAGCGAAGAACACAAGCCGGGATTTGTCGCCGAACTGGATACCGATTACGAGCGCTACAAAAAACGATTTGCTGCTAAAACCAGCGATGTAGAATTGCTGGATATAAACGCGGCCAGAGAAAACCGCATGGAGATTGACTGGAATGCTTACAAAGTTCCAAAGCCGAATAAAACCGGTGTAACGGTTATTGAAGATCTTCCTTTGACCGAGCTGGTTCCGTTTATAGACTGGACACCGTTTTTCCATGCGTGGGAACTACGCGGTAAATTTCCGCGGATATTAAAAGACCCGACTGTTGGTAGTGAAGCGAAAAAGCTGCACGATGATGCTTTGCAAATGCTCGAAGAATTCTGCCAGCATCAGCGTGTAAAAGCACATGCAGTAACCGGTATATTCCCGGCTAATTCAGTTGATTATGATGATATAGAGATTTACACGAACGAGTCGCGTGGTGATATTCTCAATCGTATTCATTGTTTAAGACAGCAGCGCGTGTTTCCGGATGATCGACCCAATTTGTGTCTTGCAGATTTTATTACTCCAAAAGAAGCGGTTTCGGTTGACTATATTGGCGCATTTGCAGTCACTGCTGGTGCCGGGCTTGACGAGCTGGTTAGCGAGTACGATAAGCAGAATGATGTGTACAAAAGCATTATGGCCAAAGCGCTGGCTGATCGACTTGCTGAAGCGTTTGCAGAATACCTTCATCGTGACGTTCGTAAAGTACAGTGGGGGTACGCCAGTGACGAAACACTTGATAATGATCAACTGATACGCGAGCGCTACACCGGCATTCGGCCAGCACCGGGCTATCCAGCCAACCCGGACCATCGACAGAAAAACGTTATTTGGGAGTTACTGGACCCGGTTAGTAACGCTGGGATCAGCGTAACCGAGAGTCTTGCCATGCTACCTGCATCTTCGGTCAGCGGATTTTACTTTGCCCACCCCGAGAGCAGGTATTTCGGGCTAGGAAAAATAAGTCAGTGTCAGGTAACCGATTATGCTCAAAGGACTGGTGTCGATGTGGCGACAACGGAGCGTTGGCTCGCCCCGTCTATCGGCTACTAACTGGCAGCACTTATGTTCATCAGTTAGTAACTGCTAAGGCAGGCGAAACAAAACAGGAATAACGCCGGACTCATGCGCCAGGCGAATACCCGTTAATGCAATAAACGCAAGAACGAAACAACCACTGTCGAATAACGACATTTCCATTCTGCGAATGTCCGCGGGCACCTTCGATTCTGTTGAATACAATTTAAATGATGGTACAAAACGAGGTGTTACTGCACAGTAGTTCTCGTAGTCTGCTCCGAACAGGCCTTGTAAGTTAGCCTCTTCCTTGGCAACCACAAACGGATAAATACCAATATAGAAAATTAGCAGAAGGGCAGCGATGACGATTGAGTGTGTCATTAATACCAGCCCGAGAGCCCCGATGAAACTGAAGACATAAAGTGGGTTTCTAACCATGGAGTACGGGCCGGCTGTGACCACACTGGTATTTTTTTGTCCGCCTATATACATTATGCACCACACGCGTCCAAGGCATGCGGTGAGCAACAACAGCAATGCAATACTGTCGAGTAACCATTCTGTCGTAGGCGAAATGTGCCACCGGCTTGCAGTGAAAATCATCAGCACCAATATAAGGCCCACAAACAGTTTTGACAGGGGCAACCGGTACTTCTCCAGCATGACCGACAGGGCAGAGGCTTGATTGGTTCCGCTCGATGGTGAACCTGAGTTTGTCACGCGGCTGTTTCTCCAATACAGTGCAGGAAATGGCCTTGAGCCAGCCTGCTTGATTCAATCAGGAATGATAGTCGAAATTACCCATCATTTGCGGCCGTGTGGTTAAAATAGAGCCTCTTACGGGCGCTGCCCACTGATCAGGCAATCTTCCAGAATTGAATCGCACTGAATCCTTTATTGCGAACGGCACGCCTACAATGGGTCTGAGCCTGATGCTGGTTGCGTTTTTCTGTTTTGCCGTGATGGATACAACGGCTAAATGGCTGGTGGTTGCGGCGATTCCCTCTTTACAGGTTGCATTTTTACGTTACTTTGTCAATTTCATATGGGTACTGCTCATTTACTTGCCGCGCAACGGCTTTTCCATCATGCGCTCCAATGCGCCTCACCTGCAAGTACTCAGAGCTTGTTTGCTATTTAGTGGTACTGCCTTTAATTTTACTGCACTGAAGTATTTGCCGCTAACCACAAGCATAGCGATTTTCTTCGCATCTCCAATGGTCGTGTGTTTACTCAGTATTCCAATACTTAAAGAGAAAGTGGGTATAAAACGTTTTGCGGCTATCTTTGTCGGTTTTATTGGAGTGCTGATCATTGTTGCGCCATGGGGTGATGAATTTGACTACCATATTTTTCTTGCTATAGCTGCCATGCTGGGTGCATCCGGCTATTTTGTGATGAGTCGCGTTGTTGCCGGCAGAGATACGAACTCGGTTGTGCAGTTTTATTGTGCCGGCGTTCCTACCATGTTGTTATTGCCGGTTGTATGGTCACTTTGGCAATGGCCTTCGAGTAATCTGGAATGGAGCCTGTTGGTCTTAATCGGTTCTTTTGCCATGCTTGGACATTCGGCACTGACACTTGCACACCGTTTTGCGGAGGCGTCTGTTTTAGCACCCACGGTATATTCACAGATAATTTATATCACGCTGTTCAGCTGGCTTATTTTCGATTCGGTACCCACTTTGTCCACGGCTGTCGGTATTGTGGTTATTGTTGGCAGTGGCATATATATCTGGAACCGGGAAAGGGTCCTGCAAAAAGACCACAGTGCAAGAGCGGCTGTTAGATAAGGTTTGATCAGTTTAGGAGTAAGCTTTTGAACATCAGGAAGTTTGAATCTGAAGATCGAGAAGAGCTGATTGCCTTGTGGCGCACGGTATTTCCGGACTCGCATGCGCATAACGAGCCATCTCTGGTACTGGAAGAAAAGTTAAAAGTTGATGATCTGGTTTTTATCGCACAACATGAGCAAAAACTGATCGGTGCCTGTATTGCAGGGTATGATGGACACCGGGGCTGGCTCTATTCGGTGGCAGTACACCCAGACTCCAGACGAAACGGTGTTGGTGCAGGCCTGGTAAGGCATGCGGTTGCGCAGTTAAAGGCTATTGGCTGCAATAAGGTGAATATCCAAATCCGTGCTGCCAATACGACGGTCATTGCATTTTATGAAACACTCGGGTTTGATACCGAAGAGCGGGTTAGTATGGGAGCCTTGCTTTAGTGGGTTTGAGCTTCGCGGTTCTGACAATTCTTCGATTCAACTTTTGCCAACCTTGATCAAGCGAGCGACATTCGCAGCGTGACAACAATGAATGATTCCAATGATACAGCAACAAATGTTGAGTTAAAGTCCCGCTCAACGGCGGAACTCTCCGGTGGCAAAAACCCGTGGAATTATGTACCGCCGTTACCCATCCAGACTTCTCCGTATTTTCGTTGGCCTGCCGATTTTACTGCCATTGGACGCTGGATGTTTAGCGGGTGGTTTCCAGTTTCGGAACGCTTGATAATTCTAGGTATTGCAGTGTTGTGTGCGTTCTTTTTTCACCCTGATCTTGCAAGCACGTCTGCGTTTACATTTGAATGGGTTGCACAGATTTACGTTCGGAACCTCATTCTCATGTGCTTAGTCGCTGGTGGCTTGCACTGGTACTTTTATATTTTGAAAGGACAAGGTGACGATTATCGCTTCGATGCACGTCCACTGGCTAAACAAAGTCGAGTGTTTACTTTTAACTCACAAGTCCGCGACAACATGTTCTGGACACTCGTTAGTGGTGTGACTGTTTGGAGTGCCTACGAAGTTTTAATGATGTGGTCTCTGGCCAATGGATACGCACCTTTACTTTCAATGCCTGGTGATTTTCTCTGGCTGGCTTTATTAATCTTTTTGTTGCCCATGTGGGAGACAACGCATTTCTTTTTGATACACCGTTTGATTCACAACACTACGCTGTATAAGCGAATACATGCGCTGCATCATCGCAACACCAATGTTGGTCCATGGTCAGGGCTGTCGATGCATCCTGTGGAACACCTGATTTATCTGAGCACTGTGCTAATCCACTTCATTATTCCGTCAACGCCGTTACTCATCATTTTTCATTTAAGCTATTTCACGCTGTCAGCTGCCACCACGCATACAGGTTATCAGGGTATCGCACGTCGTAACAAGGTGATATTGCCGTTAGGGACGTTTCATCATCAACTTCACCATCGGTATTTTGATTGTAATTATGGTGGGTTGGAAACACCGTGGGATCAGTGGACGGGTTCGTTTCACGATGGTACCGAACAGTCACATCAGCAATTTCTCGCCAGGCGTCGCGGAAAAATGAAAGCGGGTGCCAAGCCCTAGCAATATACGAACAAGCGGTGTCCGGGCAGCTTTATTTAACGCATCAGCGCCGGATAAAGCGCAGTAGAAAAACGCCAATAATCGCCATGGACGATACCGCACTGGCGACATAGGTTAACGCAGCTGCAACCAGCATTGATTTTGCACCGTCGTAGTCTTTTTCATCCACCAGGTTTAATCGTTGCAATTCAGCCAACGCCCGCTTACTGGCATCAAACTCAATAGGTAGGGTTAGAACAGGCATTAAGACACCAATGCCAATAAGCAGCAGGCCGAAATTAGCCATCGTCACACTGCCTAAAATTCCGCCGCCGACAGCAAGTAGTAACCCGAGTTGATTTCCCATAGCCGCCATCGGCATCATGGCGGCTTTGAGCTTTAGCATGCCGTACTCTTCAGCATCCTGTAGTGCATGACCACACTCATGTGCAGCCACTGCAATAGATGCAACGGATGCGTCGTTGTTTATTGACTCAGATAACCGCATAAGGTCCTGACTCGGAATGTAGTGGTCGGTGAGCTTGCCTTTCGATACTTCCAGCTGGACGTGTTGCAGATTATTCGTGTCGAGAATATGCCGGGCAACCTGATGACCGTTGGCACCAACGGCGTTTGGCACAGCACCCCACTTATCATAGGTGCGTGTCATCCAGACCCGCACCAGCCAGGATGCGGCAAAAGTCAAGATGATCACAATCATGAACATAGCTTGTGTCTCTTAAGTTAACGCCGATTGCCGGAGCCTGCAAGACCTTGCAGGGCAACCGGATTGAAGCTTAACGGTAACGAGATTCAGGATTGGTTTCAACATCCGGTCGGGCTAACCCCTTGACCACTTGTTCCAAGGTGATTGAGCCAACGGTGTTACCGCCTTCATCAACAATGTTTGCAGCTTTCGTGTCGGCGTTAGCGATTACCTGCAAAGCGTCTTCAAGTACGGTTTTTTCAACTATGTCGGGGCCGCTGATGCCGGTACCTGTGCTCATCAGTGTTTTTACCTGCAGAACGCGGCCGCGGTTTATATCTTTAACAAAATCAAAAATATAATCGTCTGCCGGGTTAATGATAATGTTTTGTGGTTCGCCTTGTTGTATTACTGCGCCATCACGCAGGATAGCGATGTTGTCACCGATTCTGAGTGCCTCGTCCAAATCGTGCGTTATAAATACAATCGTTTTATGCAACTCGGTTTGTAAATCGAGTAACACATCTTGCATATCGGTTCTAATCAGTGGGTCCAGTGCAGAGAATGCTTCGTCCATTAACAGAATTTCTGCATCGGTGGCCAATGCTCTGGCAAGTCCAACACGCTGCTGCATACCACCAGACAACTGCGACGGGTAATGCTCTTCGAAACCGGCAAGACCGACTCGATCAAGCCATTTCTGACTTTGTTTTTTTGCTTCTTTTAAAGCAATCCCCTGAATGACCAGGCCATAGGCAACATTTTCGGCAACGGTTTTGTGTACATGCAACCCAAACTTTTGAAATACCATTGATGCCTTGTGGCGTCGGAAATCACCAAGCTGTTTTTTGTTCATTGCCAGTACATCCTGATCATCGATGATGACTTTACCGGCAGTGGGTTCGATCAGGCGATTAATGTGTCGAATCAGCGTTGATTTGCCCGAACCAGACAATCCCATAATGACCGAGATTCCACGAGCCGGAATATCAACATTGATGTCTTTTAAACCCAGCACGTGTCCGTGCTTTTCGAGTAAATCTGCCTTCGACATGCCATCGTGGACATGTTGTAAAACCGAGGCAGGTTTATTGCCGAATATTTTGTACAGGCTTTCAATTTTTATTTTTATATCAGTCATGTTGTACTCCATGGCGATGACGTTGCAGGCGTTCGCCATAGGACTGTGAAACGCGATCGAAAATAATAGCCAGAGCAACTATGGCCAAGCCGTTCATCATGCCAAGCGCAAGATACTGATTGGAGATGGAACGTAGTACGGGAACACCGAGTCCGGCTACTCCTATCATTGATGCGATAACGACCATGGCTAACGCCATCATGATGGTTTGATTGATACCGGCGAATATGTTGGGTAATGCAAGCGGTATTTGTACACCGAATAATCGTTGTCGGTAATTCGCACCAAACGCATCGGCTGCCTCGAGTGCTTCCTTTTCCACTAGCCGGATACCCAGATTGGTTAACCGTACAACAGGTGGAATGGCATAAATACAAACCGCTATAAGTCCCGGTACTTTGCCAATGCCAAGTAGCATAACCACTGGAATCAGGTAAACAAAAGCCGGAATGGTTTGCATGATATCGAGAATTGGTGTCACGATTGCCTGAGCACGATCGGAACGTGCCATTAAAATGCCCAGTGGGATACCAACGGAAATACACACAATGGTTGAAACTGAGATAATCGCAAGGGTAGACATGGTGTCTTTCCACATGCCGAAGTAACCGATAGCCAGAAAGGATAGAACGCTACCGATTACAATTTTTATACTGCGTGAGCCGAACCAGGCAAGCGCTGCCACTATCAGAATAATGATCGGCCACGGCGTTGCCAGCAACAGTTTCTCAAGCCAGACAAGAAACTTAAGTAGTGGATAAAAGAAATTTTCCAGTGACTCGCCAAACTCGCGCGAGAACGTTCGGAAACCGCCATCGATGGCTTTCTTTAATTCGCTTAAATCCCTTCTTCCCATAGCGGGAAATGTGGTTAAAAATTCGGTTAGAGAGCTCACTGTGTGCCTCGCATCAGTTCGAATGGGATGATCATTACTTTAAATAAAACAGTTCATAATAAAAAAAGCCTGCCGCATTTCTGCGGGCAGGCTTATTAAGGTTACAACATCGAATTAATAATTTATCAACCCAAGTCGCAACCCAAGCTGGAACTTAGTTAAGTGCTTTCTTGACCTTTTCGGCAACTTCAGCACTCACCCATGATTCCCAAACGTCGCCATTCTGGATTAGGAATTCAATGGCAGCATCTTCACCACCGGCCTGGTTATCGCCCATGTAAACCAGCATGCCGTTCATGACTTCACCTGGAAATACACGCTTGTTCAGGTAGTCCATGACTTCTTCGCCAGCCTTGTTCTTGAAATCGTCAGTAACAACAGTGTGTACTTCTGACTCAGTCCACGCAGAAGGCTTTGGATCCGCACAATCCTGTTCAGCTAGTGCGATACAACCATCCCAGTTTTCAGTACCGGCAAACTCAACACCGAATGGCAGCTTTACCATGCCGTGTTTACCGATCATGGCAGTCGGGGACCAGTAGTAACCGAACCAGTTTTCGCCACGCTCTACCGCTTTGGTCATTGAACCGTCAAGTCCAGCCGCCGAACCAGGATCAACCAGCTTCCAGCCTTTGGCTTCCATATCGAAAGCACGGAACAAGTTTGCGTTTGCCAACTGACAACCCCAACCGGCAGGGCAGCCCACAAAAGCGCCTTTAGATGGATCTTCAACGTCCGGGAAAAGGTCAGGGCGTTCCAGTACATCAAGAACAGTTTTCAGTTCAGGGTGCTTTTCGGCAGTAGCAGGTGGAATCCACCAGCCTTCACCCAAGCCAGTGATTGGACTGCCATTGGCAGAGTGTAAAGACCCTTCATCAAATGCTTTATTCAAAGGATCACGAACCGCGTTAATCCAAAGTTCGCCAGCGACATCCGGCTGACCTTTCTCGTTCATTGATGCGAATGTAGTGGTGGTTGCACCTGGAACCATTTCTACACTACAACCGTAGCCTGCTTCCAGAATAACTTTGTCAACGTTAGCCATCAGTTCGCCTGACGCCCAGTTCCACTCGGCAATTTGAATGTCACCACATTCGGCCATTGCAACGCCGCCAACTGACAGCAATGCGAAACCAAGTGCGGCTTTTTTAATAATTCTCATAGTCTTCCTCTTTAAGGTAAAAACCTGACGGAATATATTCCGCCGTGCAAGTGTGCAGAAACGGGGCTGCGATTTCCTGTTAAGCCTTTTCAGCCAATCCCCATGCTGCTTTGGAACGCAAATGCACATAAGTGTGTTTGCGCTGCATTCGACACGAAACGGTGTCACCGGGCAGTCTGAATATGTGAGTGGGATTGGCTAACGCCGTCAAGGATTCAAGACATATACAATTGGTACATCGTAAACCGCTTGTGTTGAAACGTCGTGCAATCAGGAATTTGTTTACAGTCCGATTTGTACGGCGACTACCTTAACAAATGACGAAAATTAATCCTATCTGGTAGCGACCGGAAAGCTTCATTTGTTGCCATTTTGAGAACATCGTTTTGACCATACGGACAAAACCTTGTTAAATTTTGCGTATCCTGCACGCTATTCGTTGCTCACCTTGAAAAAGTGTGTTAACAATTTCCAGCCGACGGGAACTCGATTTTCGATTGATTTACTCACGTAGAGGCACTTCGGGTCAGCGATAGCCTGGCGCTTTCCAAATGCTCTTTCATACTTGCCGCAGCCAGTTCTGGTTCTCGTTGTGAAATCGCGGTGAATATGGTTCGATGTTGCTGGTTATAGAGGTTAATAGTGTCAGGGTTCAGGATG
>CALJNA010000009.1 GCA_937981955.1 uncultured Granulosicoccaceae bacterium
AGCCGGCGACACCTGCCTGCAAACACATGGTGGGTACGGTATGAGCCGCGAATATCATATAGAACGAAAGCTTCGCGAAACGCGCCTGTATCAAATCGCCCCCATATCAACCAATCTGATTTTGTCGTATATCAGTGAACACGTGCTTGGGATGCCAAGGAGCTTTTAAATGAAGCCGTTATCCGGGCTGTTAATTGTGGCTATAGAGCAAGCGGTTGCTGTTCCTTTGTGTACAGCAAGGCTTGTTGATGCGGGTGCACGAGTCATAAAAGTGGAGCGTACCGAGGGTGACTTTGCTCGCAGTTATGACCAGGCTGCCAAAGGAGAAAGTTCGTATTTTGCCTGGTTGAATCAAGGTAAGGAATCGGTGTGTCTGAACTTCAAACAAAGCGACGATGCCGCTTTGTTATGGTCCATGCTTAAACATGCTGACGTATTGATACAAAATCTATCACCAGGGGCACTGGCTCGTGCCGGCTTTTCAATCGATGAATTGCATCGTGTAAATAAAAAACTGATCATTTGCAACGTGTCAGGCTACGGCGATACCGGACCTGCATCAGACAAACGGGCATACGATCTATTGGTACAAGCAGAGAGTGGTTTGATATCAGTTTCAGGCAGTGAGGCGGACGCCGGGCGCATTGGCGTATCCATCTGCGACATTGGCGCCGGCATTACTGCTTATAGCGCTATTCTGGAAGCGATAATCAAAAGACATAAAACGGGTAAGGGCGAAGCGATCTCAGTTTCATTGTTTGATGTCGCAGCTGAGTGGATGACGGTGCCGCATGTGCATGCACAATTTGGCGATGGCGCTCCGAAACCCGCCGGTTTGCGACACCCATCGATTGCACCTTACGGTGCTTTTACATGCAGAGATAATAGACTGGTACTTATTTCTATACAAAATGAACGAGAATGGGAGAGGCTGTGTAAAGACGTGCTTGAATCTGAACCGCTATTCACCAACACGCAATTCGCTTCGAACAATGAACGTGTCAAAAACAGAGAAAAATTGGAAGCGCAAATTAATGCGATCACGCAGAATCTTTCAGCTGATGAATTCGAGCAGCGGCTACAGAACGCATCCATCGCGTTTGGAGCAATAAATACGGCATCAGAACTGGCTAAACATCCGGCGTTTCGATCTCGTACAGCAACGACCGCTGCAGGCGAGCATATGTTGTTACCAGCTCATCCTGTGTTGCACCAAAAGCCATCAGTAGATGAGCATAAAAGAACACCAACAGTGGGTCAGCATACCGAACTGGTGCGTGCCGAATTTACAGATAACGAATAAAAACGAATGCCAGCGTAAAAAGCTGCTTTAAGAGCTTTCCTTTAGTTCGAAACAGATTTTTTATGCGCGTCGACCAGCTCAGCCATGCTATTGAACTGAAAATCCACTGACGGCATAGCGCCCGGGTTCATTGTGGCACCAAAACCTTCCTGCTCGAAGCGTCGATAAATCCAGCACGAGGCCAGTTCGTGTCGATTAGCCGGAGCGTGATCATGAAACATGCTCTCTGCAGTGTGTAGTATGTCTGTCTTGCCAATACCCATGGATTCTAGCTTTTGAAACATATATTCAAAGTTTCTGTCTGCCGGTTTGTATGAGCCGATATCTTCAGCTGTATACACCGCATCGAATTCAACACGCAGTTTGTCGTTGCTGGCTTTGAAACTCTGATTATCAACGTTGGACAAAATAACCAAACGATAGTGTTGTTTCAAATATTGCAGTGCGTCAGCGCTGTCCGGAAATGCGGGCCAGTTTTTCACCGACGCGCCGTATAACTCACATTCATCCGGAGTAACCGAGATGTTCCACTGTTCGGCAAGCCGTTTATAAACAATGGAAAGCAAGTCGCTGTAGCGCATACCTGGTGTCCAGGATTGCTGCTCGGATTCGTGCTGAGCATGCGCCTGAAGAACATCCAGACGAGACAGCGGTGTGGAAAGCTGAGAAGTTAATGGCTTTAAGCCTTCAATCATCCCTGATTCCCAATCGATTAGTGTGCCGTAGCAATCAAAGGTTAAAGTATTGAAGTCGGTCAGTTTCATTGCTGGTATCTTGGAATGTGTTTGCCTGTATGCCAAATGACAGTTTTATTGTTGCCAGAGCATACTCGCTTTATAATCAATTCAGCAGTTTACCATCAGGAATATCTCATGAGTTCGTTTGTACTGGAGCAGAATCAAATTGATGTGTACCAAGCCGAAGGCGCCGTTCTTATTAAGGGCTTGTTTGCGGAGTGGGTTGATGAAATACGAGCCGGTATTGAGCGTAATATGCGTGAACCGGGTACTTATGCAGCTGAGAACGTAACAGACGAAGATACCGGACGTTTTTTTGATGATTATTGCAACTGGACACGAATTCCCGAATTTGAAAACGTTATTCGACACTCTGATGCCGCCGCTGTTGCAGCGCAACTTATGGCATCAAACACAGTTCAGCTTTTTCATGATCATGTACTTGTCAAAGAGCCCGGCACATCCAAACCCACACCATGGCATCAAGATGCCCCCTACTACTTTGTAGACGGTATGCAAAACGTGAGTTTCTGGTGTCCGGTTGATCCTGTAGACAATGCCACTCTAAGATGTGTCGCCGGTTCGCATTTGTGGGAAAAACCGGTATTACCAGTGAAGTGGTTGGCGGGTGATCAGTTTTACTCAAGCAATGAAGAGTTTCAACCGGTGCCCAACCCGGACATGGGCATGTCCGGCTTGGATAAACCCAACCCGGATAAACCAGGCTTGGACAAGCCAAACCCGGATGCAGATAACTTGCTGGTTAGGGAGTGGGCAATGGAGCCGGGTGATGTTGTGGCGTTTCACTATAAAACGCTTCATGGCGCTCGCGGCAATCATGCGCAAAAACGCCGGCGAGCATTTTCCCTGCGTCTGATCGGGGACGATGCACGCTACATTTCCCGCCCGGGGAAAACATCACCGCCTTTTCCCGGGCACAATATGTCTGACGGTGATCGCCTCAGAGAAGACTGGTTTCCGGTGTTGTACAGAAAATCGTGAAGCTGTGATGAGTCAGGGAGCAGGAACGTAATCATCCCGCCATTTTAATACAACGTTGAATGACACTGAAACACGTGGTTCATCGCTCGCATTAGGATGCACAAAGTGATGCAGAAAAGAAGGCCAAAGCAAGAGCATTCCAGCTTCGGGTAAAACACGATATTCAGCATCGACCTGAGCATCGTCTTTTATTGCCAGCATATTTGCCTGACCGCGTGGGTCGTAAAACGAAATGGCACCTGGATTAAGATCTGAACGATTCGCCTTGTCAATCTGCTGCTGATCAGGCATGGCAACGTAGTAAGTTCCGCTGAGATAACTATGAGGGTGGTTATGCAAATTGTGATAATCACCCCGTCGGTTAATGTTCGGCCACGCCTGTA
>CALJNA010000010.1 GCA_937981955.1 uncultured Granulosicoccaceae bacterium
GAATTCGAATAATAACGCAGACAACAATACAGATACGAACAACAACAACAACGACAACAACGACAACGACAACGACAACGACAACGACAACGACAACGACAACGACAACGACAACGACAACGACAACAACGATGTACCCGAGCCTGTCGTAACGTCAAACGACGTTATTAACGTAGACGGTGGCACTCTGAGCTGGCCAGATGATGGCTGGTATCAAGTCCAGAATGAAAATGGCTACTTTGAAGTGTGTGCAGGCGGTCGGTCGTGCGATGTACCACCAGGCTCTTATGTTGTTATCAACCATTCAACCGGCAAACGCTTTGACGGAATACAGGTAGGTGCTGGAGGCGGCAGTTCGGCGCAAAGTAGCTCGACCGATTCACCGATCGTGGTAACCGGAAATGTCATTAGCTGGCCTTCTGATGGCTGGTACCAGGTGCAAAGTGCAATCGATTATTCTGAAATCTGTGCCGGCACCACATCATGTACTGTTCCCGCAGGTACTTACAACGTCATCAACCACAGCATTGGCAAGCGATACGACGGAATCAAGGTTGCTGGTAACTTCAGTGAACTGAGCCTGACCCAAAAAGTCGCGCTGTTCGAAACGTACGCCACAAAGGCTGCGAACGATGCATTGATTCATACAAACGAAGGCTACATGAGCGGTTCACTTTCTGTGGATGCAACGGCGTGTATACCTGCTCAGAATAAGGGCCTGTCTATCGCGCCAGTGGCAGATTGCGGTACGCAATCGTCTTTGTTAGCTGATACTGCGCCAGTAACACAATATACTTTTGAACATCGCTATCTGTTCAATGACCTGCATGCATTTGAGGATGAAATAGCTGACTGTCGAACAGCTCTCTATAGCCAGCAAACAGAAGGTTGCGCTCTGGATAGCGTTAGCCTTCTTGGTAACGGACTCCACATACAATATGGCACCAGCCATCGCGCATTCAGCGAACACCGATCAATCATTATCTCAGATGACTCACTGGACTTAAGCGGATTGTCCACCACGCTATTTAGTAATGCTGCCTGCGCTCTGTCAATTGAAGACGCCGGTGTCGTGTTATCGCATGGTGCAACGCTTGATGTTTGCCATGACAGGCTCAATGATGCTTTGCGTGTTTTGCATCAGTAATGCGCCATTGCGCGAGAGATAAATATGCGCCAGAATTCGTCGAGGTATGTTTCCAGCACCACAGTTGAATGACATGACGGAACTGGTAGCGGCAGCGAAGAAAGTGGCATCTGCCCGGCACCCGGTGAGCTTCTCGGGTGCCGGACTCAGTGCCGAGTCCGGCATAGCAACCTTTCGTGATAAAAACGATAATGCACTTTGGAGCAAGTTCAATCCGGCTGAATTAGCATCTCAGGATGGTTTCAAAGCCAACCCGGAGCTCGTTATCGATTGGTATAACGCACGCCGTCAAACGGCTGCTGCAGCACAACCCAATGCGGCACACACAACTCTCGGTGCACGCAAGGGTTGGATACATATCACGCAGAATGTAGATACTTTGCTGGAAGCAGGTGGTGTGAGTCCTGAAAATGTTTTGCACTTGCACGGCACATTAGACGAAGATCATTGTAACAATCAGTGCGGTTATTCCAGTAAAGTGAACATGCTTGCACCTGAGGGATTAAAACACTGCCCCCGTTGTGATGCCTACCTGAGACCCTCTGTCGTCTGGTTTGGTGAGCAGCTTCCTGAAAACGTGTTTAATCAAGCTCTGCATGCAGTTCAGCAGTGCGATCTATTGCTGGTCGTTGGCACCAGCGCACAAGTGATGCCGGCTGCCGGCTTAATTGATATTGCCAGAGAAAACGGTGCACACATCATTGTAGTAAACAAAGAGAATACGCCAAAAACACATTCTGAAGACACCGTATTAATTGGTAGTGCGGCCACTGTGTTACCGCAATTATTCACTTCTTGAAAAATAACTATATGTCAGTGTCAACAAGACTTTGCGCAAAGCACGCGCTCACATCGGCCGGCTGGCAAAGTGATGTCGTTATTGATATCGATGAAACAGGTCGAATTACTGACGTACGTGAAAATCAGTCAATCGACGATACTGCGGTAGATATATTAATTCCTGCCATGAGTAATCTTCACAGCCATGCGTTCCAAAGAGCCATGGCTGGCATGACGGAAATGCGCGGTCCTGACAAAACCGATTCGTTCTGGAGTTGGCGTAAGCTCATGTATGGCTTTCTTCAGCATTTAAATCCAGATGATGCAGAGTCTATCGCCGCATTTGGTCAAATGGAGATGCTGGAGTCCGGTTACACCTCGGTGGGTGAATTCCATTATCTGCATCACCAGCCTAACGGCGACACTTACTCCAATCTGGCTGAAATGAGCGAACGCATTATTGCCGCCGCAACGCAGACTGGAATAGGCCTTACCTTGCTACCGGTATTGTATGAACAGGGTGGATGCGATGGCCGTGAACTGCTTGGCGGGCAAAAACGTTTCGGTAATGCAATAGATCGTTATCACAATCTCTTTATAGATGCGCAAGTACTTATCAATGAACAACCCGGTATGTCTATCGGCATTGCACCGCATTCACTCCGAGCCGTCAGTTCTTCATCTTTGATGGAAGCACACACTTTGGCCGAAGGAAAACCATTTCATATTCACGTAGCAGAACAAGATGCCGAAGTTGACGAGGTAATCAGTGAGTTGAACGCAAGGCCTGTACGCTGGCTACTTGACAATATGCCAGTGAATGAACAGTGGTGCCTTATACATGCGACGCAAATGCTGCCCGATGAAACCAATGCGTTGGCGCAGTCAGGTGCAACAGTAGGCCTGTGTCCAGTTACTGAATCGAATCTGGGAGACGGTGTGTTCGATGGTTCTCGCTATCAAAAACAGAATGGTCAGTGGGGAATAGGGACAGACTCGAATATAAACATATCACTGAGTGAAGAACTCCGTACGCTGGAGTACTCTCAGCGCTTAACCGAGAAAGGCCGAGCAGTATACGCTGATAAAATGCGTTCCACTGCAAGGCTAATGTACGATTCCGCACTGGCTGGCGGGGCAGGCGCATTGCAACGCAAAACCGGTGCTATCGCTGCCGGTCACGATGCGGATCTGTTAGCGCTGGATGCCACCTCTGCGAGTATGGTCGCTGTAAGTCGAGACGGTTGGCTGGATGCATGGATATTTGCAAACAATGACGGCCTGGTTCGCGATGTTTGGGCACGCGGCCGACATCTGGTAGCGAATGGAAAACACATTCAACGCGAAGACATTGAGACGCGCTACAAGATAACGCTGTCTTCGCTCTCATTAAAATTATAAAAACTGCCCCAGCATGCTGGGGATAGACTTTTCTGATACTGTTTTGTTTCCCAGACAATTAAGGAGGTTCGCATGGATGCGACCACCCAATGCCCGAGCTGCGCGGCAAGCCGGCAATCCATTGTGCGTGACGGACACTTTTTTCGCGCCGATGATGCCAAAGCGGTACAACGTTACCGGTGCAAAGCCTGTGGGAAGAAATTTTCCGCCGCCACCTTCAAACCAACCTATCGACAAAAGAAACGGCGTATTAATTCGACGATTCGATTTTGCTTTGCCAGCAATATGTGCCCGCGCGATATGGCCGAATTGGTGGGCGTCAACATCAAAACGGTTGCATCGCGTTTGCGTTGGCAAGCGGCATTATCCCGACGGAAGAACCGCGAATACCTGCGCGCTTATCTCGACGTACAAGGACCAATCAAATGCGTGCAGTTCGATGATCTGATCACCTTTGAACACACTAAATGCAAGCCGTTAAGCGTGCCCGTTGCGGTGATTAATGATCAGCGAATTCCATTGGGTTTTGGTGTGGCGTCGATTCCGGCATTTGGTCATTTGGCCAAGATATCGCGCAAAAAATACGGTAAACGCGACGATGAAAGTCGTGTTGTGCGAGAAGCCTTGTTTGAGGAATTAACGGCGCTGCTGCCTTCGGACGTGTGCTTTAAAACCGATGGCCACGCACACTACCGACAATTGATCAAACACTACTTTCCACACGCGGAACATCAGGTTTTTCAAAGTGATCGCGGCGCCATCGTAGGTCAGGGAGAATTAAAGAAGACCACCTTTGACAACCTGTTTTCGATCAACCACACGTTCGCCACCATTAGAGCCAAAGTCAATCGGTTGAACCGACGAACCTGGTGCACAACGAAAAAGCCTGAACGCCTGGCTGATCACATGGATATTTTCATCGATGTGTTTTGTGATCGATTGAAACTATTAAATCTTGCTCCCCGCACGCTGCAACAGCGCGCTGCTAAGCAAACTACTGAATGGGGATAGCGTGATAACCAACCCCACTCATCTGGGGCAGTTTTGAACGTTTACGGCTTTTCCCGGCAGCTGATGGCTTAGAAATCCGACTGCGCGCTTACCCATCCGGAACCGGCTTGCCGAATCTTTATCGAATTGCGCACGCACCAAGCTTGAACCACTACAGCATCCACACTAACCCACTGATATTTAACGCTTTACATCATGATTGGCAAATTGTGAACCGTTCAGTTGTAGCTTGATATTAATTGGGATATTATTCCCAAACAATATTAATGACAGGACGACTTGATGAAACTCTTTAAACCCGCACTTTTTTGTGCAGCGCTTGCATTGGCTGGCTGTGACTCCGCTGGTAACGGAGTGGACAGTGACGCCGATAATCTGAGCAATACCGGGCCGGCAAACGACGATCCCGTTACTGGTTCAATCTCTCTGGGAACGGATTCGGCTGAGTATCTTCAACCGATACCAGACGTTGAATACGATCCGTCACTTTCCAGCGAACGAGACGGTGGTACCGAATCCGTGATCATGGAAGATGCTGTCGCTGCATCGGATGCCAGCGGGTCAGATGCCGGCGGCACAGGCGGTTTTACCGATGGCGGTACAAGCGATGCAGGAGCAAGCGATGCAGGCGGATTAACAGCGGGTGTGGCAGGTGATACAGCAACGGGTGCATCGGCCGGAGGCTTACCGGTGGATTCAGGTTCCGATGGTGTTTCCCGTCCACACAACGATCAATTTCAGGCTGGTACGTTAACCGCCGCAGATTATGATGATCAGCTTAACCCTCATTTATATCAACGCTATGCATCCGACTACTTGCAACGTGTTGGTGGGAAGCTGGATGTGCCCTATCTGGATTTGTCCAAGCGCATAGCGATCAATGTCGTGGAACAACAAGGCTCAATAAAAGCAGGTGTTGATCTGGTTTTTAACGACGGCAGCAGAGACTTTCTCACGTTGAAAACACCCGCCTCTGGAACAACCTATCTTTATCACGGTTTGGATGCCTTGCCGGAACAATTCAGTATCCGAGCTACGGGCCCGTTCGGTAACGCAGTGGATCAGAGTTTCTCGCTCAGCGATGTTATCGCAGCGGGTTCGATCAATGTTTCACTGCCACCAGTGTCAGAGCAAGTCGGTGACATTCCTCCACAAGTGCTCGATATCATGTTTGTAATCGATACCACCGGTAGCATGGGTGACGAACTTGGTTACCTGCAAACCGAACTGACTTCAATTATTAATGCAATTCCGTATGACAACAGTCTGATCAATATTGGTATGACGTTCTATCGCGATATTGGCGATGAATACGTTGTCAATGCACACGGATTTACAAATGGTGTTCAAAGTGCGCAACGCACATTGAACGATGCTACATATGCCGGTGGCGGAGACTACCCGGAAGCCATGGACCAGGCACTTCAACTAGCCGTAAACGCGCAGTGGTCAAACAATAGTACGAGAATGCTGTTTTTAATTGCTGATGCGCCACCCCACGCCGATAAAATGCGAGCAACATGGGAAGCCGCTGCGCAGGCTCGTCAGAACAATATTCATATTGTGCCAGTTGCAGCAAGTGGTGTTGGGTCAGATGCTGAATACCTGATGCGAAGCATTGCTGCTTTTACCAACAGCCGATATCTGTTTCTGACAGACGATTCAGGTTTTGGTAATCCTCATGCAGAACCAGATGTCGATTGCTACGTGGTGACGCATTTAGACAATCTGATGATTCGAGTAATGAACAGCTTGATATTCGGATTGCGGGATGAACCGACCGCCAATGACATTATCAGGTATGTTGGCAACTACGATCGTGGTGTCTGTCTTCCAAACGAGACCATACAGCAATAACAAACACGCGCTTATTTTCTAGTGCTACACAACAAAAGTTGGAAATTCTGCAAAAGCAAAGCCGGGTTGAAGCCCGGCTTTTCTGTGGTTACTTTTTCTTGAACAGCGCCCAGAACAAGTCATCTCCAAGGTAAGGAATCGACAAGCGAGCAGGCAGTTTGCGAGAAATCCTTTCAAGTGTCGCGTTGTCCTGACTGTGACCTAATAGTGAAACAGCATGCTGTAATGAGATCCATTTCGTTGTGGTTGCACCGGCAATTTGCTCGAATCCGTGATATTCCATGACTTTGCGCAGCGAGTTTTTGCTGAACCAGTGCAGTACGCTTGGTGGACTCAACTCGTGCCAGCGTTTACCACTCAATCTCGCGATCACGCTGTCACGGTTCCATGTTTCAATCAACACATGCCCACTCGGGGTGGTGAGTTGTTGCAATCGTTCCATCGCAACAGGCAGATCTTGCATGTGAGCTATAACCTGGATAAGCGATACAAGGTCGTATTGCTTGTCTGAATCGTATGACTCAAAATCACTTTGCGAGATATCAATGTCGTACGTCTTGCGACCAAACTCAACCATACTCCTGTTTGGCTCAATTGCAGTGACATCCCAGCCTTCAAGTTCAAACCCCTTTGCAATAAAACCTGCAGCAGCACCGACATCCAACAAACTACCAATGTCTGTATGCTTACTCACTCGACGCGCGTATTGTCGGCCTCGATTGGTGAGTTCATCAGCGTAGGAGAGGTAATCGGTGTAACCGTCTTTTCCACCACTGAAGTAGTCGTCTCCGTAGTTGTCAATGAGATGATTGCTCAGAATGGCAGGATCAACAAACCAGTGTCCACAGCACAGGCAACTGAGAATATCGAAATAACGTTGGTGCTTTTGAAGCCGGGTTGCACCTTCACACAGAACGCAGCGAGTATCCATAGATCAAATGACCGGACTCATAGCAGGCCGGATTGGCTAAACCAAATTTTTATCAAATTCGTTTGACAGAAGCCGAGTTCATGCCAAGAACAATCGTTAACGGCGCAATTCTAGATAGGATGAAACCAGACTATGGTTTTGTCGGGTATTTATTGCTGTTTTTCGAAGTCTGTCGTTTTCAACGGACGAACCATTGATGGATACGCGCACAAATAGACGTTTTAGTAAGGAAACCTGTTTAGCACGGTAATTTCAGACATGCGAGACTCTATCCAGTCCTGCGCCTCTTTAACGATTTCTTCAGCTGTCTTTCCATCTGACTTGATCACCGGCCCCACTGTGAGTGTTATCTCGCCGGGCCATTTGATATAACCAAGTCGTGGCCAGAACTCCCCTGCATTCATGGCTATCGGCAACACATCCGCACCGGTTTGCTCCGCAACGATTCCGCCACCTATGCGATAGTCAGGCTCGGCACCAACCGGTTTTCGCGTACCCTCTGGAAAAACGATAACGCTGATACCTTCTGCAAAACGTTCCTTGGACTGCTCGACCATTTGTGATAAGGCCGATCTGCCAGACGAGCGATCAATAAGAATGAAATTAAGCGCTGTCAGCGCCCAGCCAAAAATCGGAATACGAGCCAAGGACTTCTTTGCGACATAAACCGAACGTTCCAGAAGCGTAGGTATAAAGTAGGTTTCCCATGTCGATTGATGTTTGGCCAGCACCAGGCAAGGATGATCAGGTACATTCTCCCTGCCTTCTACGCGCCACGTAACACCACAAAAATGTTTCAAACCCCACAAATTACCGCGCAACCAAACATGACTCATGTCAGCGGAGAAGTTATATGAGATGAGACGACCGCCAAGAACCGGTATAGCCATAACCAGCGTGTTCGCGATTGACCAGACCCAGAAAAGGGTACTGCGTAGTATTAGCAGTGGACGATTATATTCAGTCTTCATCTTCAGGGGCTAACAGCTCATCAACAAATGCCGCCAGATCTTCATAAGCGGGTATATGTTCAAGGCCTTTGTTTGACTTAAGAGTCTGCTTGCCCTTTCCCGTTTTCACGAGAATTGGCTGGGCGGCGGCTGCCATTGCTGCCTGAACATCCTTAAGCGAATCACCTACGACAGAGACTTTGGTTAAATCGATGTTCAACCGTTCGCTTAACGTGTAAAGCATGCCGGGTGCAGGTTTACGACAACTGCATTCTTCAGATTCGCTGTGTGGACAAAACACCACGCTATCAATTCTGCCGCCGGCCTGAATAACATGCTCATGCATTTTTTGATTAACCGCATGCAAGTCATCAACCGTCAATGCACCCAGTGAAATACCCGATTGATTGGTCGCAACCGCAACCTGGTATCCAGCCTGATGAAGCCGGGCAATTGCATCGAGACTACCTTCAATAGGTTCCCAAGCCAACGGCGACACAATCGGACCATCCAGATCACGATTAATCACGCCATCCCTGTCGAGAACGATGAGTTTCAATCAAGTCTCCTTTGGCTGAAGCCGCGAGAGCTCTGCCGTACAAGAGCATAGCTTGTTCAATTGATGCAACAATCCAAGCCGGTTGTTGCGAGTGGCTTCATCATCGGTGTTAACCATGACGTTGTCAAAAAATGAATCCACGCTATCACGCAATGAAGCCGTTGCCGTCATCGCTTTTTGGTAGTCGCGCTGTTTTAAATCAGTCGCAATTTGCGGCTCAATCGACTGAAGCGCCTCGTACAACTTTTGTTCTGCAGGCTCCACCAAAAGTTCAGGTTTAACCACGCCGAGTGATGCTTTCTCGGCTTTTTTAAGTATGTTGCCCGATCGCTTACTGGCTGCTGCCAGTGAGTCAGCAGCTTCGGTTGAACGAAACTCATCTATTGCCCGTAAGCGCGCTGAAATATCAAGCGGATTGGATAAGGATTTAGCCAGCACTGCGTCAATAACATCGGCACTGTATCCTTGTTCCTGTGCGTAGCCTTTCAGGCGCTCGGTTATATAGTCGAGCAAAGTTTGCGGATCAAAATCGGTTGGCAATCTCTGACCATAGGTGGTTATCGATTCGGCAATAAGCTCATCGAGATTAATATCGAGCTGCTTCTCAATAATGATGCGCACAACGCCAAGCGCACAGCGGCGTAAGCCAAACGGATCTTTCGCACCTGTGGGTTTCATGCCCAGGCCATAGATTCCTACCAGTGTGTCAATTTTGTCAGCAATAGAAAGCACTTGTGCAACGCCATGTTCGGGCAGTTTTCCACCCGCTTGCTTCGGAAAATAATGTTCTTCCATACTGGCAGCAACTGCATCGGAATACCCATCGCGTTGTGCGTAGTAACGACCCGCAATACCCTGCATTTTCGCCAGCTCTTTAACGATCTCTGTGTTCAGATCGCATTTGCACAAACTGGCGGCCAGTTGGCACTCTGCTTCTGATTCACCTACTCGGTTGGCCAGCCATGCACCGACCTGTTGCATGCGCTCGACCTTGTCACCCACACTGCCCAGTTTTTCCTGGAATAGCAGCGAACCCAGACTTTGTTGATGATCTGCAAGTTTCTTCTGTTTATCCTGTTCCCAGAAAAACATGGTGTCAGCAAACCGGGGCCGTATTACTCGTTCGTTGCCATCTATAACAGTTTGTACGGAAACCGATTCGACATTGGCAATGGTGATAAACGCCGGCATCAGACTATTGCTTTTATCGAGCAGCGCAAAGTAGCGTTGATTTTCCTGCATGGTTTGAATCAAGGCTTCTTTGGGAATTTCCAGATACTCCTGTTCAAACTGCCCTGCAACCGTTACCGGCCATTCAACCAGCGCGGTAACTTCATCTAACAATGCTTCATCACTGACCGCTGTTCCACCCAGCGACTCCGCTTTTTTCGATACTTGTTGCTGTATCAAATCGCGTCTTTGATCAAAGTCGGCTAGCACATAGTGCTTTTTTAATACATCGGCGTAGTCGGAAGCATTGGCAAGCACAACTGCATCGGGTGAATGGAAGCGATGCCCGTGTGTTGTATTGGTTGATTGCAAACCAAGCAAACTCAATGGCAGAACCTCTGTTCCAACCATGGCGCACAACCAGACAACCGGTCGTAAAAATTCATGTTCGTAGTCTGACCAGCGCATACGCTTGGGCATAGGCATGGTTTTAATCACGTCTGGCATAGCATCGGCAACAACCGCCTGCAAAGAACGCCCGGGCTGAACTTGTTTAAGCACCACCCACTCACCTTTAGGTGTATCAATAGTCGACAGGTCGTCTACGGTTGCATTGGCCGATTTTAAAAATCCGGCTAGGGCTTTGGACGGCTCACCATCAACATAGGCAGCAGCAACGGCAGGCCCTTTGCGTTCAACATGCTGATCGGGCTGCTGTATTGTTACATCTGGCCAAATAGCGGCAATACGTCGAGGCGTTGCATAAATACGCGGCTGTGTTGAGCACAGCTCAGCTTTATGCAATACATCAAACAGCGTTTTGCCCAGATGAGCCGCCAGCGGTTTTACAGAACCGGCCGGTAAATCTTCACAGCCAATTTCGATTAGCAGATCAGCCATGGGCTTGCTCCTTCGCCAATGGGAAACCCAACGCTTCACGACGCGCGTAGTAACTTTCAGCTACTTGTCGCGCCATGGTTCGAACCCTCAGGATGTAGCGTTGACGCTCGGTTACAGACAAAGCATGCCGCGCATCAAGCAGATTGAAAGAATGCGACCCTTTTAAAACTTGTTCGTAAGCCGGTAGTGGTAACTCTGCTTCGGTTAATTTTTTACACTCGGCTTCACACTCATCAAACGCGTTGAACAAAGCTTCAACGTTGGCATGTTCGTAGTTGTAGGCCGACTGCTCAACCTCGTTTTGATGAAAAACGTCACCGTAGGTCACCGCACGATTACCAGAAAAACCCCAGACCAAATCGTAAACACTTTCCACTTTCTGAATATACATGGCCAGTCGCTCAATGCCGTAGGCGAGTTCACCGAGGACCGGTTTACACGGCAGCCCGCCACATTGTTGAAAGTACGTGTATTGCGTGACTTCCATACCATTAAGCCAGACTTCCCAGCCAAGCCCCCATGCGCCCAGTGTCGGTGATTCCCAGTTATCTTCCACAAAACGAATGTCGTGCTCCAGCGGGTCGAAACCCAACGCCTTTAATGAACCCAGATAGAGATTCTGCATATCAGGTGGTGAGGGTTTCATCGCTACCTGAAACTGATAGTAGTGTTGCAAGCGATTTGGGTTCTCACCATATCGACCATCAGTTGGCCGCCGCGATGCTTGCGTGTGACAGGCATGCCAGGGTTCCGGGCCAATCGCTCGCAGGAAAGTTGAAGTGTGGAAGGTGCCGGCTCCCATTTCCATGTCGTACGGTTGTTGCACGATGCAACCCTGCTCTGTCCAATACTGCTGAAGGACGGCCACCATACCCTGAAATGTTTCTACATCGTGTTGCTGAGCCGAAGCCACTGCTTTCTCCGATTTTCAAGTAATTAGCGCAGTTTACTGGACACCAGAGGGTCATGGTTTAAAAAGTCAGATTTTGATTTTCTCCGCTGTTTCACAGCACTGTATTCACAGCCGACAGCGTTTATGAACTACTGCTCTGAACTCGCATTTTTCATTAAAAATGCGTTGGAAATCCGGATTTTAAGTGGGTGCACGTTACACACAAAAAATCTGCGTTCCCGCACCGCAGCATTGGACTGGAAAATGCATCAGCAAACGCATGAATTCGCTCGATGACACCGGTTCGCGACCGGTCATTTCGCTTCTCTACACAAGCTCGTTTATTGCACTGACGCTGCTCATGCTTAGTCTGATTGCGCCGATCCCGACACTGGCGGGTGCCATCTACAAGTCGATAGACAAAGACGGCAACGTGATATTCACCGATCAACCACTCGAGGGTGCTGAGAACCTGAATCCACAGAGTCCTGAGAATGCTAACAACCCTGCTGAAAGCGACGAGGGCGGGTTGCCGGAAGATGGTTCAAATGTGGACGCGTATGAGCCACCTAAAGACAGTGTTGCACTGACACCAGAGCCGAAAAATCCTCCAAAATCTGACTACAAGGAAGAGAAAAAACCTACTGAATTTCTACCAGTAACCGTGGTGGAAATACTCACACCGATACACAATGCTACCCTGCAGGACCCGATCGGCAAAATCTGGGTCGAGCTTCAGTCATACCCGACTCCGCTGAAAAAGACCGGTTTAACCGCGCAACTGTGGATGGATGACCAGCTGGTCGCCAGCGGAAAACGCCCCATGCTCAGCCTGCCTGCGCCAGAGCGCGGCACACATGCGCTTCAGGTAAAACTGGTCGATGATAAGGGGCGCCTGTTTTTAACATCAGACACCACGCATATCCACGTTAAGTACCGAGTCAGCGCGCAGTAACCCGCCCTTTTTCCTGTTCAAATCTGCAACATTGACCGCATAGTCTCGGCCAGGTCTCATAGTGGATCTTTTTAGTGCATTTTTAAATACCAACGCACTAAAATGAGGCGTTCTACTTCAACCATGAATCTCTTTAGAAAATAATATGTTATTGTTTTTAAAGGATAAATTGGAATATTACCCCACAAATCGAATCAATTTTCACCGGGTTCGACCTTTGCACCACTAAAAGCGTATGACGACTAAAACGGACATTGTGGGCGAATTCGCCCTGCTTGATCAGCTTTCAACCGCGGTGCTTTTACTCGACGAGGGTTTGCGCCTGGTTTACCTGAACGCAGCTGCGGAACAGCTGCTCAGCGCAAGTATGCGGCGCGTGCTTGGCAAGCGGCTTATCCAGGTCATGAATATCTCAGACGATCTGTTGAATCGTTTACGCGAGGCTGTAGAGACGGCCCAGCCGTTTACCGATCGTCAGGCGATCATTGAACCACACGGGCAAGATGCAAAAGTCGTTGATTGCTCCATTACGCCGCATATCACTGAACACAATCAGCGTGGGCTGCTTATTGAAATCGATGCCATCGATCGCCCATTACGCATAGCTCGAGACGAGGCCATTCTTGCTCAGCAAGAGCATGCTCATTCGCTGCTGCGTGGCCTTGCACATGAAATAAAAAATCCTTTGGGCGGGCTTCGCGGTGCCGCTCAATTACTGGAGAAGCAACTCGGCAATCCGGAGCTGAAGGACTACACAAACATTATTATTCAGGAAGCCGACAGATTGCATTCACTGATTGACAGAATGCTCGGACCGGTTTCAAGACCAAAAAAAGAACCGGTGAATATTCACGAAGTACTCGAGCACGTTCGTATTATCTCTCGTGTTGGTGCACCTGCCGGTATCGGTATTACGTTTGACTACGATCCCAGCATTCCTGAATTCAACAGTGACCGGGACAGACTGGTACAGGTGTTACTGAATATCGCCGGCAACGCGATCAATGCAGTGGGCGAGCACGGCAATATTGTTTTTCGATCACGCGTTATCAGCAGTTTCACCATCGGCGCCGAGCGACATCCACTGGTTGCTGCAATCGAAATTCGCGATGACGGGCCAGGCATTTCTGAACCCCTGATCGATCAAATCTTCTACCCGATGGTTTCGGGAACCGATACAGGTACCGGACTCGGTCTCTCTATCGCGCAATCCATTATGAATCAACTTGGCGGACTCATTGAATGTCGAAGTCAGCCAGGTGAAACCGTGTTCACGGTACTAACTCCTTTGGAGGTTATATGAACAACGACTATGTTTGGGTTATCGACGATGACAAGTCGATCAGATGGGTTCTGGAAAAAGCCTTTAAACAAGCTGACATGCAAGTCACGACCTTTGAGTCAGCAGACGAAGCCTTGCAACTGGTTCGCGAAAACTCCATCCCTCCAAACGCTGTAATCAGCGACATTCGCATGCCGGGATCTGACGGACTGTCGTTACTCAAGCAGCTAAAAAGTGTGCATCCGGATCTGCCTATTCTGATCATGACAGCCTATTCTGATCTGGACAGTACGGTAACCGCATTTGAAGAAGGTGCGTTTGAATACATTGCCAAGCCTTTCGATGTTGACTCTGTTATCGAAAGAACACAAAGAGCTTGTTTGCTGCAACGAGAAAGTCAAAAAAGACCGGCACGCGATAAAACCAAAACCGATGAAAAAGAGCCACAGCGAGACGAGCTAATTGGTGAAGCACCCGCCATGCAGGAAGTGTTCAAAGCCATTGGCCGGCTGAGTAAATCCAAGATAACCGTGATGATTAATGGTGAGTCCGGTACCGGTAAAGAATTAATCGCGCATGCGTTACATAAGCACAGTCCGAGATCAGAAAAACCATTCGTTGCACTGAATATGGCAGCCATACCGCATGACTTAATGGAATCGGAACTGTTCGGACATGAAAAAGGTGCTTTCACCGGTGCACAGACAACGCGAATTGGCAGATTTGAACAATCGGACGGCGGCACGCTATTCCTTGATGAAATCGGCGATATGCCAGCAACGCTACAAACGCGTTTATTGCGAGTACTGTCAGACGGGCAATTCTATCGCGTCGGTGGTCACACACCGATTCGCGTTAACGTTCGCATTATTGCCGCAACTCATCAGAACCTTGAACAACTGGTAGAGAAAAAACTGTTCCGCGAAGATTTGTTTCATCGCTTGAACGTGATTCGCATTGAGGCTCCGCCACTGCGCGAGCGAAGAGAAGATATTCCAATGCTGCTGAATCATTTTCTGGAAAAAGCCGCTGTGGAATTGAATGAAACACCAAAAACCATGTCAGCCGAATTCAAATCCTACGTATCGGCACTGACCTGGCCGGGCAATGTCCGACAACTGCAGAACACAGCTCACTGGCTCACGGTTATGGCCAGTAACAACGAGCTTGAAGTTGAAGATTTACCGAAGCACAATCAGGAGTTACCGGTCCAGGTAGATACTGACTGGGAAGCCGGGTTTCGACAATGGGCTAACAAGGCTTTGCACGATGGTGAGGTTGATTTGTTGTCTAAGGCCACACCCACATTCGAACGCATACTGATACAGGTGGCGCTGAATAAAACACAGGATAAGCGGCAGGAAGCAGCTCGCCTGCTGGGATGGGGGCGTAATACCTTAACAAGAAAAATTCGTGAGCTTGAGCTGGAATGAAGTCTATAAATGTTGTTACCAAGGGCATGTGCACCGCTGGCTAATCGCTCACACAAACGACTTTGCTATTAAGACCGACTCCGTTGTTAGATGCACGCACTGCTTTCGGTTCGTCGATACTTTTGGTTGCGGCGCTTTCTTTGGTGTCGCTAATATCTTTGAAATTAGGAACGTTTGCATATTCTGCATCAGCTATCTGGGGTTTGGCAGGGATAGCTACCGGAAACTACCTTAAAAGAGCACCGGTTGTAACAATCGCCATCCCAGCTTTCGGAAAAGCGCGTCGTCCATCAGAGTGAGTCACTATAAAACCGGTCGAGTACTGAGATCCTGTGGCATCTGTGTTGCGCGGAAGCGCCTTGTTCACTGTCCAGCCGTCAGATAGCACAATACCCCCCAAGTTGTGTTGCAGTGATAAGTTCATTATTGACCTACGGGGTAGAGGGCGGGGAGCCAACGTTCAACAACATCGAGTGGAAAACCTAATCGCACTGGCTTGCGAGGACCGGTTGAAACTAACAGACCCCTTTTGAGCAATTCAGCGAGAATCTCTCGCGCCTTTCGTTCTTGATACCCGGTAATTTCAGGTGCTTGCCGTCGTTCAAATTCACCGGATAAAAAGGCTTCGCGTAACATGGCCATCGAGCGCTTGGGAAGACGACCTGCCTCGACCTCATCATCGCAATAGAGTTTCATGCGCCGCAGAATTTCGCCCGGTTGTAGCAATGACTCCATGAACTCAACTTGATCGATACTCATTGATAAAAAGTATTCACAGAATTCAATGAGTGCTTTTTCTGATAGCGCACCACGACCATCATAGTCGCCTTGACGAACCTGATCAGCGCTTTGAAGCAGGGCTTTATACTGTTTCTCCGTGCGAGCTAATCCACGTGCGATAGACCACAGATTTCCGCCAATGCCCGAGCGCAATAAACTGGCATGCGACATCAACCGAGCAACGCGACCGTTACCGTCCAAAAATGGGTGAATCCATGCAAAGCGATGATGTGCAGCCGCAATCGCGACGATGGCATTGATGTTCGTCATCTTCTCAGCATCGTAGGCTTGCGCAAAGCGCTTCATATAGCGCTCGACTTCTGTTGCATCGGGTGGAATATGACGCCCTACCTGCACACCTGTTGTGCGAAACACGCCAGGTATGACTTTGAGCTTCTCTCCCGTGTCTGGGTTTTCAACCCACAGTAGTTCTTCGGGTAACCGGCGACAGAATTCATAATGGATCCAGCGTACGTATTCGGCTGATGCTGGTGCACACGCTGGATCTTGGCCGGTATCGATTAAGCGCTGTACTTCAATATGCGCGCGCGCCTCTAGTTGCAATACCCGTCGCTTCGGGTCCTCGGAATACTGGTCTGCCATGGCTTTATCGATATCACGAGGATGTGTGTTGTGGCCCTCGATCAAGTTAGAGTAATAGCAGTTCATTGAGCGCACGAGCTCGGCGATGCTGAGATGAATTTCTGGGCGTAACCGCCCAGAGAATTGGTTGGCCTTTGCCACCAGTTCGAGGGCCAGATCATCCAAAGCGCTGCTGCGCTCCGATGATGGCATGAGAGGTTCAATTCGTGATGTCATCATGGTATGCCGCATATTATGCCGTTATAAAATTGTTTTACAACCCCATTTTTATTGATATATCGTCATTTTACTTGATTTCTGTACCACAATATATGCCGCAAATCATGCCGCTAGTGCAAAATCCTTGATTCTGCCTGGTTAAATAATGACCCAGTGTCTTCTGTGATTCGATTTATTGTATATCATAACGT
>CALJNA010000011.1 GCA_937981955.1 uncultured Granulosicoccaceae bacterium
ATCCACGAAAAATACCTGTGGGTATGTTGAATATATCCCCTTCTTCGAGCAATACTTCGCCAGCATCACCATTGCGTCCCCAGAAAAATCGCCACCGGCCTTTTAAAACAAAAAAGACTTCGGCTGTGGTGTGCACATGTAACGAGTTTCGACATTTTGGCGGCTGACCTGCAGCACCAATATTAAAGCCTGGCGTGTCTGCAATGTGGACGTGCTGATCGGGGCTTTCAGATACCCCACCACCTATAATTGTGAAGTTCTCTTTTTGATCAGAGCCCGGCGTATGCGCATCGATAAAAGCGGTTTTGCACGGTTGCAACTCGCCGTAACGAACAATACGCCGACGCATTTGTTCAGGTGTCATAAGCTTAAGCCGGTATGCATGTGTATTTGTTTCCAGATTGCGATCTCGTCGTATAAAGCACACTCGCGCCTTATTGAAGAACCGGACTCACCAAATGGTCCGAATTCAGCATGACACATGCCCATAACATGAACAGTTGCGCCACTTGGTTTGCCGAAGCTACCCCAACCTTCGTGAATACCATCGAGCGACCAGCGTAACGCTGCACGTGGTGGCAGCACATCAGAGTCCATACCTATCTGATGATGGATTTTAAAACTTGCATTCGGAAATGAAGATCGCAAGCCGACCCAGAAGCTATCCACCGACTTGTGTGAAATCCCGGACACGCCGCCGGCGTATTCGGTCTGTACCGCGCGATCGTATGCATTAGTTACTGTCGAGAACTCTTTGTCCATTAATCGCGTTAGTACAGACGCATACCGTTGGCCCCACTCATTGTCGTTACCAACGCCAACATACTCACCTTTAATATCGATCTCCGGAGTAAATGGTCTGACGCAAGTGGATGGCCCGCCTTCGGCTTCGATTAGCTTTTTCGCAAACGATTTGGGTTTCATGCCCAGTTGACGAACTATTCCTCCATAGTCCCGGATTAACCATTCATCAAAAATTGTGTTGTCTTTTGCTGCACAGTCTGCAATTACACGCACTTTGAAACGCTTGCCGCTTGCCTTACCAAATATCCCATCTCGACTATGGGTGCCGGTGGTGATAATGCGATGTGAAGAGAGTAGTTGCGTTTCAGGAGTACCAGACCAGATAACATCTTCACCGAAAAGTTCTCTGTCGGGAAATTCATAGACCGTTGCCATAGTGGAAGCAATCACTTCCTGGTTACCGCGCTGCACACCCATAGGTGATCGAACCGGTATATCGTCGGAATAGTAATGGTTAAGAGTACCTATACCCCGATCTTCCCAAATTTCCCTGGTGATACCGATAATGTAGTCGGGAAAGTCTTTCCAGCGATTATCAAAGTTTCTCATTGTTCCAACCTTTGGGTATTCTTGCTGAACGTCTGATCATTAGCGGCCCTTCAATTTCAACGCGACGAGCCGTGGTGTCACCGAATTCGATATTGTCCATTAATAATTTAACTGTCTCAGACACCATTTTGTTTGACGGTTGCCTGATCGTCGTTAAAGAAAAGCTTGGCCACGCAGCCAGTTCGACATCATCGTATCCAACGATAGATACGTCTTCAGGAATGCGCAAACCAATCTCATGTCTGATGCATTCCATTGCAGCAATCGCCATATGATCATTACCTACAAAAACTGCGTCGGGAATTTGCTTCTTACTAAACATTCTGCGCGTTGCCGCCTGAGCCGATTCAAAATGATAGTTACCTACTTCTCTAGCGAATAACTTCACACCTGCCTTATCTATTGCCTGCATAAATCCAAGCTCTCGATCACGCTGCGTGGAGGCGCCTTCCCAGCCCGCGATATGTGCAATGCGTTTGTGTCCCCCGGCTATCAGAAACTCGGCCACCTTCCGTCCACCGCTGATATTGTCAGAGGTAATCGCGGATAGCCTCTCGTCATCTTGTCTGCGGTTAAACAGTACCACTGGCACACCGGCTTTTTTACATCGTCTCGCCAGATCAGACGACATAGAGGCAGATGCCATCACGATTCCGTCAACTTGAAAATCCAGCAATTCGTCAAGCAACTGATCGACGTTGTCATCTGTCATGGTGGCCATGAACACCAGCACATGATATCCACGTTCCTGCAATGTCAAAGAGAGTTTCTCAAGTGCCTCAGGGTAAAACTGGTTTTCAAGATAGGCGACAACCAGGCCAATAATTTTTGACTTTCCGGTGATTAAAGATCTGGCTAATATATTTGGACGGTAGCCAAGCTCAAGTGCAGCCTTTTGCACTTTTTCAGTCATGGCAGCGGAAGCACTGGCGCCCTCTGAGAACACACGACTCACAGCAGATTGGCTTACTCCTGCTTTTTTCGCTACATGTTGCGATGTCACCGTATCTCTTGACATTAGTCTGCCGTCCAGCCGCCATCGATAAGCAAGGAAGACCCGGTTATAAGAGATGATGCATCAGACGCCAGAAACACAACAGCACCCATAATATCTTCAACCTCTCCGACACGGCCGAGCTTGATTTTCTCCTGCAACCAGGCGACACGTTCAGGATCATCAAAGGTCGGTTTAGTCAATGGGGTTCTAATGAAGGTTGGGCACACTGTATTCACTCGAATCTGATTTGGCCCAAATTCTATTGCCATGGATTTAGTGAATCCTTCCACGGCATGTTTCGTTGCACAGTACACAGCTCTGTCTATACCGCCCACATGCGCCATTTGAGAAGACACATTGATTAGCGATCCTGGCTTCTTTGCAGCAAGTAAGCCTTTAGCCACTGCCTGAGTAATGAAATAGGCAGCTTTTACATTTAATTGGTTAACGGCATCAAAGTCTTGTTGCGTCGTATCGATGGCTGCACTGTGCTTTGCAATGCCAGCGCTATTGACGAGCACGTCGAAAGCCTCTTGTTCGCTTAACAGCGTTTGAGCCTGATCAATATCGCTGATATCCATCGGAAGCGCACTTGCACTATATCCTTCGGTCTCGATAGCTTTGACGCATGCAATTAACGCCTCTTCTGTTCTGGCAGCAAGCACGACATGTGCACCAGCTTCAGCCAGCGCCATAGCAGCACCAAGTCCGATACCGGAGCTGGCTCCTGTAACCAGAGCCCTTTTTCCATCCAGACGAAAAGAAGGTGTTCGAGGCAACTGCATTATTCAGACACCTGCTTCAGTATTTTCTTGTGGTAAAGCTGGCTCGCCATAGGGCACATTGCGGCCTCCATAACGACGCACCCTGACATTGCACTGTTCAGCGTGGCCAACAAAACCTTCAAGCATACACAACCGCGACCCAATTTCACCAATGATTGTTGCTGCTTCATCGGTAAGCACCTTCTGATATGAGTGCGTTTTCAAGAATTTGCCAACCCATAATCCACCTGTGTATCGGCCCGCTTTTTCCGTCGGTAGCGTATGGTTGGTACCAATAACCTTGTCGCCATTCGCTACATTGGTTCTGGCACCCAGGAACAGAGCACCATAAGAATGCATGTTTTCTAAAAACCAGTCATCCCTATCGGTCATTACCTGCACGTGTTCCGATGCAATTTCGTTAGCTATCTGCAACATTTCCTCGTAGGTATCACAAACAATGACTTCACCATAATCACGCCAGCTGATGCTCGCGGTTTCAGCTGTAGGAAGAATCTCGAGTAAGCGATCTATCTCGACCATTGTCTCTTTGGCAAGCTTTGATGAATTGGTTATCAGCACTGCCGGCGAGTTGTAACCATGTTCTGCCTGACCCAACAAATCAGTTGCACATAGTTCGGCATCGACAGTTTCGTCAGCGATAACCATGGTTTCTGTGGGACCTGCAAAAAGGTCAATTCCGACGCGTCCATATAGCTGTCGTTTGGCCTCCGCCACGTATGCGTTACCCGGCCCAACCAACATATGCACAGGCTCAATGGATTCGGTTCCGATTGCCATTGCACCAACAGCTTGAATACCACCAAGCACATAAATCTCATGTGCGCCTCCCATATGCATGGCTGCAATGACTGCCGGATTAGGTTCACCATTAAACGGCGGTGTCATAGCGACAATTCGTGGCACACCGGCGACTGCTGCGGTGACTACCGACATGTGGGCCGAGGCAACCATCGGAAATTTACCACCCGGTACATAACAACCGACTGACTGAACGGGAATGTTCTTGTGGCCAAGAATTACGCCGGGCAAAGTTTCCACTTCAACATCTAGCATGGAGTCACGTTGTGCCTGCGCAAAATTTCTCACCTGTTCCTGAGCAAACTTCACATCCGCCATTTCCTGATCGGTCAGCTTAGCCATCAGGGTTTCAATTTCTTCAGTTGAAAGGCGAAAACTAATCGGTGTGTATCGATCAAATTTTTCAGATAATTCTCGGATGGCTGTATCCCCGCCAGATTCTATTTGCGCGAGAGTTTGCGACACGATGTCTTTGACATTGTCCTTCTCAACAGCTCGCTCTGCCTCGGCTAAACCTTTTTTGAGATAATCAATCATGCGTTATGTACTCTTGTTTTGTATCCAATGCCGAGAATTAATATCTGATTGGCATCGTTGATACACGTTAAGCTAGTCAATCCGTTCTCCAGAATCACTGTCAAACAGGTGACAAATATCTGCAGGAACCAATATGGATACCGGATCGCCAATTGCCACTCGATAATCTTTACCGGCTTTTACTGAAACAAGCGAACCGGAAATGCGTATAGTCACCATCGTTGCTTCACCCAATAGTTCCATCGAGTACACAGGTGCAGAAATATCACCATCGGCTGCGGCGATTGATGCATCTTCAGCACGGAAACCCAATGTGACCTTGCCCGACTGGCTATGACTTAAACCCTTTATTCTCACGTTACTCGCTGTGAACACACCATTTTCCAGCACCCCTTCAATAAGATTCATAGCGGGTGAACCTATGAATGCGGCTACAAAGGTGTTTTGAGGGTTGTCGTAAATCTCTACGGGTGAACCAACTTGCTGAACAATGCCCTGATTCATGACAACAACGCGATCAGCAAGCGTCATGGCTTCGATTTGATCATGTGTTACGTAAATTGTGGTAGTCGCCAGCGTGTCTTGTAAATTCTTGATTTGAGCGCGGGTTGAAACTCGAAGTTTGGCATCAAGGTTAGACAGCGGTTCATCCATAAGAAAGACGGTCGGTTCCCGCACGATGGCTCTTGCAAGTGCCACACGTTGTCTTTGACCACCGGAGAGCTCCGCGGGTCGTCGGTGCGTAAACTCATTAAGTTCAACCATATCAACTGCACGTTGCACACGCTCATCGTGGGTAGCCGGGTCTGCCTTTCTGACTTTAAGCGGAAACCGTATGTTTTCCCACACAGTCATATTTGGATAAAGACCATAGCTCTGAAACACCATGGCAATGTCACGATCTTTGGGCTCCAGTTTGTTCACCATCTTGTCGCCTATCCAGATTTCACCGGAAGTCGCTTGTTCCAGCCCAGCTATCATGCGCATGGTCGTGGTTTTACCGCATCCAGAGGGGCCAAGCAGAACCAGGAATTCCTTGTCGTTTATATCAAGGTCAAATTCGTGTACCCCGACGAAACTACCCCAGCGTTTACTGACTTTTTTAAGACTGATACTGGCCATAACTTACCCCTTTACCGCCCCTGCAGTTAATCCACTAACAATTTGTCGCTGAAAAAACATCACTAGAAAGAACAGTGGAACGATAGCTGACACAACAGCCGCTACTGCGAACATGACGTTACCTTCAGTTTGTGTAGTACCAAGAAAACTGGCAATTTTCGGAACCATGGTCTGGTTTTCTTTAGACAGCAACATGGCGGTAACGGCAAAATCGTTGTAGGCCAGCAGAAATGAAAACAAGCCGGTGGTGATGACGCCTGGCCACATCACTGGCAATATTACGTATCGAAACGCCTGAAAGTTGGTGCAACCATCAACCATCGCACTCTCATCAAGCTCTTTGGGAATTTTTTGAAAAAACGAATGTAGCATCCATAGTGTGAAAGGTTGATTTATCGCAACCAATACCACGACGGTTGTTGATAGCTTTCCCCATAAGCCCCATTCAAAAAACGGTAACAGGTACCCAGCGACCAGCGTAATAGGTGGCATGGCTCTAAACACCAACGCAAGGATCAGCAACCAGAATGCATAGCGAAACCCTGATCGAGACAAAGCGTACGCACCGAGTGTTCCAATGGTAAGTGATGTGCAAACAACAAATAGACACACAAGTGCTGTGTTAATTACCGCTTTCCAGAAATCTTCCTGTATCCAGGCGCCTTCGTAGCCTGCACCCGTAAAATGTTCACCGTGTTCACGAAATGTTCTGATCCCGGTGATAGCGTTCATCCAGTTTTCTTTTGAAAAGAAATCAAGCTCGACTTTAAAGGACCCCCAAAAAGTCCAGAAAAATGGAAATGCAGCGATTAATAGCCAAAATACGATGAAAACGCTTGTAAACAGTTTCAGCGAAAACGACTTATTCTCTACAACGGTTGAAGTCATCGTTAAACCTTCCTTTCCCAGTCGCGCCATGTTCGGTACAACACCGGTGACAGCAAAACGATAACACCCAGAATAGTCAGCACAGAAGTTGTTGACGCAGAAGAAAGCAATCTGGATTCCCCACCCAAATCGCTAAATATAATTGATGACAGTGACGTTGCATGCGCCGATGCGTTAAAACCGACGATAGGCTCGAACACACGAAAATTATCCATCAACTGGATAAGCGCCACAAATGTAACAAGTGGCATAAGGTGAGGAATCACCACGTACCTGATGCGCTCCCAGCGACTTGCGCCGTCGATCATGGCTGACTCAAGTGTATCTTGAGGCAGTGTCTGCAACCCTGCGTAGAAGATAACAAACGCAAATGGCGCAGAATGCCATACGCCATAAACCATTAGTGTTATCCACGTTAAAGATGTAGACGCTTTTAACGACAAATTCGGATCATTGAAAAGATGCTGTAATGAACTACCGATGATCCCACGCGAATCGATCATCCAGAACAGAATCAGCGAACCGACCAAGGGCGTAACAATCATTGGCAACAATGAGAAAAAGATGACAAACCCTTTCAAATGACGGTGTAACGAGTTAACACCAATCGCAATCAGAAAACCGAGAATGATCAACAAAGGGGTGACAGTAAACGTATATACCAACGTGAATATAATTGCCCGGTATAGGGGCAAGTTATAAACCTGGTCATAAAATTCGCCAAATGAATCCGAGTTCTTCCACGCTGTAGCAATTTCACTAGAAGCCAGGTGGCTTCGATTAAAGTAATTATCCAGACCAACAAAACGACCAAGCGGCTGTTCGGCACGTAACTGTTCTGTTGCCTCTGTATCAACAGCCATGGCTTTTTTGCAGCCAAAGAAATCGCAATTCTCAACTTCAACGAAAACCTGTTCGTGGTCTATGTGCAGCGACTGCGTTACCACGGAGATGATCGGCAAGAAAATAAACAGCAGCATAGCCAGCGCTGTTGGAAGAAAGAACCAGAAAAATGTACGGTGTTTCACTGCAGTTCACCGGTAAAGTTAGATTGTCTGGGCGTAAGAGGGCCCTAAGAGAGGCCAAAAGGCCTCTCTTCAGGTATTTACGTTGCTAAATTTGCTTTAAAGCAAAAAGGTGCTGCTACAGAAAACCTTTTTCTTTTGCAGCAGTTTCGTATGCAGCTTCAACATCTGCCAATGTTTTTTCCGCTGATTCTTTACCAGAAAAGAAATCCGGCAATTCATTACCCAGGGCAGTATGAAGCAGTGATTCGTAAGGGATCATCGGGTAAGGTTTTGCACCCGCATTAATAGTAGCGAATACACCTGCAGATGCTGGCGTTGGCTCATAGCCGTCAATCATCCAAACTGCCTGTTTAGCAACTTCTGCGTTCATGATTGAGGGATCAATTGCGTTAACCATCGCCAGATAGGAAGCTTCTGCATCTTCATCTGAGATATTTTTCGCAATAGTAAATCCATCCCACCACAGTGTTGTTGCTGGAATAGAACCGCCACCAACAGTAAGTGGTGCGGCTAGTATCGTGTTGTCCGCAATACCTGGTGCACTACCTTCACCATCAAGCAAAGGACCTGCACGAGAACCCCACATTTGCATCAGTGCAACATTACCGGCTTTCCATTCTGCGTTGATTTCATTGTTGTTCAGCGTCAGAAAATCCGGGTTCATGTGATCAGTCAATGACTTCATCATATTCAGAGCATTGACACCCATTTCGTTATTGATGTTAGGCATGGCAGAACCTTCTTTGAAGAATTCACCGCCAAAACCCAGAAACATGTTGTTAAATTCCTGAGCAATTCCCCATCCTGCTGCATAAGCTGCACCAAACGGGTACTTCATCAAGCCTTTCTCTTTGATGACATCTGCTGCTGCCAGCACTTCTTCGTAAGTGGTTGGTGCTTCGATACCCGCTTGTTCCAGAATATCTTTGCGGTAAACAAGATGCTGCGCATTAGCCATGAAACCGATGGCCATGGTTTTGCCGCCGATAGAGATTTTTTGCTTGTCGTTAAAATTTCCGCCGTGTTTGGCGATCAGATCGTCGAGTGGACGAATCAAACCGTCGTTCATCAATGGCACAATAGAGGAATTCGCCACAATTGCCACGGTGTACTCAGCCGGATTACCCGTTAGACCAGGGACCTGCAGATCTTTGTGCTCTTTTGTCAGATTGGCTTTAACTTCGACACCGTCACCAGCGCAAGCAACCGCCCCGGCGCCAATGGTTTGTATCGCTGGAAACTCATTTCCGATGATATTGACGTTACCAGCAGAGATGCCACAGCCTGCGTAGGCTGAAGCTGACGCGGCCATGAGACCGGCTGCGACCAATGTTTTCTTTAAAACTGGGTTCATTTTTCCTCCCGGATACCTTCAATTAAAGTGGGTTCTACTTACTAGCCCCTTCAGTACATGCATACAGCTGACACAGTCGCAGATTCGATTCTGCACCGCAGTTTGCATACGTATGCAAATAGTATCACCGAGATTTCGGTAAAGCAATATAAGTTAGGTCGATTTTCAGTATCTTGGAGCCTAAATACTCGCCAGCAGCCCTTAATATTATTGGGTATGCTTCAGACTCACGCGTAAACAGACAGGTTTAGTGATGGCAAAGTTGAAAACACCGGTTTCGCAACTTGTTGCTGAAGCTCGATCAGCGATCGAAGAAATTGAAACCAGCGACGCAATAAAACTTCTCGACGATGATTCAGTTCAAATTGTTGATTTGCGCGATATTCGTGAGCGGCAACGATCAGGCTTCATTCCAGGAAGCTTTCATTGTCCACGCGGCATGGCAGAGTTCTGGGTCGATCCGGATAGCCCGTACTTTAAAGATATCTTTGCAACAGACAAAAAGTTCGTTTTTCATTGCGCATCTGGCTGGCGATCTGCTTTAACTGTGCAAACTCTAAATAGAATGGGCTTCGAAGCGGCACACATTAAAGATGGCTTTATAGATTGGGAAAAAAACGGTGGACCGGTTGAACAAGTGACAGAGAAAAAATAGTATTTACGATGATGCTTACCGTCGAGGAGGTTCTGGAACAGCTTGTCGGGTTTGATACCACCAGCCGACATTCCAATCTTGCATTAATCGAATACGTTGTCGATCTGTTCTCACAAAACGGTATTCAATCTACTGTACTTGAAAACGAAGACAAGACAAAAGCCAATCTATATGCATCCATAGGCCCTGCGATATCTGGTGGGGTTATGTTATCGGGTCATACGGATGTGGTTCCTGTAGATGATCAACCTTGGACAGTGCCACCATTTACACTGACAAAAAATAACAACCGTTTTTACGGTCGTGGCACAACAGACATGAAAGGCTTTGTTGCCTGCGCAATCGTTGCGGCGGTTAAAGCTTCGCAACTGTCGCTGCAACAACCTCTGCATGTTGCATTCTCTTACGATGAAGAAATTGGTTGTGTTGGGGTTCACTCTTTAATCAAGATGTTGAAACAAGCGCCTTTAAAACCAGCCATGTGCATTGTTGGTGAACCGACGCTTTTAAAAGTGGCGACAAAACACAAAGGTAAAACGGCAGTCGTTGCTTATTGTACTGGTAATGAAGGTCACTCTGCGCTGGCGCCGAACTACCAAAATGCAATTCATCTAGCCAGCGATCTGGTTAGCATCCTGCGTGACACACAAACAAGAATAGCAAAAGACTACCGCGGTAATGACAAAGACGATATTCCATATACCACCGTACACGTTGGTCGGGTTATATCCACTCAGGCGCTAAACATCGTGCCCAGCTTGTGTGAAGTTCACTTTGAAATTCGACATCCTGAAAGTGACGTTCCTCTTCGCATACTCGAAGACATCAAGTCAGCGGCGCAGAAGTTGGTACAAACAGCCAGCAAGCGCTTTGACGACATCAGCATCCAGTTCGACATTACCAATGCGTATCCAGCACTGGACACGCCAGTGTCCAGTGACGTTGTCCGATTCGTACAATCTCTTGTCGATGAGACACAAACCGGTTTTGTAGCGTTTGGAACCGAAGGTGGCCTATTCTCGCAGGCGGCGGCAATTCCCACCGTGATTTGCGGGCCCGGTTCCATGAATCAGGGACACAAACCGGATGAATATCTCGAGACAAGTCAGTTGCAGCTGTGTGAACACATGCTGGACAGACTTATTGAGCGGCTCGTCACATCTGAAACTTGACCTCGAAAGCAAACTGGCCCATTTCGACAGAATAGATTGGAACAATCACGACCAATCGGTCATAAGCAATGTTGCTACAGGTAAAATTCACTTAAAGAAACCTTTGATGGATTTATACTTTCACTGCTGCAATTGAACTTGATTGACAGTGAATTTGTCATCACTGACACTAACTAATTCGAACTAACCCCGCAGATTGCCCATGACCACATTTTTTGCCCCGCGCACCTATTTTAACGGCCTTGTTATTGCCATCTCGACTTTGGCTCTGGTGGCCTGCAGCGACTCGGGCAACTCCGAGCCCGTCGTCGACACAGGAAATTCAGGCAATGGTGTGCAGGCGCCTGTAGCGAACACCGGTTCGAGTAATACCGAATCTGATACTGGCGGCACAGCCACCGAAGGTTTGGATAACACTGACGCAGATAGCCAGATTACCGACAATACAAACAACAACGCGCAGGTTGTTGACTCAGATACAAGTAACAATCCTCCTGAAACAAACGACACCGGCACTGGAACGGAAACCGCAACAAACACGGAGAACGCTCCGGTTCCTGACGGCGATACCGTGGCGCCAATAGCAACGGGCAGTGATGCATCCGGCGGCGAAGACGATAGCCCAACGACAACCGAATCGGCCTCGCTAGTTGGTCCGTTTATCAAAGACACTAGCCGAAGCGCGGGTCCACCATCGGTACCGGAAGGACTCACATTACTTATGGCGGGTGAGAATTTTCTGGAGTTCTCATGGATACCATCCACCGATGATCAATCCGTTGAAGCTTATGAAATCTACCGCGATGGTGTTCTGGTATTCACGCTGCGTGGCGATACGAATTACGAATTCGACTACAAAAGCTGGATTACAACTTCATACATCGATTGTAATTACACTAGATATACCTTTTGTGGTGATAACCCGATTGTTCCCGGCAGCAGCTACGAGTATCGCGTTATCGCTGTAGACAATGAGGGCATGAAGTCAGCACCTTCAGAACCAGTCATTTTTCAAATGGCCAATCGTGAATCAGGACCTGCAGATCTCTCGGCATACTCTCAGGTATTCAGTGAAGAATTCAACGGCGACAGTCTCGACAGAAACAAATGGAAGACATCCTTGCCCTGGGGCCCGAACGACATAATTAACGGTGAGCGCCAGTACTTTGTGAATACCTTTGGCAGTGACCCGCTACCAGTCGACCCTTTTGTATTCACCGGAAGCACCTTACAAATAACCGGCACCCAAACGCCTCCCGATTTACTGCAACGAGCAAATCAGCAACCGTATTTGTCGGGCGTCATCTCAACTTCGGATAATTTCAAGATGACTTACGGGTATGTTGAAATGAGCGCCAAAGTCACCGGTGGCACAGGATTTCTATCAACCTTCTACATGTTTAATCAGGATTATGAAAAGAACAAACCTGAAATTGACATTATTGAATACATTGGTGATCGCCCTGACAAGGCGTATCAGACCTATCACTACTTCGATAGCAATCGCGCTCGTTGGGCAACTGGAGAACGACATTCAACCCCGACTATGGAAAGTATCACGGGTTCCAACCTGAGTGCCGGCTTTCATACTTACAGCGTACTCTGGGAACCAGGTCTGGTTGTCTGGTATATCGATGGTGAAGAGGTTAGGCGATTAACTGGCGTGCGGGTATCTGATGAACCCATGAACATCATTGCTCAACTAGTCGTTGGAAGCGAGTGGATAGGTGAACCCGACGCATCTTCGTTACCAAAGATGTTTGAAATTGACTACATACGAGCATGGCAAAAACAACCTTAAGTTATCTTTGCGCTTTTAAACTTATATAATTTGCGTGACGCCTGATTCGGCAGGCGTCTTCGCATCGGCCAGTAGTGCATCAATTTGTAGTGATTCTTCCAATCCATCTGCCAGAGCATCAAGCTCAAATTCTACTTCGTCATCATAATGCAATTGACTTGCAGAGCCGGTGATCAGCGTATCAAGCCACCATGCACGATAATCATCGCTGGAAAAGATACCATGCACATACGTGCCTTGAATATTTCCGCGAACATTCGTCGCACCATCGACACGTGAATCAATTGTTAATAGCGGACGCTTGGTATCTGGTCCAGTGGTACGGCCCATATGAATTTCGTACCCCGTTACAGACGCCTGGCATTGCAAACTATTGCCGTGAACCAGCTGTGTACTTTTCTCACCTGCCATATGCGTTTCAACGTCAAGTAAGCCCAGACCATCAATTGCACTTACATTACCGTCAACTAATTCAGGATCAAGTATGCGTTTACCCAGAAGCTGATAGCCACCACACAAGCCCATGACACGAGCGCCCGCTCGTGCAATAGCAATAATGTCATGATCCCATCCCTGCTCTTGCATAAACTGCATATCTCCAATTGTAGACTTTGTACCCGGGATGATGACGGCATCAACATTGAGTGGAATAGGCGTTCCAGGCGGAATGAAACGCAAGTCAACATTCGCTTCAGCTCGCAGTGGATCCATGTCGTCGAAATTGGCAATGCGCGATAACATCGGTACCGCTATAAAAACTTGATTGGTGCGGCTAAGAATTCTATCTTGACTGCTTTGTTCAAGCACAACCGCATCTTCCTGCGGAAGTCGCAGCGCACTTGCTAACCACGGAACGACACCACGGCACGGCCACTGTGTGATGTGTTCCAGTGCCGTTACCCCATCTTCGAACAGTGCAGGATCGCCGCGAAAGCGATTGATAACAAAGCTTGAAATCATTGCCGCGTCAGCAGGGTCAATAACGTTTTTCGTACCGGCAACGGCGGCGATGACACCACCGCGATCAATATCACCTATCAAGCACACGGGTGCATTGACCATGCGTGCAAAACCCATATTGGCAATGTCGTGTTGGCGCAGATTAATTTCAGCCGGGCTTCCTGCTCCTTCGACCAAAACCAGATCATACTGTTGTACCAGTCGATCAAAGCTTTCAAATACGGCACTGTGCAAAAGCGCACGCTGCACTGACATATAATCACTTGCCGATACTGTTTGCTGCGCTTGCCCGTGAACAACGATCTGAGCGACTCTATCACTCTGCGGCTTCAGCAAAACAGGGTTAAAGTCTGTATGAGATTCCAATCCACAGGCTCGCGCTTGTAGTGCTTGTGCTCGTCCAATTTCACCACCATTCGGGCACACTGCTGCGTTATTCGACATATTCTGCGGCTTGAAGGGCGCCACAGACAGACCGCGTCTTTTAGCTATACGACAAAGTCCGGCCACTAATGTAGATTTACCCACATCGGAACCGGTTCCCTGAAACATTAAAACACGGGCATTCACACTAATCGGTGACGCCAGCCATCATCAGTCCGAGCTGCTCGCGACTGGCGTCTATGCGATCAACCACACCCATCATGCGTCCCTGACAAATCACTGCAATACGATCAGCGAGTAACATCACCTCGTCGAGGTCTTCCGAGATCACAAGAATGGCGGTGCCTGCATTACGCGCTGCCACCAGCCGTGCATGAATGTATTCCGCCGCACCAATGTCAACACCACGTGTTGGTTGCGCTGCAATGAGCACCTCAGGATCAGAATCAAGCTCTCTGGCGATAATCATTTTCTGAATGTTGCCACCGGACAAATTTTTTGCAGGCGTATCTATTGAGGGCGTTTTAACCTGAAAGTCATCAACAAGCTTTTGGCTGTGTCGGTGAATTTCACCAAAGTTCAAAAAGCCGCCACGACTGAACCGGGTACTGTGATGGTTATGCAAAACCATATTGTCGGCCACAGAGAACTCACCGATAGCTCCATCACGCATGCGTTCTTCAGGAACAAAAGATAAACCGGCTTCACGAACCGCTTTCGGGCCAAGCCCGCCAATAGGCTTTGGGTTTCCATCGTGGAACAAACTGATCGATCCGGATTTTATTGGGCGTAGTCCGCTAATGGCCTCCGCCAATTCGCGCTGGCCATTACCTGAAACGCCTGCCAGACCTACAATCTCGCCTTGCTGAACATCAAGGCTGAAGTCAATCAGAGCATCAACACCTCGATCACCACCAACGCTTAAGCGATTAATCGACAGTGCGGTTCGACCGATAGTAGCCGGACGTTCTTCACGCGTATTGTCAACTTCGCGACCCACCATCATTTGCGCCAGTGCCTCGCGTGTTGTTTCTTGTGGTGTTGTAGTACCAACAAGCCTTCCCAGGCGAAGAACTGAAATGCGATCACTGAGTTCCATGACCTCGTTCATCTTGTGCGATATAAAAATTAACCCGCGACCATCTGATGTCATCTCACGAAGAATAACGAAAAAGTCATCGACCTCTTGTGGTGTTAGCACAGCAGTAGGCTCATCTAGCACCAACAGTTGAACATCGCGATACAGTGCTTTGATGATTTCAACTCTTTGCCGTTCCCCAACCGCCAGTTGCCAAATATAGGCATCTGGGTCTACATGCAGACCGTAGCGATCAGAAAGCGATTTAATTTTCTTTGCAACTTGTTTCAGATCAGTTATAGGCCCGCGAGTTGATGACAACCCAAGAGCGACATTCTCGGCGACCGTCAGGGACGAAACCAGCATAAAGTGCTGGTGAATCATGCCAATACGATGATCAATAGCATCAGAGGGCGATTGTAAACTGACTTTTTCACCGTTAATTAATACGTCACCTTCGTCAGGCTGATAAAGCCCATAAAGGATTTTCATTAACGTACTTTTGCCCGCACCATTTTCTCCCAGCAGAGTGTGAACTTCCCCTGGTAACACGTCGAACGACACATTGTCATTTGCAATGACACCGGGAAAGCGTTTGGTTATTCCCCGCATCTCGAGCATAGGTTGTCGATCGCTTTGTATAGAGGCGCTGACTGAATTCATGCGTAATTTATAAGCCTGATCGGTAAAGACAAATTTGGTAACTGTGAGCTATAGAACTTAATCGAACTATTATATTGATAGGCATAAAGCAGGCTCGTTGTTGTGAGCCTGCTTCTGTTTCTACCCGTTGTTACTCACCAAGCTTGATATCACCAGCAATAATTCCGGCAACAGCTGCTTCTCCTGCCGCTTTGGCATCGGCATCAAGAGAATAATCGTCGTTGAATTCCATAACCAAACCACCATTGGCAAGCGTAATTTCATGCATTTCACCGCCTAACTTGCCGGCTTTTGCATCGTCGAATATAGTCCGTAAAACCACTTCCCATTTGTATACCTGTGATGCAACAACAATTTTCTTACCCAATTTAGTCTGGTTTGCCTGCGTGCCAAACCAGGCAACATTTTCGCTTCTTGCAGCACCCACGGCACCAACAACCATCTGAGCAGTACCCGTCATAACGTCAGCACCGTTTGCAATATGTGCTTTTCCAGCCTCTGCAGACAATGCAACATCACCAAATGAACCAATGTAGTTTACGTTTACCTTTGCATCCGCATTGCTTGCTTCAACTCCGTCGACGAATCCATCAACATACAGCTTGGCGTCACCAACTTCGATTGGCCCTACAACACCAATTACATTACTTTTAGTCATCGCTCCTGCCATAACACCCATAACGTAGCCGCCTTCATTTGATTTTGCTTCGTAGGAGCTGACATTGGGTAAGCCGAAAGTGTCTGCAGAGGTTCCCCAGGTAAACGCTGTTTCTGGAAAATCCGGAGCAATCTCTTTTAACGACCCGCCATATTGCGAGCCATGTGCAATGACCACATCATAGCCTTGTTTTGCGTAGGCACGAATAGCCGCCGCTGCATCGTCAACGACAAAAGTACCATCGGTTATAGCGATTTCAAGTTTGTACTCGTCTTTGAGAACGTTCACAGCATCCACGATACTTTGTGTGAATGCCAGATCGTTGCTTGCGCTAGGTGCAATAATAGCGACCTTCATTCCTTCAGCGTGACTGCTGGATGCGAATCCAACACTCATGGCCATAACTGCGCTGATTCCCAACTGCTTTATATACTTGGTGTTCATCATAGTTCTCACTTGTTTCAATTTGGTTGTTTTTTAATCAAATTATGTATAAAAAATTGTGCTTTGTTATGCTGAACAGAACACGGCGTTTACATCGTCTGCGAACTTCTGGCGTCCGCTTGTACTTAGTCACCTCGCACATAAGGCTTAGTGAGTGCTGCGGGCTGTCTAAATCGATTCGCCACAATAATCAGCGCCAATATGGTAATCACCGCTGGCGCCATTGCGGCAATATCTGATGCACTGCGAGGTATGAGCCCCAGTGTTTTTGCTTGTAACACAATCGCGCCCACCATACCAAACACCAAAGAACCTGCCATGACACCCGGAGCACGCCATGCACCGAAATAGACCAAAGCAATGGCAATAAAACCCATTGCATTGGTCAGGTTCTGTTGGAATATACCCAGTTCAATGGCCAGCGCCGCGCCTGCCAAACCGGCAAGCGCATTACCTGCCATGATGGTTGCAAATCGCACTTTCGGAACACTAACGCCGAGACTGTCCGCAGACTCCGGGCTTTCCCCGACGGCACGTATGCTTAATCCAAACGTTGTGCGATTGATAATGAACGCGATAATTGGCACCAGCAAAAACGCGATATATACCATAGGGGTATGCTGGAAGAACATTTCGCCGACAACGGGAATATCTGAAAGTAACGGAACATGCCATTCACTGAACTGATCAATTGGCAAAGGTGTTCCAACCAGTTTTTGAAATAGCAGATCGCTCATACCAAGACCGAACAGGTATATTCCGATTCCGCTAACACCCTGTTCGGCTCGCAATGGCACTGTAATAATTGCATAAAACAGCCCCATAAGAAGTCCGGTAAGAATACCTGTCATAACACCAAGCCAAATACTCTCGGTTTCCAATACAACGTAATAAGATGCGAATGCACCGAGCAACATGACACCATCCACGCCAAGGTTCAATACGCCGCTGCGTTGCCCTATTGCTTCACCAAGCGATGCAAGCAAAAAAGGTGTTGCCAAACGAATACCACTGGCAATGGTGGCCACAATGACCGTCGTGGTAATAACATCACTCATGATTTTGCGTTTCCGTGATCACTTGCGCTTTGCTCATTTTCATTTTTCTGGCTTGCTTGCGTCTGCACCTGATTCTGCAGCCGCTTTCTATGCCATTCGGTGCTAACAACAAACACCACGATAAGACCGTTAAGCGCAATAATCAAAGCAGACGGTACTTGCGCAACGCGTTGCAAAGAATTAGCGCCCACTAACATGCCACCAAATAGAAACGATGACGGGATGGTCCACAATGGATGCAATGCACCAAAAAGCGCCACTACAATGCCATTGAAACCGGCACTACCAGTAAAACCCATGGTGGACCCATCAGTAACCATACGATGGGACTCACTGCCGAATACGAGTATCGCGCCTGCTAATCCCGACATCGCTCCACTTAACGTCATAGCGATTATGATGTTCCGCTTAACGGGTATTCCGGCGTAACGCGCCGCCGCAGGGTTAAGTCCGACGGAACGAAGCCGGAATCCCAAGCCAGTTCGCCATAAAAGTACCCATGCACCAATTGCGGCTGCAATGGCGATAAGAATGCCGGAATGCAAATTTAATGTTTCGCTGAGCATGGGTAAGTCAGCGGCTTCAGGCAGACGCGCAGTTTGTGGGATGCGTGTACCGCGCTCAATCTCGCCAGGATCAATCAATGGACCACGCAGCAAGAAATTCATCAGCTGTACTGCCACAATATTAAGCATGATGGTGCTGAGAATTTCACTAACGTTGTAATGTGCTTTTAGCGCCCCTGGAATTGAGCCCCAAAACGCGCCACCGATGATCCCTGCACATAATATAAGAGGCAGTAACACCACCGCTGGTGCGTTGGGCAGGGCAAGTGCGACGCTGGTAGCGAGTAGCCCACCAACAACCATTTGGCCCTCACCACCAATGTTGATGACATTGGCACGGAACGCGATGCAAATACCGACACCAACCAGCATCAACGGAATGGCTTTGACCGCGGTAGACGCAAGACCGTCTGCTGATCCGAAAGCGGCTGTAAACATGGTCTTGTAGCCATCGATCGGGTTGGCACCCAAAGCCAGTAACATAATGGCACCCACTGCCAATGCAGCTGCCACGGACGCTATCGCAATACTTGCGGCGATCAGATAACTACGCATACGGATAACTGTTCTTGTTTGGCATTAAAGTAAGGAGAGTCTTTTGTTGTCGTTCATGTGATTCACAATCTAAAACCACATTATCGATGATAAGGTAATCCTGTTTCGAAGAACGAGCTCAGACGAAGTTTCGCTATTTTGTTTATTTCCGCAATCGCTGTATCAAACTCTGCTTCAACCGAATTCTGCAAACGTTTTTCGAACGCGGCGAAAATCAAATGCCGGTTGCTGTCTTTTACAGCCATGATAAATGGAAAGTTAAACTTGCTTTTGTAGTTATTGTTCAGTTGATGAAAGCGTTCCAATTCATCGGCGCTGCATTGATCAAGACCAGCACTGGATTGCTCTAAACTAGAATCGTTTGTCAATTCACCGCGTGCTGCCGCTTTTCCGGCAAGATCAGGATGCGCTCGAATCAGAGCCAGCTTTTCCTCACGGTTTGCACGACTCAAGCTTCGGGCCAGCGCCTCACTCAACGCATCAAGTGAATTATGTTGCGCACCAACGCCTTCATTAAAGGTACGCTCGGCAACCCACGGCGAATGCTCGTACAAGTCACCGAATTGCTGCACGAACTCGCCCTCGGACATGTCACTGGGTTTAACGGATTTCATTGGTAACGGGCAAAAACTCACTTTGGTTCGTACCAGCGACGCATTTCAACAACCAAATTGTCCGTCCAGCCGGGGCAGGTGAACTGAAGAATAGTAGCGCGCGCTGTATCAGGACAGGATCGTTACAACTAACGGGCACCGTGTCAATACCGTCTGTGACGTAAAAAGGCTCTTATTGGGTTGACAATCGACAATGCACGCGATAAGTCGCTATCTGGTATGAGTTAGTACAGTAAAGATCGCTCGTTGGAAAACAGATGAAAATTCTCAGGCTTTGCGGTCATTCTAATCACGCTGTTTCTGATGTCGCGATGAATACCAGCCAGCTTGGCAATAGCCGGACCGCCTTTTGACTCTTTATCCAAATACACTTGTGTCACCTCGCCAAGTGCCTCCGAGATGTTCACACGCCCTTCCAACGCATAGTCAGTTGATGTGGTGACTTCAAGATGCTCTGGCCGCACACCGATGTTGACTGTCATGCCCGCTTGCTCACCGGTAGTTGGAATATTGGTGCGCACAACACCGTTGCCGTCATTGACCGACACTGTGGTGTTCGTGCCCGTCTCGATAATCCGGCCGGGCAATAGATTCATTGCCGGTGACCCGATGAACTGCGCTACGAATTCGTTTTGCGGTGTTTCGTACAATTCAAGTGGTGTTCCCACCTGGGCAATACCACGGTTAGCCAACACAACAATGCGACTGGCAAGCGTCATTGCTTCCACTTGATCGTGCGTTACGTACACCATAGTTGAATCAGGCATACTCTCTTTTAACTGTGCAATTTCAATGCGAGTTGCGACTCGTAGAGCCGCATCAAGATTTGATAGCGGTTCATCAAACAAATACACCTTCGGATCTCGAACAATTGATCGACCAATGGCCACACGCTGTCGCTGTCCACCGGATAAGGCTTTCGGCAATCTGTCGAGGTACTCAGTAAGCTGTAAGGTTCGGGCTGCTTTATCAACCGCATCGTTTATTTCGGCGTTTGATTTCTTTGCAATTCTCAGTGCAAACGCCATGTTTTCGCGAACCGTCATATGTGGGTACAAAGCATAGGACTGAAACACCATAGCAATTCCACGCTGCGCAGGCGGCACATCGTTCATGCGCACATCGTTAATCATAAACTCACCACCGGTAATCTGCTCCAGTCCGGCAATCATCCGCAATAGCGTTGATTTTCCGCAGCCCGATGGTCCGACAAAAACGATTAACTCACCAGATTGGATATCCAGATTAATGTCTTTAAGCACATTCACCGAACCTGCGTAGGTTTTTTCAACATCGGTGAGCTTTAAATTTGCCATAAGAACAACCTCTGATTTCAATTATCAAGCTTTTTTTGCCAGCAAACCCTGGTTCGCTTTAAGCCGTGCTTCGTTACCCTGTTGTGTTAAGCAGACATCCAGATCAGCACCAATAAGTTGCCAGGCTCCATCCGGCAAGGTGATATGAGCTTCTCTGTCTCCGATGTTGAAGGCGCAAAAAACCTCCTCACCTTCATGTGAGCGGGTAAAACTCAATACATCTCCACTGACATGCATTTCAGATTGTGCACCCTTAACCAGAGTTCGATGTTGTTGTCTGAACTCAATTACTTTGCGGTAGTAATGCAACAAGGAGTCATTTTCTTTTTCCTGCACATCTACACTTAATTCGGTGTGCGATTCGCCGACAGGTAGCCAAGGTTTTGCTTCAGAAAAACCGGCATTCGCTTTGTCGCTCTGCCAGACCATTGGTGTTCGACAACCATCGCGGCCTTTGTACTCTGGCCAGAACTCAATACCGTAAGGATCTTGTAAGTCTTCAAAGGGAATATCAGCCTCGGGTAAGCCAAGCTCCTCCCCCTGATACAAACATACCGACCCGCGAATGCACATCATAAGCAGCGCATAGAGTCGTCGCCCAGCGTCATCCAAAGACCATCTCGATGTATGCCGGGCGATATCATGGTTGGTCAATGCCCAGCAAGCCCAGCCATCTTCCTCCACTTTAGACAAGCGGTTGAATATACTTTTCATACGATTGGCATCGAGCTTTTCTGCTGATAAAAACTCGAACGAGTAACACATATGAACCCGGTCAGACCCTTTCGTATATTCGCCCATCAGTTCCAGTCCGAGCTGCGCATCCCCGACTTCACCCACCGATGTTGCTGCGGGGTATTCATCTAACAAGGCGCGAAAACGCTTTAGAAAATCAATATTCTCTGGCTGGTTCTTGGAATACAAATGATATTGATGGTTGTACGGATTCACACTCGGGGCTATCGAACCATTACGCTCTTCAACCGTTAACGCAGGATTATCCCTAAGCTGCTTGTCTGCAAAATAGAAGTTGATGGTATCCAAACGGAACCCGTCTACGCCACGGTCAAGCCAGAAGCGACAGGTATCAAGCAGCGCATTCTGGACATCGTCGTTGTGAAAATTAAGATCAGGCTGACTGGCCAGAAAGTTGTGCAAATAATATTGTTCTCTGCTGGTGTCCCATTGCCAGGCGGATCCACCGAAAATCGACAGCCAGTTGTTTGGAGGTGTGCCATCGGGCTTGGGGTCTGCCCATACAAACCAGTCAGACTTCGGGTTGCTGCGGGACTGCCGGCTCTCGCTAAACCAGGCATGTTGATCTGACGTGTGGCTAAGTACCTGGTCAATAATGACTTTAACATCTAAATCGTGTGCGGTTGCAATCAGGCGATCAAAGTCTGCCAGTGTTCCAAACATAGGATCGACATCGCAGTAATCACTGACATCGTATCCAAAGTCTTTCATTGGAGATGTGAAAAAAGGCGAAATCCAAATAGCATCGACGCCGAGTGACGCAATGTAGGGCAATCGGTCAACAATACCGGGTAGATCACCAATACCATCGCCGGTACTATCCTGATAGCTGCGTGGGTAAATTTGATAAATTACCGCACCACGCCACCAGTCTTTATCGACGGCTTTGTCTGTACCTGCTACCGCTGCAGTCGAACTTGTATTAGAAGTCATTATTTTACTGATCCCGCAAGTAAGCCACGCACAAGATATTTTTGCATGGCGAAGAAAACGATCAATGGTACGGCAATCGACACGAATGCCGATGTAGCCAGTATTTCCCAATTGCCTCCGCGAGTGCCCAGCAGTTCAACAATTCGTTTAGTCATAACGGTTGTTTCGCCTGTAGAGTCAATCAAAAACACCAGCGACACCAGAAGATCGTTCCAAGTCCATAAAAACTGGAATATTGCGAACGAAGCCAAGGCAGGAAATGACAGGGGCAATATTATCTTAGTAAATATCTGAAATTCTGTTGCGCCATCGACTCGGGCGTTTTCAATAATGTCTTTGGGCAGCCCAACCATATAGTTACGCAATAGATATATGGCCAAAGGCAGCCCGAATCCGGTATGCGCAAGCCAGACACCGATATAACCTTTGCCAATACCGATTTGATTATGAAACTTAAGAAGCGGTATTAAAGCCAGTTGCAAAGGCACCACGAGCAATGCAACCACAAACGCGACAAGTAAGGCCCGGCCTGGAAAATCCATCCACGCCAAGGCATAGGCGGCAAATGCTGCGATAAG
>CALJNA010000012.1 GCA_937981955.1 uncultured Granulosicoccaceae bacterium
TTCGCCACCATACGGGCCAAGGTCAATCGGTTGAACCGACGAACCTGGTGCACAACGAAAAAGCCTGAACGCCTGGCTGATCACATGGATATTTTCATCGATGTGTTCTGTGATCGATTGAAACTATTAAATCTTGCTCCCAGGACCTTACAGCAGCGCGCTGCTCGGCACGCCAAGTGGGGATAGCGTGATAACTGGCCCCACTCATCTGTAGCAGTTTTGAAAAACTATGAATGCATCGGGCAAAAAAAAGGCCCGGCTCCCATCAGGAAGCACGGGCCGTCAACCTTTACCGGAACAGATTAAGACTTTCTACGGCGAGTAGTTGACGATGCACGGCGGGCACCTGCCTTTCGTGTAGTAGATTTGCGAGCCGGCTTCTTTTTCGTAGCAGGCTTTCGCTTTGCAGCCGTCTTTCGAGCTGGCTTGCGCTTGGCAGTTGCCTTCTTCTTGGCAGGCTTACGCTTAGCAGCCGTTTTCTTGGCTGGTTTGCGCTTGGCTGTGGTCTTCTTCTTGGCAGGCTTACGCTTAGCAACCGTTTTCTTGGCTGGTTTGCGCTTGGCTGTGGTCTTCTTCTTAACGGGCTTTTTCTTGGCCGCTTTTTTAGCTGCTGGTTTACGCTTCGCGCCGGCCTTTCCAGCGGTCGACTTTTTTCCAACAGTTTTTCGTTTTGTGACTTTACGAGTCACCTTCTTTTTAACACTCTTTGTTTTCACGTAGTGTTCCTCAATTTAATAGCTAAAGTGCGTTGTCGCTCAGCAAATAGCGTACACATTTACAAAAACTAGAGAAAAAAGTTTGATGTTGAGCACTTTTTTATAAATCGGGCACTACAAAAGCATTGTTTTAATCTAAATCGCAGTCTAATTCGTATAACTATGATTGCTGCGACAATGCGTTCACATTTGCTTTGGTCAAGTAAGAAACGCGATGATGAAGAGCTTTTGTATTTATCTTTGTGCGATGCAGCGATAGTAAAGCCTCTAAGGTCCACGTTGCTAACCTCTTATTGAAAGTACGCCATTGAATAAATCGGTTTGCCACAGTGTTGATGAGTGGGACTGAACTCACTTTTAGTATGGCGGTGTAAAGTGGAATCAAATGGCATCTGGCCCATTCTTTAGAGCAAAAACCATCGCTATTGGGAATTTGAAGCCAATATGGGTCAGGGAGACCCGTATACCAGAAAGTGATAAAAATTAATACTACTTAAAGTTGCTACTAAACGTTGCAATTTGTGTAATTAATGATAACGTTATTGTTTAGCGTTTCGGTAAGTCCACGGTGCAGGAGGTACTTGGATCGATTTGATGTTTTACATAATAAAAGAGGGCCTCTCAGTTGCTAATTCTGAGCAGAAGGACAGACGAATCGATAGTCATTGGCGATGAAGTGACGATAACCATTCTCAGTGTAAAGGGAAAACAGGTCAGAATTGGTATAACAGCGCCGCCCGATGTGAGTGTACACCGGGAAGAGATCTACCAGAGAATTCAAGCTGGCGAGCCGTTAGAGGATACTTCAAACTCTGACGATTCTGATAAGAACGACTAGCATTTTCATTCAAGCAGACCCGTGTTTGTCGCGGGTTGCTAATGGTTCGATGGCATTTGTCAAAGCAAGCTAGTGTCTAGAACAACTTTCACATGCTTCCGATATTTTGAAACGCACCAAATTGGTGCGTTATCAGTCGATCATTGTGAACGTAAGCATGCACATCGATTATTAATGTCTTTGATGCTTCAAAACAATAACGGTCGATTTAACCATTTACAGTTGGTGCAATTCCATCGCCAGCGACTCCACATCCGATAAACCAGCTGTTGCAGCATTAGTGATCGCAGCAATACTGGCTTTTTCAGGCTCGAAATACTGCTCTCCAACTCTCATCAAGTCAGTCAGTTTTACTTCAAGAATCTTTTGTCTTGCGGCTTGCCTGATCTCTGGTGTGCGACCGAATAATTCACTTTGATAAGCACTTCGAGCCTCTCCAACGGGTGAGGCTGGTTTGTCGATTCCGCTGACTACATTCAGGATTGCCTCCTCAAGTGCTTGCTCGTTGTGTTTCTCATTGAGTAGCCACTGCACAGATGCGTCGAAATCGTTCATGGTGTCCACCAGTCTCGGATCGCGATACGAGTAGAATTTGAACGATGCTGAGTCCGGGTCATAAGTTGCGCCGCCTCCGTATGCACCACCTGTTTCGCGTATGGCTCTGTGCAGAAAACCATTCCGTAAAAAAGGTCCAAGCACTGCCAAGGCTGCCGCATCTTCATGTGCAGAGGGCACGACCTCATAGGCTTTTGCACAGAAGTTAACTTCTGTGCTGGTTGTCCATAATTGCCGCACCTGTTCCCGTACCGGTGAAGGTTTTTCTGCAGATGCGCTTGACCGGTTACCATCGGTAAACAGTTTGACCAGATCAGCGTTGATCGAGGCCAGATTATCCTGTTCGGCGACTATCATGTAGCGCTTTGACGATGCCTGAATGATTTCTGAGAGTTCGGCTAATTTTTCGCAAATTGCTGACAGCCACTGATCGTCTGCGGCTTTGTCATCGAACTGTTTAATCGTTTGAATACCAACCAGCCCACTAAGTTGGTGCGACAGCCTGGCAATTGGGCTCATGCCGCTTGCCGCAGCCGCCATGGCCAGCGTGTGTCCACGCCCGGTCACACTTTGTTCCGCAGCCGCTCTTGACTGTGCGATAAGTTCTCGAATCCGGCCGTGTTCATCAAAGCGTAATTGATGCAGGGTGTCGTAGAGGATCTTGCTCAGCTCACTGCTGTTCCGCATCAATGATTTTCCGCGCAAGATAAGGTAGCTGGTTACGTCTTGCTCGTTATCCCGCGCGCTTCTGCGACTGGCATACATTGATATACCACCAGTGACAGATGCTTGCAGAGCTTGTGTTTCAATGTAGTCTCTGCCTCCGGAGCCGATTTCGGTTGCCAGGCGCGAATACATGGGTAACAGAGTCTGCAATTCATCACCCAGAGTCGGTAAGTCCATGACGATATGCTGATAGGCAAGACCGTTTGTGCCCTGCGCATAGTGCATTGCAGGTGCATCCCCGACATTCTCATGCGTGCCGGTACAAATGTTCATGGTTGCCGGCACATCTGCCAGCGTCACTTTCGGCAAAATGTCGGGGTCGTCAACCTTGGTTTGTCTTTCTGCCAGTGCTTTGGTTTTTTCAACAATACGAGTTATGTCGTCAGGCTGTAGACTGGATTTCATTTCCGCCAGACGTTTTTTTTCAGATTCTAAGCGACGCTCGCTAATCTGGCTGTCAGGGCGAAGTGTCAGCCGCACCCGATGGGTATTCTCCAACAGCAAACGCTTTATCAAGCCGGGAATAAATGCTGGGTCGTCCGCTGCTTGTCTGAGTCGTTCCAAGGCAGGATCGAGATCGAGTGCAGCAATGGCATCACCTCGCTGCATTGCAGGCGCTAGCCCGCCCAAAAGCAAGGTTAAGCCAAACGGCATACCGTCACCGCGTATTTCGCGCTGGCTCAGTTCCAGCTGATGAAGTACAGCATCAACTTGTTCTTTGGGCACACCTTTTTTAGCGACGTCTTCCAACACGCCCAAAATCAGTGCTTCTATCTCATCAGCTTTGTCCGGATTGGTACCATCGATACCACAAACAAAGACCATCTCCAATGAACCATCGTCAACCCCGCAAAGAGGCGAGGGCGCGTTACCCAGATCGGTTTGTTCCAGCGCCTGCATTAATGGTGATGCACTATTGTCTAATAATACACTTGATAACAAGTGTGTTTGTAGACGCTCATCGAGATCAATACTTTTGCCGAGCAACCAGCTCATGACAACATGAGTTTTGTCTTCCTTGTCGTTGTCATCTGTTGCATAAGCTTCTTCGACTCTGACTGGGGCGTAGATTCTGTGTGCGCGGTCAACCTTAATAACTCGGTCAAGAGCTTCAAAGCGTGCCAGCACCTGATCTTCGAATCGCTGTTGTAATTCCGCAGCAGGAATGTCTCCATATGTCATGAAAACCGCATTGCTTGGGTGGTAGTGCGTTTTATAAAAGCTGACGAGCTCCTCATAGGATAAATCAGGAATGGCTTCCGGGTCGCCACCACTGTTGTGGTGATAGGTATTATTCGGGTGCAAATACTTACTGACTTCCTGCCAAAGTATGCTGGTGGGTGCGCTCATGGCGCCTTTCATCTCATTGAACACCACGCCTTTGAAAACAAGATCGCTGCTCGGGTCATCAGGGGTTTCAAATTCGACTCTGTGGCCCTCCTGCATAAAGTCCAGCTCTGCAAGCCTTGAGAAGAAAACCGCGTCCAGATAAACATCGAGCAAATTGAAATAGTCTTTTCTATTTTGACTGGCAAACGGGTAGGCGGTCCAGTCACTGGATGTGAATGCGTTCATAAACGTGTTCAGGGAGCGCCTGATCATCATGAAAAACGGGTCGCGTACCGGGTATTTTTCACTGCCGCACAGCACCGTGTGTTCGAGTATGTGGGCAACCCCGGAGGAGTCGGTCGGGATGGTGCGTAATCCGACCAGAAATACGTTTTCCGGGTTATCAGCAGCCAAATGGATGTGAGGCGCTCCCGTTTTTATGTGACGGAATTCATGCACATCGATATCAAGCGATTCGATTTTCGCGGTTCGCAGCTGCTCGAAAGCAGGGTGTGGCGACATGATATTCATAAAAAGTCCGGGCTCCGGTTGGGCGCTTTCCAGCGATTCAAATACAAGTATAAGCCCCGGCGCGGGTTTGGTGGCCGGTTTTGCCAAGTTCACACTTTAAGACGGCTAAAGACGGGCCGATACGTCCTTAAGGGAGCATGTGGTCTTGGCAAGGAGTTTTGCGAAAGACCTACCAAATCGGTGTCGAGGCATTGTGAAATTTCTACTAATTATAATAGCAATGATGGGGATGAGCGCGGGTGCTTGGCATTCCTATGAGAACCGTAACCGGCTGATACAGGCTGCTCTGCTTTCCGAGGGATTTGCTCTGAGCCAACCGGTAAAATCGCGGATAGCTGACCATTATTTCCAGCACAATGTAATGCCGAACGACAACGCTTCCGCCGAATTGCCACCTGCCAAGAGTATCTACGGAACCAGCGTTAAGCGAGTTGCTGTTAATCGCAGTGGACTGATAATGGTGGATTTCGATGACGAGATTGGTCGTCAGAGCATGATATTCAGCCCGTCAGTCAGCCCCATAACCGGCATACTTGAATGGCGGTGCACCAGTGATTCCATTGATCCGAAAGTATTGGCACTTTTAAAACCCAACTGTAGCTCTATTGCGTCAACCAACGAAGGTCAGCTGATTAACGCCATTGCCAACGGTAACGTTACGCGTGTCGGCGAGTTACTGAAGGCAGGTGCGAACCCTGATGCGGTAGTGAATGGCAACACCCCTCTGATGTTAGCCTCAAAAACTGGCAATATCGAGTCGGTAAAACTGCTCATTGAGAAGGGTGCGAGTATTGACAACAATGCGCTTAATTCTCAACGCAGGACCCCATTGATGGTGGCTATAAACAGTAACAATGCAGACGTGGTTGGCTACCTTCTTGCCAACGGTGCGTCGGTAACCCGACCTGACTACAAAGGATTAACTGCGCAGGACCATGCGGTTAATACCGATAGACGTTTAGGTGGAGAGCGTTACGAGTTGATGGTACTCGCAAGACTAAATCCAAACTTTGCAGGCAAGCCGGAAGAGCTTATTACGGGTAAGCGAACGGCTGCAGATCAGGCTGCGCATTTGGAAGCCCTGCATGTTCAGTTAACGCGAGCAGCAACTGATTGTCATGTGCAGAGATTAACGAGCCTGCTGCAAGAGGAGCAGGATTATCAAATCCCTGAACTCGTTGCCGGCAAACCATTGTCTGCTCACGTGCGCAAGCCTGAATGTTCAGGGCAACTTCTGTCGTTCATTAAAACAAAAACTTCATATCAGGCAGCTCTGCAACAGCGATTCTCCGCTGCAAGTACATCTTGTGATCAAAAAACAATAGAGAGTTTAATGCAAGAAAATCCTGATTTAGACATAATGGATAAGACGGGAACGCGTACTCATTTCGATCGAGCGGTTTTTTCAGGCTGTTCGAATCTGGTTTCGTTTTTTATCCGGGACGGAAAACTCAGAAACCAGATAAATGGCAGTGTTTTGTTGAATGCAATTCGTAAAGCACCTCAGAAAAAACAAATCGAAATGGTAGGGACGCTGATCGAGGCGGGTGTTAATGTCAACTATCGTGACTCGAAAGGCGTGACATCACTTGCACTTGCCGTTTCACTGGAACAACCGGTGGTTGCAAAATATCTGGTGGATGCCGGAGCCGATGTTAATGCGTCCACGATGAACGGATCTTATCCGCTGATAGAAGCATCAAAAAAGGGTTTCAATCATCTCGTTGCACAAATGATAAGACAAGGAGCTGATATTGATCAGCAGGACTCCCTGGGAAGAACAGCACTGGTTGCCGCGGTGGCGAAGGGGCGCAGTCGTCTTGTTGATACGCTGCTGCGCGCCGGTGCAAACGCTATGCTAAAAGATAATGATGGTATCAATGCTGTGATGCTTGCTGAAAGCAGAAACTTCAAGCAAATTTATTCACAATTGACAGCAAGTGCTGCCAACGATAACTATTGATTACTCTTCCAGTACTACTGTACCCATAACGGATGGGTCCATATACGATGTGTCTGTATCTGTGTTATCGCTGCGAGACGGGTGAAACCAACCCCATTTGCTCTCGCGGCTTCCGCCATCATCATCGTCATTGAGTTGTAGTTCGAAGCCGAACGGCTCACCGGCTGTAATACCTGCAGACGCTATTGGAATAGCCAGTTCGTAAACATCCTGCTCAAAGCGTATCGCCCTTATACCGTCGGGTCCTATTCCTGGTCCGGTGAAGAATTCGATATCCAGCTCTGTGTTAACAGAACGTGGTCCGTCAGAAAATCTACCGTTGATTTCGTTATTACCCACTCTGTTAGTACTGTTCTGCTTCAGCAATGGAATAAGCAGATGGGCATCGTCATCATCTCCCCAGGTGCTCAGTTTGCTGTTATTTCCGTCTATGAAAAGTTCAAGGGAATCGTCTTGCCAGTGGTCCAGTGAGTCGGCTTGTCGTTGGCCGATATCATCGGATAACACCAGCACGTAAAGATACTCACCGTCGTGGACAGCGGCCCAGCGTCGAAGCTCGGCGCCGTCGGCAGAATCAGCGTCGATATCGATCATTAAATTGTTTATCCACAGTCGTTCGCCGGAGTTATCGAATTGCACAGCGTCTTCCCATTCGCCGATCAGATTATCCTGGCCATTCAATTCGGCACCAAGTCCATCAATGACAGGCGCGCTGCTTGCTGAAATTCGTGGTATCAGTACGGTTGGTTCTGTTTGCGGTTCTGGCGAGCCCCCTTCGGTTCCCGATGTAGTGTTATCACCACCTATAGACCCGCTTGTGTTTGCGTCTGTGGTTTGTCCGTCAGTACCATCTGCATCGGTACCGCCAGTAGTTGTTGTACCTTGCGTGCTTGTACCGTCTGTTCCGGTATTTCCGTCGGTTGATGTGCCGTCTGTACTGCTTCCGCTGTCTGTTAAGTCTGTGCCGGCGGTATTTCCGGCATTGACCGAGCCATCGCCGTTACCTTCGCCGTTATCTTCGCCGTTAATTTCATCGTTAGGCACAAACGGGTTAGTGTTGTTCTGTCGTTCCATTAAATTGGAGATGCCGTCTCCGTCCTGGTCGATAGTGAGATCGTAGTTGTCTTCTGACAAAATAATCTCTTCACCATCGGCTCCAACATCAACATTCTCTGCCCAGGTAGCTAGCACCAGGTCGCCCTCGGGCATGGTTTCTATCCACTCGATTGTGACAAAGTAGCTGCTATTCGGTTGTACGTTGATGCTGCCAGACCAAATGTTGTCTCCGGTTTGTTGCATTGGAATGGTTTGACCATTAGAGAGACTGACAGATGGTCTGAGTTGACTGCGATCAATCGCCCGGACTTGAAGAATTCTTTCAGGCGCTTTGAATTGCACATTAGATTGTACAGCCGGTGAAGGCTGGCAAGCACCCAACAATGCACTTAACGTCAATGCACACAGTGCTTGAGGTGTTCGCAGGTATCGCTTTAATACTGTCTTGTTTCCCATTACTGCAATCCTGTCAATGTGACTGATAATGGAACCCCACCTTCACCGGATGAGCTACTACCGCCGCTACTGGCCGCACCCACCACTGCGCCAACAAGTACTACACCCAGTGCAACTTGCCACCAACGTACGCCACCGCTAGTTGCCGGTGTATCTGCTACAACAGCAGGCGCAGTACTTATAACGGTTTTGTTTCCGATGAGTACTCTTGTATACGGGTCGAATGCATAACCTTCCACAGTTCGGTTACCACCCTCGTCACGTGCCTGAACGTAATATTGAATCGCACGCAAGTCAGTAGGGTCGGTTTCAATGGATACGGTGTAGTAGCCACTGTCTGCAATAGCTGACATCGGTACTGGTGTGAAGGCTTGTTGTCCTTCTCGACGATAGTAGAGGATGACATCTTTAATAATGCGATTGTCTGCAACCTGCGCAGTAAACACCTGTGTTTGCTCCGCCTCGGCTTCCGCCACTGCTTCCAGCTCAATCACGGGCGAGCGCGTATCTGGCGAACTTTGAGCCAGAGTCAGGGTCGCATGGGTAAGCGATAGCGACAACGCCAGTATTGTGGCAATGAGTTTGTTGAGTGAACCGATCATGGTGATGGACTTCTCAGGCATGTCATATATTAATATGGATTGGACTAGTATAAGTGAGCTGCCCGGGCTTGCCGTGAACCTCGCAACGTATCGCGCATACCATTTAGTTATGTTCGTCGAAAAAACCAAAAAACCTTGAAACGTCACGCAATTGTGTCTTTGCTGGTATTGCTGCTTATCTTGGCGGGAGTGCGAACTGTGCCCACGCAGGCCTTTATCAACGGCCACATCATTACCATGGATGGCAATAGTCGTGTAGTGGAGGCCATGCTGGTGCGAGATGGTCGACTTGAAGATTTGGGTACTAATCGCGCCATAGGTGACAAAATTACATCGTCTGTTCGTGTGATTGACTTAGGCGGGCGTACTGTATTGCCGGGCTTTATCGATGCCCATAGTCATTTTCCGGTACCGGGTGTCAGGCAGGTCAGTGTCGATTTGTCGCCACCACCTGTGGGTACGACCGACACTATTGAGGTGTTGTTAAATAAAATTGCTGCTCAGGTAAAACTGCAAAGTAGTGACGACTGGCTACTTGGGTTCAACTATGACAATACCGTGTTGGCCAACGGCGAGCATCCTACACGCAAACAATTGGACTCTGTTGCACCTGATCATCCTGTTTACCTTTGGCACAACTCGGGGCATATGGGTGTCGCAAACTCACGTGCATTAGCGTTGTTATCGATTGATGAGTCAACTGCACCTGCGAGTAATATGTTGTTGGGTCGGAATAGCGAAACCGGCCAGTTAAATGGCTTGTTACAGGAAACTGCCGCTCCATCACTGGCTACCATCGTTGGAAAATTTTCATGGCTTACACAGTTTCGCATTTTGACTGAAGCGAGAGATGCGTATCTCGCTCAGGGTGTGACCACAGTTCAGAATGGATATGCCGGACTAAACATGATGCGGGTTTTGAAAGCCGCCACCATAACAGGCTTAGTCCCACAACGAGTAGTTGTCTGGCCGGCGCGTGATAAAAAAGGTGTGGAACAAGTCTTTAGTGCAATGCAACATGAAACCATCGAATCTGATTTTAAATTTAAAAACGGCGCGATCAAATTTCTTGTTGATGGCAGCCCTCAGGGGTTAACGGCATTCCTCAGCAAGCCGTTTTTTAATCCAAAAGCTCACCCAAAGCATTTTCGTGGTATTGCGCTAATCGATCAGGACTCACTGACTTCACTGGTGAGACGCTACCATGCAAATGGCTATCAAATTGCACTGCATGGCAACGGCGATCAAGCAATCGAATATATAATCAATGCTGTTGAGGCGGCGCAAACTGAATACCCGCGCGATGATGCACGTCATATCATCGTTCATGCTCAAACCATAAGAAAAGATCAACTGGCGCGGCTTAACGCAGTTGGCCTGACACCAAGCTTTTTTAATTCTCATACGTTCTACTGGGGTGACTGGCACAGACAGATATCACTCGGACCTGATAGAGCTGCGAGTATCAGCCCCACAGGCTGGGCCAGTGAACTCGGTGTGCGGTTCACCTTGCATAGTGATGCACCGGTAACTCCAATAAATCCAATGCAGATGCTGTGGAGTGCGACTAAAAGACAAACGTCAAGCGGATTCGAACTGGGTGCTGAGCAACAAATAGACATGGATACGGCTCTAAGGGCAATCACCATCGATGCGGCCTGGCAAAACCATATTGATGAGGCGGTTGGTTCGCTTGAAACAGGCAAGCAGGCCGACTTCGTTGTGCTGTCGGACAATCCGTACGAGGCTGACGATGTACGCTTGATTGAGGTAGTGGCTACTTATATTGCGGGCGTAAAGCACTACGGTGCTGCCAGAGGGTTCGTAAGCGAATAAAAGTGTCGTGCAGATTATCGTGCACGGTCCTATTAAAGTGGTATGTTCTGTCCATTGATCAGCACTCAAAGAAGTCGTGATATGCCACTGAACATGAACAAAGACGTTTTTATCACCTGTGCTGTCACCGGGTCGGGTGGCACTCAGAACAAGTCATCCGAAGTTCCACGTAGCCCGGAGCAAATTGCTGACAGTGCTATCGCCGCCGTAAAAGCAGGTGCCGCAGTGGTGCATTGTCACGTCAGAGAACCCGAGACGGGTGCACCTTCGCGCAATCTTGATTACTATCGTGAAGTTACTGACCGGATTCGATCTGCAGATGTCGACTGCGTACTTAATCTAACTGCTGGCATGGGTGGTGATCTTGTGCTTGGTGGCATTGAGAATCCGCTTCCGGCTGATTCAAACGCGACTGATATGGCCGGTGCTACTGAACGACTTGCCCATGTTGCTCAATGTTTGCCGGAGATCTGCACACTCGATTGCGGCACAATGAATTTTGCTGAAGCAGATTACGTCATGGTCAATACGCCGGGTATGTTGCGTGAAATGGCCAGACAAATAAAAGCGCTGGGCGTGCGTCCTGAAATTGAAGCGTTCGATACCGGGCACCTGTGGTTTGCCAAACAACTCGTAGAAGAGGGCTTGATTGAAGACCCAGTTCTGATTCAGCTTTGCATGGGTATTCCATGGGGTGCGCCAGACGACATGAATACCTTAATGGCCATGGTGAACAACGTACCTGACAACTGGATTTATTCAGCCTTCTCCATTGGACAAAACGAAATGCCCTATGTGGCCGCATCTGTTTTGAGCGGTGGTAACGTGCGAGTCGGTCTTGAAGACAATCTGTATCTGGAAAAAGGGGTGTTTGCTAACAATGCCCAATTGGTTGAACGAGCAGCGAATATCATTACCGGCATGGGTGCCAATGTCATTGGGCCCGAACAAGTTCGAAAAAATCTCAAGCTAACCAAGCGCGCACCTGTATGAGTACGCCTGTCGCAGCTGACGCACAAAACAAAGTGGCTGCCATCATCGGTGGTGGTGTGATCGGTGGTGGATGGGTTGCTCGTTTTCTTCTGCACGGATGGCGTGTTCAGGTTTACGACCAAGACCTTTCCGCAAAAAACAAAATTAAAGCGGTGCTTGAAAATGCGCGAGCCTCTTTACCAAAACTATGCGCTGATGCTATGCCAGCCGAGGGTGAGCTGATCTTCTGCGATAGTATTGCCCTGGCCGTTACCGGAGCAATCTGGATTCAGGAAAGTGTGCCTGAACGTCTCGATATTAAACAAACAGTATTTGATGAAATAGAAACGTCAGCCTCGACCGACGCCATTATCGGTAGTTCAACCAGTGGCTTCATGCCCTCAGAATTAAAAAGCGGGCGCAAACATCCTGATCGTTTTTTCGTTGCTCATCCTTTCAATCCGGTATACCTGTTACCGCTGGTCGAACTCGTCCCAGGAGAGCAAGTCAATGCCGACAAACTGAATCATGCCCAGAACATTCTTGAAGCCATTGGTATGAAGCCATTGCACGTGCGCGCAGAGATGCCCGCTCACATCGCTGATCGATTTTTGGAAGCGGTTTGGCGAGAGGCATTGTGGATGATTAAAGAAGATCAGGCCACTACGCAGGAGATTGATGATGCGATTCGCTACGGGTTTGGATTACGTTGGGCACAGATGGGGTTATTTGAAACCTACCGAATCGCTGGCGGGGAAGCCGGTATGGCGCACTTCATCGCTCAGTTCGGACCTTGTCTGGAATGGCCTTGGACAAAGCTTATGGATGTACCGGAGCTGACCGATGAACTGGTCGAAAAAATTGCATCTCAGTCTGATGCGCAATCTGGTCAGCATTCTATACGCGAACTGGAACGCATCCGCGACAACAATCTGGTGGATATCTTGTGTGCCCAGAAAAATCGTAACTGGGGTGCAGGCGAGTTACTGAACAAACACGATAAAAGACTGGCCGAATTAAAAGCGGCTGGTAACCAACAGAGTGCTGCCGAATAATGGACTTTGCTTTAAACGAAGAACAACAGCTGATTGTTGATACTGTCCGATCTTTTGTTGAGAATGAAATCTATCCACACGAGGCAGAAGTAGAGCGCACCGGTGAAGTTCCCGATTCTGTTGCGGCCGACATACAGAAAAAGTGTATAGACAGCGGATTCTATGCGGCCAATATGCCCGAGTCTGTTGGCGGTGGCGGACTAAGTTTGCTCGATTTTACTTTGCTTGAGCGTGAACTCGGACGCGGTTCAATGGCGCTAACCCATTTTTTCGGCAGGCCTTCGGGCATTTTATTGGGTTGTAACGAGCAGCAAAAAGAAAAGTACTTACTGCCCTCGGTTCGCGGTGAACGTCACGATGCGCTGGCCATGACCGAACCTAATGCCGGTTCTGATGTACGTGGCATGCAATGCCAGGCACGCCAAGACGGTGATGACTGGATTGTGAATGGCACAAAACATTTTATATCGCATGCGAATGTTGCTGACTTCGTCATTGTCTTTATCGCCACGGGTACCGAGACCACCAGTCGTGGGGACAAGAAATTGATCAGCTGCTTTCTGGTGGATCGTGGCACACCGGGGTTCGAGATTTTGCCCGGTTACGAATCGGTATCGCACCGAGGATATAAAAACTGCATATTGTCGTTTAAAGACTGTCGATTGTCCTCAAGTCAAATACTTGGTGAAGTCCATAAAGGGTTTGATCTTGCAAACGAGTGGTTATATGGCACGCGGCTCACGGTAGCGGCCAATTGCGTCGGGCGTGCTCGCAGGGTGTTTGAAATGACCTTACCGTATGCTGCAGAGCGGGAGCAGTTCGGACAACCTATTGGTCGCTTTCAGGGCGTCTCTTTTCAACTGGCTGATTTAATTACGCAGATAGATGCTGCTGACTGGTTGACGTTAAGCGCAGCCTGGCGACTCGATCAAGGTTTGCCTGCTAATCGTGAAATTGCGTCGGCTAAACTATTTGCCACAGAAACCTTAGCCAAAGTCACTGATACTGCGATTCAAATCTACGGCGGCATGGGACTCATGTCAGACTTGCCGTTGGAGCGATTCTGGCGAGATGCGCGTGTTGAACGCATATGGGATGGTACATCCGAAATTCAACGGCACATAATCAGTCGTGAGTTACTGCGTCCTTTGGGTGCATAGGTGAGCGCGTAACATGACGCGAGCTATCACACATGGCGTTGCCCTGCGAAGACTGGTACAGCCAAAGAGCATTGCGGTTTTTGGTGGTAGCTGGGCCATCAGTGTAATAGAGCAATGCCAAAAAATGGGTTACACCGGTGAACTCTGGCCAGTACATCCGACGAAAAAAACGATTTGTGGTCTTCGCTGTTACACCTCAATCGACTCACTACCTTCAGTACCCGATGCCAGTTTCCTCGGCGTGAACCGCAACGAAACGATCAAATTGGTTGCTCAGTTATCCAATGCCAATGCTGGCGGTGCGGTCTGTTTTGCCTCAGGTTTTAGTGAAGCGGTTGAAGAAGATGCTAACGCCGCAGCACTTGAACAAGCTTTGCTTGATGCGGCCGGAGACATGCCAATACTCGGTCCTAATTGTTATGGTTTCATTAACTGTGTTGATAAAGCCTTGCTTTGGCCTGATCAACACGGTGCTGTTGCTGTTGAGCGTGGAGTTGCGTTAGTAACGCAGTCATCGAATATTGCGATTAACCTGACGATGCAAACGCGCGGGCTCCCTATTGCCTACGTGTTCACTGCCGGCAATCAAACTCAGGTATCAGTCGCTCAATTGGCAATAACAGCGTTGGACGATGAACGAGTCACAGCTGTTGGCTTACATATCGAAGGGTTTGGTGACATTCGTGAGTTTGAGCAATTGGGTCGGCATGCAGCAAAGCTGGGAAAAAGAATAGTAGCGCTGAAAGTAGGGAAAACTGCAGCTGCGCAGCTCGCACTAAAATCTCATACCAGTTCACTGGCAGGCAGCGATGCAGCAGCAGACGCCTTTTTATCCCGTATAGGTATTACACGTGTGCATAGCTTGTCGGTGTTTCTTGAGACACTCAAGATTAATCATGTTAGTGGAGGGCTGAACGGCACTAATATGCTCTCAATGAGTTGTTCGGGTGGAGAAGCCTGTTTAATGGGCGATGCCGCACATGCAAGTGGTGTCAGTGTTCCACCATTGAATGAAGACCAGCTAACAGCCTTAAGAGATGCACTGGGTCCGCGGGTAGCGCTTGCTAATCCGCTGGATTATCACACTTACATCTGGAACGACCACGATGCATTGAAAGCCATGTTCAGTGGTATGTTGAATTCCAATGCACACATTGCCGTTTTGGTGCTTGATTTCCCACGTACCGATCGATGCAACTATGACAGTTGGCTCGTGGCTATTGATGCGTTCAAAGTTGCCGGTGCCAACTGGACCGGACAGTTGGCTGTTCTTGCCAGCTTGCCGGAAAATTTGCCTGAGTCAATCGCCGTGCAATTGATGAACGATGGCATTGTGCCGCTGACCGGGTTGGATGATGCAATGTGTGGGATAGCTGCCGCAGCTGCCGCTCACTCGGTGTCGGACTACACGGATGTACATTTACCGTCGAATCATGTCTTTGTTGAACCTGTCAATATCGTTTCTTTAAGTGAATCGGATGCGAAGTTGTGGTTGTCGAAACAGGGTATTCACGTACCGGCCAGCACTGAGTTGTCACTGGCTGATATCGTTGATAACAATCAAAGTGATCAGTTTGTTGCTGAGCCGATAAGGCTCAGCTGGCCAGTTGTCGTCAAAAGTACCGATAGTCTGCATAAGAGCGATACCGGAGGAGTGCAGCTGGGTATTGAATCGTATCCACAATTGCGCTCAGCGCTGGAAACCATTGGTAGAGGTGAAGTTTGTCTGATTGAAGAACAAGTCGAATCAGTTATTTGCGAATTGCTGGTTGGTGTTGTGCGCGATCCCGTGCATGGTTTTCTAATGACTATAGGTGCAGGTGGTGTGCAAACCGAGCTGTTGCAGGATACCGTAAGTGCGCTTCTGCCTTTGAGTGAGTCATCGTTAACTGATATGCTCAAATCACTTCGTTGCTACCCACTAATTGAGGGTTATCGCTCGAAACCAGGCTGCAATCAAGAGCAGTTGATTAAAGCGCTCATGCTAATCCAGAAAGCTGCCCTGTCTATTGCCGATGATTTGTATGAACTGGAAATGAATCCATTATTGTGTACTGAGCACGAGGCTATCGTGGCAGATGCTATTTTGCGTGTACGATCAGGATTGCAACTACCGATAAGTTAAACGCATCTAACAGAATAGAATGCGACCGGAACCAAAAAATGACTGAAGAAAATAGCAACTCAATAACGACTCGTAAAGAGGGCAGCATCCTTGAAATAACGCTGAACCGACCCAAAGCCAATGCAATTGATTTGGAAACGAGCCGCTATATGGGTGAGGTATTCATGTCCTTCCGAGACGACCCGGAACTTCGTGTGGCCATTTTAAGAGCCGCTGGCGATCGCTTTTTTTGTGCAGGTTGGGATTTAAAAGCCGCAGCAGAGGGCGATGCTGTCGATGGCGATTATGGCATCGGTGGTTTTGGTGGTTTACAGGAACTTGGTAATCTGGACAAGCCGGTCATCTGTGCTGTTAATGGTATTTGCTGTGGTGGTGGACTTGAGCTGGCGTTATCATGCGATCTTATTCTGGCATCGAATACTGCCACGTTTGCACTGCCGGAAATTCGCTCTGGTACCGTGGCAGATGCCGCTTCTGTAAAATTACCCAAACGCATCCCTTATCACGTAGCCATGGATTTGTTACTCACCGGACGCTGGTTTGATGCAGAGGAGGGGCATCGCTGGGGTTTACTCAAAGACGTAGTGGAACCTGCAGAGCTCGACAACAGTGCATGGGAGCTTGCTCGTCATCTTGCATCTGGGCCACCTCTGGTTTATGCGGCAATAAAAGAGGTAGTTCGCGAAGCTGAAGATATGCGTTTTCAGGATATGTTAAATCGCATAACGAAACGTCAGCTTAGAACCGTTGATCGACTGTATTCATCGGAAGATCAACTCGAAGGCGCAAAGGCATTTGCTGAAAAACGCGACCCGGTCTGGAAAGGGCGCTAGTCAGATCTTTACAGGTGGAACGGTTGCGCTACCCGTTTCGCCAACAAAGCAGGCGACATCTCGAATTTGTTCGTCAGAGAAAGAGCGCTCTTTTGAAATATCGCGCCAGGTTTGCCAGTCGCAGTTAGGTGCCGGGTTCAGCCCTTCCAGCTCGGTTTGTTTTTGAGACTCAACATTTCCAGCGGCGATAGCGGTCACTGCTCTTTTGAGCATGGGCACACCGTGCGTGACGTTTGCCAGATAGTCCAGATCTTTATGGTGCACAAAGCGAGGTCTTTTGAAGCGCTGCTGCTCGATAATATCGCCGCCGTCCATTTGTGCGCTTACTTTATGCACGGTAGATCCCATTTCATCTTCGTTGTTGATGACTTGCCAGAACAACGGATTCCCGCCTCGGTAGTCTGGCAGTAGTGCATTGTGAATATTAATTGCGCCGTGAGCTAAATGATCAAGCGTATCCATCGGTATGAGCGGGCATTTGTAGGTGATAGCCAAACTGGCATGACATGATTGCAGGTGCGTTTTTATCGCTTGCTTGTTTGCACGCTTAACTCGGAAATAACGCAGGCCATGTTTTTTGCAGTATTGCTCGCAATCGGGGAATTTTTCTTTTAGCACAAGCCTTGCAAAGCGACGAACCGCATAGCGTAGTCTTTGCTTTATATCCCAGTCTCCAATTTCGAGAATGGCTGTCGGCGTTTCCGGGAAATCATGGAAATGCACGGTCAGGTAATCGATGCCCGATGTGATAAGCGCCAGCTTGAATGATTCGGCAGTAGCCATGTCTGCTTAAGAATGCTCTTGGTATCTAAAGTATACTAACGCTCTTTTAAATGACAACTTGAGTGTGTCTTTGCAGCAGAATCTGAGAAAAGCCATTTTCATTAAAGATTGTTTAACCGTTGTCGCAAAAATGCGATTTGTGGCTCATTGTCGGACAGTTCAATGGCTTTTTCGAAATCCTTTTTGGCGCTGACTTTATCCCCGACGCGTAAGTTCAAGTCTGCTCTTGCAGCAAAAAAAGGTTGGTAAGTTTGAATGGATTTCTCACCTTCCAGCTCCTTTAGCATCTTCAATGCAGATTCAACTGAATAGGCATGGCTTGTTGCCACCGCCTGATTAATACGAATCACATACGACGGTTGGGTTTTATACAACAGTTCGTAAAGCGCAACAATTTGTGGCCAGTCTGTTTCTTCCCACGTTGCTGCCTCGGCATGAATAGCACTGATTGCCGCCTGAAGCTGGTAAGCGCCAATTTGTTGTTTTGCCAGGGTGTGTTTTAGTAGTTCGGTGCCTTCTTCAATTTTACTAACATCCCAGGTCGAACGATTCTGGTGCTCCAGAGAAATCATTTGTCCGTTTTTGTCCTGTCGCGTGAATCGTCGTGAGTCATGCAGCAGCAGCAGAGATAAAAGACCTGCAACCTCGCTCTGATCAGGCAAGAGCTGCATAATGATACGAGTCAGGCGTATAGCTTCATCGGCCAGATCACTGCGCGTTATTTGCTTTCCACTGGTTGCTGCGTAGCCTTCATTAAAAATTAAATAAATAACAGAAAGCACAGCAGACAGTCGTTCTTGAAGCTTATCGGTTTCGGGTACTTCAAATGGAATTTGTGCCGCTGCAATTTTCTTTTTGGCTCTGGCCAGCCGTTGTGCCATAGTTTGGTGCTTGTCAAGAAATGCATTCGCGATTTCTTCTGTTGTCAGACCACCCAGCGTTCTAAGTGTCAATGCAACTTGGGTCTTCTGATCAAGTGCTGGGTGGCAGCACGTGAAAATCAGCTCCAATCGTTTGTCTGGTATGGCACTATCGATATCGAACTCCTCATTTGCATTAGCGTTCTCAAGTTCTATCTGGTAAGTCAGATTCGGCTCTAGCTCAGTAAATCGTGTGGTTCGGCGAAAATGATCAATGGCTTTTCGTTTGGCAGTTGTAATGAGCCAGGCGGCGGGTGAGTCTGGCAGTCCGTCTTTTTGCCATAGGATTACAGCTTGTTCGACCGCGTCCTGCAGCACATCTTCTGCAAGTTGCCAGTCATTAAAGCTTGAAACGAGAGCGGCCATTATTCGCCCCCAATCCTCACGAACAAGTGTGGATATTGTTTGTTCGAGTTGGAAAGGGGGCAGCATGCCAATTAGGTTCGTTCGGTATAAGCCTAGTCGTCAAAAACCATTACCGGGCGCACTTCAATTCGACCGTGTTCTGCGGTAGGAATTTTTGCCGCTTGTTCAATGGCTTCATCGAGTGATTTGCAATCCAGTATATAGTACCCTCCGAGCGTTTCTTTTGTTTCTGCGAACGGACCATCGGTTATTTCGACTTTGCCGTTTTCAGTTGTCACTGTCGTGGCCGTTGAAACAGGTTGCAGGGCATCACCTGCGACAAACAATCCTTTATCCTGTACATCTTGTGTGAATTTCTGGTAAGCCTGTAGCATGGTGCCGAATTCGGGAGTACCTGGTTTAGGGCCGGCGTTCTCAGCTGAGTAGATTAGACAGATGTATTGCATTGTGTTTCTCCGGTTACTTGTTTGAGTTTAATATCGTATCCAGTTGCCGTAAATGGCCTCTGTAACAGGTAGACGAATGGGGAACCCGAAAATCGACAATTTCGGAATAAAAATTATTTTCTATAAAAAACAATGCGTTAGACTATACTCTATAGCAGTGAAACTCCAACGATTCTGATGTTTACCCCCAGCGATTATTTACATCCTAAATACTGGCCAAGCTGGTTTGGATTTGGCCTGCTACGCGCTGTGTCGTGGTTGCCTCTACCTGTTATCGCGATTATCGGGAACATACTTGGAACACTGGTCTTTGTTCTGATGAAGTCGCGTCGAAATATCGCAATAAGAAACTTATCCGCCTGTTTCCCGGAATTAACACCTCAACAGCATCAACAAAAAGCCAAGCGCTGTTTCCAGTTAGTCGCGATTACAACCCTGAATATGGGTGTGAACTGGTGGGCGTCACCCGACAGATTAGAACGGCTTGTCAGTTATGAAGGCAAAGAGCACTACGATAAAGCGATTGATGAAGGGCGTAACATTATCCTTCTTGCGCCGCACGCGATTGCCCTTGAGATGGGTGGATTGTTGTTGTCCAGAGAACGCGACATGATCACCATGTATCAGGCTACTCGAAAACCTTTACTCAACGACATGGTCAAGGATCGCCGTGGACGATTTGGTGGCATTCTCGTAGAGCGACGAGCACCTTTAAGAAGTCTGTTGAAGTTGATCAAGGCCGGAAACCCATTTTATTACTTACCAGATCAGGATGCGGGTGATAAAGGTTTATTCGTACCGTTTTTTGGGATACAGGCATCGACGTTTCCGATGTTGTCAAAGTTTGCCAAACTCGGTAATGCCGTGGTGCTGCCGTGCTTTACACACATCCTGCCAAAGGGAGCTGGTTGGCACGTGATGATTGGTGAGCCATTGGAAAACTTTCCCGATCAGGATGAACTGGCAGACACTCGCCGGATGAATGAAGTGATTGAGTCCATGATAAGTAAAGCACCAGAGCAGTATTTTTGGGTTCACAAACGTTTTAAAACCAGACCCGATGGTGAAACTGACTTCTACCGAGATCAATACTCTTCTGAGTTGGAGTAAAGGCCGATGCTAGTCGAGATACATAAAAACACCAGTTGCCGATGAAGCCAGCTTGTCGCTATTTGCCATACTGAATTCAATTCTGGTGGTTACCGTTTTCCGGCCCATTGCAATTGCGGTAACCAAGACGTCCACATCGCCTTCAAATAATGGCCGCATAAAGTTTGTGTGCATATCGATGGTAGCGCAGTTGCGAAATTTGCCATTGAGTGCACATATCGTCATAAAAGAAGCGGTATCGGCAACGGCCATGGTTGCCTGACCAGAGACGATACTGTCAGCGTCGATAACCACACGCAATATGTTGTTTGTTGTCCGCCATCGAAAGCGTGCACTTTGCTCCTGAACCTCAACAATATTCAGATCAAGTGCGTTGACCCAATCGGCACAAATGTCCTCTTTAAGCTGCTGTATTTCGGGTAGTTTCAGTGTCATTTTGGCTGCTGTGAGTTGTTTGACCATACTGGTCTTTAAGCACATAATAGCTAAAAGAATATACCTGTGTTGAACTGCCTATGAATGACGCTGTTATCACCACTGAGCGCGACGGCTGGACAGAAATCTGTTTGAACCGACCCGATAAGCTCAATGCTTTTAATGACGACATGCACAAATTGCTCGCGAACAGCATGCAAAGCGCAGCACATGACAGTAGTGTCCGTGCCGTTTTATTAACCGGTAGTGGAAGAGGTTTTTGTGCTGGTCAGGATTTGTCTGACAGAGACCCCCGCAAGATGGAACAACCGCCCGATCTCAGTAAAACACTAACCAGTTCTTACAACCCGCTGGTGCGACTTATTCGCTCCATGGACAAACCAGTCATATGCGCGGTTAATGGTGTTGCCGCTGGTGCGGGTGCCAATATAGCATTGGCATGCGATATCGTGCTGGCTTCAGACAAGGCAAAGTTCATTCAGTCTTTCGCCAAGGTTGGCCTTGTACCCGATGCTGGAGGCAGCTGGCACTTAACGCATCTGCTGGGTACTGCGCGTGCGAAGGCTTTGGCCTTAACTGCCGAACCATTAACCGCACAAAAAGCCGAAGAGTGGGGCTTAATCTGGAAGTGTATTCCGGCAGACGTACTCATGAACGAAGCGCGACAGTTAGCTGAAAGGTTTGCAAGTGGCCCAACGGTCGGACTAGCCAAGACCAAGCACGCTATTCATGCTGCGGAATCCAGTACGCTTGATGCCCAGCTCGATCTGGAAGCTGAGTTTCAATATGAATGCGGTCGATCTTCAGACTATGCCGAAGGGGTCACCGCATTTCTCGATAAACGAGATCCGGTATTCACCGGTCAACACGAATAAACATCAATGACTGCCATATCTGATCAAGAGCGCGCACAAAGAAGTGCAGACGCTATGTGGGAGAATGACGCCGCATCTAAAGGTTTGGGTATTGTTCTGGAAAGTGTTGAACCTGGTCGGGCCACTTTATCGTTGAAAGTGGAATCGAAACATTTGAACGGTCATGGCATTTGTCATGGAGGTTTCATTTTTACTCTGGCTGATTCTGCGTTCGCTTTTGCCTGCAATAGTTATAACCGTTGTGCCGTTGGTCAGAGTACGACCGCCAGCTTTTTACAGCCCGGTCGAGCGGGTAGTACCTTGGTAGCAAATGCAGAAGAGGTGAGTGTTCACGGCAGGTCTGGAATTTATGATGTTACGGTGGTTGACGATGACGGAAACACCATCGCTGTATTTCGTGGACAGTCTCGCACTATTCAAGGCACTCACTTCAACGAAGATGCCGCTTAATAACAAACGGAAACAACGGAGCTATTGGTGAAAGACTTAACACCAGACAAAGCATCTCTTGATGCGATAGAGGTTGCATCGAGAGACGAAATAGAAGCCTTGCAGTTGTCGCGCATGCAGCATTCGCTGTCTCACGCTTACAATAATGTACCGCACTATAAGGCGCAGTTCGACACGCAAGGTATTCATCCGGACGACCTCAATTCGCTTGCTGACTTGTCTCGTTTTCCATTTACGGTAAAACAAGATCTTCGTGATAACTACCCGTTCGGCATGTTTGCTGTACCGAAGAGTCAGGTTAATCGAATCCATGCATCTTCCGGCACTACCGGCCAGCCAACCGTGATTGGTTACACCGCGAACGACCTTAAAATGTGGAGCGAAGTCATGCAGCGCTCATTACGAGCAGCTGGTATGCAACGAGGCGATGTCTTACACAACGCTTACGGTTATGGATTATTTACCGGTGGTCTTGGTGTGCATGGTGGCGCTGAAGAAATGGGACTAACCGTCGTGCCAGTATCAGGTGGCATGACGCAACGACAGGTGCGCTTGATTGAAGACTTTGGTGCCAAAGGCATATCGGTCACACCATCTTATGCGTTGTCTATTCTTGATGAATATCGGGAGCAGGGTATTGATCCCAAAAAGTCCCCGCTTCAAGTGGGAATTTTTGGTGCGGAGCCCTGGACGAACGCCATGCGTGATGAAGTCGAAGAAGCCTTCGATATGCACGCCATCGATATATACGGACTCTCTGAAGTTATTGGGCCAGGAGTGTCTATGGAGTGCGTGGAATCCAAAGATGGTTTACACATCTGGGAAGATCATTTTTATCCCGAAATCATTAACCCAGAAACCGGTGAACTGGTGCCTGATGGTGAGCTGGGTGAATTGGTGTTTACATCACTGACCAAAGAAGCGTTCCCGATCGTGCGGTATCGCACGCGAGATTTAACTCGCTTGTTACCGGGAACCGCCAGGTCCATGCGGCGTATGGAAAAAATTACCGGTCGCTCAGACGATATGATTATTCTTCGCGGAGTTAACGTGTTTCCAACTCAAATTGAAGAACAACTAATGTCAGTTGAGCAATTGGCGCCGCATTTTCAAATTGAACTACAACGTGCGAACCGGCTGGATAAAATGACTGTCAAGGTGGAGGTCGCGTCATCCGATATGAGCGAAAGTGATCAAAAGGCTGCAGCAGAGATGCTTGCCAGTAAAATCAAGTCGTCTGTGGGCGTGACAGCAGAAGTTATTGCAGGTGAAATCGGCAGTGTTCCACGATCGCAAGGCAAAGCGGTTCGAGTGGTTGATAACCGGGCTTAAATTAGAAAATGAACAAAGCATGTGTGGTCTTCGATCTTGACGGCACTCTGGTAGATAGTGCAGCTGGCATTCGACATATTGCCAACCAGATTCTGGTAGAGGAGGGTTGTGAATCACTTTCTCTGCCATTAACCATTAGTTTTATTGGTAACGGTATCGCTACCTTCATTGAGCGTATGAGTGCCGCACGTGGTATTGCTGTATCGGAACACGATCGCTTGTTTGCTCGATACAACGTGCTCGATCAACAATCTGAGTTTGTCAATGAAACCTACCAGAATGTTGTAGATTGTTTGTACAGTCTGAAAGAGAAAGGCTGTGAACTTGGCTTGTGTACCAATAAGCTAACTGACGCTACGCACGTTATGTTGAAAAAGCTTGAGCTCGATCAGTTTTTCACAACGGTCGTTTGTGGAGACACTCTGCCTGTTAGAAAACCGAATCCTGAAATGTTGCACAAGGCATTTAGTGCTTTGCCTGCTGCAAAAAATATTTACGTTGGTGATAGCGAGGTCGATGCGGAAACGGCGAAGCGGGCGGGTGTCGACTTTTTGCTATTTACACAAGGGTACAGAAAAACACCTGTCGATCAGTTGCCACATACGCACACATTTTCTGACTATAAGGAATTATCAGGTTTAGTTGATGCTGTCTTGCAGGAAAACTAAACGCCACCGTTTTTCAGCAAATACAAAACAGCGGTAACTGTAACCGCTGATAGTATTGTTGAAATGACAACGGCGCTTAACGCGCGCTCAACCCATACATCATATTGTTGCGCAATCACAAATACATTGGTTGCCGATGGTAGTGCTGCAAGCAATACAGCTGAATATACCCAGTAATCTGGCAGACCGGGTATGTTTGCGACCACCAGATACACCAACAATGGATGCAACACCAGTTTTATTGGCACGATATAAATTAATTCTGAGGGTATTCTTTTCAACGGTCTCATCGCAGCAGTTACACCCATGGCGAACAGGGCGCACGGTGCTGCTGCTCCAGACAACATACTCAGCATGGTTTCAATAGGCAAAGGGGCTTTGTATTGAAACCATGCACCCAAAATCCCTGCAATGGTTCCCAAAATCAATGGGTGGGTAACGATATTACGTACAATAGAAATAGCCAATCGAAATACGCTCGATTTTTTGTCGCTTCCAATAGTCATTAATAACGGTGCCAGCGTAAAGTGCATGGTATTTTCAAAACAGAAAATCAACGCAACCGGTACTGCGGCTTCTGGTCCAAACGCGGCAATGGCAACAGGTGGGCCAAGGTAGCCGAAGTTTCCGTATGCGCTGGCGAGTCCCTGAATTGTTGATACCTTAGTGCTAGCGCGTGTGTATAGTTTTGCAATTAAAAAGCACAAGGTGAAAACAGCGAAGGTCGCCAAGGTGGTTCGTATCAGAAAGTCCATGCGTTGAAATTGCTCGAACGGGGTTCGAGACAAAAACAGAAAGAACAATGCGGGTAAGGATATATAGACAATAAAGAAATTCAGCCATGCCAGCCCATCCATAGATATCTTGCGCAGCCGACCACTAATGTAACCGAGTGCAATTATTGCAAACAGCGGGGTAATTAACCCAAGTATTTGAAACATAACGGCTGGTTTTCAGTTGCTCCGCGGATAGCGAGCGCGTAGTTTAAATTTGAGCGCCAAAGTGAACCGCTTTTGTTAAGTCAAGTTGCATCAAAATCAAGTACTACACGATCGGTTGTCGGGCGCGCCTGGCAGGCTAGGGTATAACCTGAATCAATTTCCCATTGTGCCAGTGAAAAATTTGCATCCATGGCAGTTTCGCCCTCAAGCACTTTACAGCGACACGTACAGCACATACCGCCAGCGCATGAAAACGGCATATCGATGCCTGCACGTCGTGCTGCACTAAGTACCGTGTCCCTGGTTGCGTCAACTGTTATATCTGACTGTGTGCCATCCAAATAGATGGTAACCGATTGTCCAGTCGACACAACAGACTCATCTATCACTATTTCGCGCGCTGTCGCGGCAAGGTTTCCGGTGGTAAAGAGCTCACGATGGATTTGTTCGTTGTTCATTCCCAGCTTACTGAGCGCTTCTGCAACGGAGTTGACCATATCAAGAGGGCCGCACAAATAAGCACTATGAAAATCAGCCATGCCTAATAAACCTGTATCTGAAAATGTATGCAGTAACTCGCCGGTTATTCTTCCATTGAAAAGATCACTATCCTGTCGCTCTGCGCTTAACATATTGATCATGTTAAACCGCGTGGTATACAAGTCTTTTAGCGCTGTCAAGTCTTCACGAAACATCATGCTGGCGATACGCCTGTTACCGAACAGTAGAGTGATTTGGCTGTCTGGCTCATCCCGTAAAACCGATTTCGCAATCGACAGACATGGAGTGATGCCGCTGCCTGCGGCAATCAGTAAATAATGGTGTTGGTTTTTTGCATCTATCGGTGTCGTAAATCGACCGTCAGGTGGCAACACATGCACTTGGTCGCCGGGCTTCAATGAGAGCGCGTGAGTAGAAAATACACCACCTTCGACACGCTTGATACCAACCTCGAGTTGTTCGTCTTTGTGATAAGAGCAAATGGAGTAAGAACGGCGTACAGTTTCTTCGTCAATAGTGTCTTCAAGGCTCAGATACTGTCCGGGTATGAAGCTGAATGTTGAAGCAAGCTCGGCGGGAATTGCGAACGCAATGGCTATTCCATCAGGCAATGCTCTGGTTGATGCGATTGTTAACGGATGAAGTGTTGTTCGGCTCATAGAAATTTATATGAAGTTAGACCAAACAGGGACGGGCAGGCCTTTAATTCCAGGTTTAAAATCATTCGAAAAAGCTGCATTAGTGACATTTAAAATGATCGAATGGCTCTTTGCAGGTATTACAACGATACTGCGCCTTGCACGGTGTCGATCCGAATTCAGATACCTTTTCGGTATCCTCACTCTGGCAGCGGGGACAAGCCACAACTCGTGTGGCAAACAACGCATCGCTCATTCCCGCAGGCTCGGGTGGAGATATGCCATTGCTTTGCAGTTTCGCTATTCCCTCTGGGGTAATCCACGATGTTGTCCAGGGTGGCATATCGCTTCGCACAACGCGTGCATTAAACCCGGCTTGAGTTAAAGCGTTGAGCACATCTTTTTCGATTACAGACACGGCGGGGCAGCCAGAATACGTTGGTGTGAGTCTGGCTATGATGACATCGTCTTCAACTGATACTTCACGCAAAATACCCAGGTCTTCAACCGTCAAAAATGGCAGTTCGGGGTCAGCGACTTCGGCGGCTATTCGGCGCGCCTTCGCAAGATTAATGTCGGTTACCAAGATGCACCCGGATAGGCTCTTTGCATGTACTGCAATTGAGATAGCAGTATGCCAAAGTCTTCAGTGTGCAATCCCTTTCTGCCACCGGTTTGTGGATACTCGTCTCTCGGTACAGCGAGTTTTGCTTGTGTAAAAATCTGATTTATGGTGCTGGTCCAGGCCGGTTGTAATGCTTGGCTGTCAGGAAACAATCCGGAGTTAATGCATTGTTGCCTGTTATTGTCGATTTCAAACAGTTCAGCTGTGTAAGGATGCAGTGCCAGAACCGCATCGTGCATGCGTTCTGCACTTATTGCCGTACCGTCGCCAAGCCGGATAACCCATTCTCCACAATGTCGAACATGATAAGCGATTTCCTTGACAGCTTTATGCGAGATATTGACAAGAGTTTCGTCGGAGCACGTATGCATTGCTTCCCAGAATGGTTTCATGAAAGCAGCGAAATACAATTGCCGCAACACGGTGTGAGCAAAGTCTTCATTGTTGCGTTCTACTAAAAGGCAGTTGCGATATTCTCTATCACCGCGCAGGTAGGCAAAGTCATCTTCAGTTCTGCCTTTGCCTTCAAGTTGTGCGACGTAAGTATAGAGTGATCTTGCCTGACCGATAAGATCAAGTGCCATGTTGGGCATGGACAAGTCTTCTTCGAGCATGGGTGCGTGCCCGCACCATTCGGATACTCTGTGACCAAGAATCAGATGATCGTCTGCGATTTGCAGTACTGTGTTGAGCAGGTGTTCACTCATGCTTACATGTGTCCGACTTCATCTGGAATGTCGTAAAAGCTCGGGTGACGGTAGACCTTGTCGGATGCGGGGTCGAAGTTCTCCGCCGAACGGGCAGGGTCCGACGCATGAATATCGGCTGAGGCAACCACCCAAATTGAATCGCCTTCTTCGCGTCGCGTATAAACGTCGCGTGCTGCTTGTACTGCCATGGTGCTGTCAGATGCGTGCAGGCTGCCAACATGCTTATGATGCAAACCAGCCCGTGGTCTGATGAATACTTCCCACAATGGCATGCCGGATTCGTTTGTCATGTGAGCGTCTACTCCCAGTAAGTCTTAGTTAATGCGATTGCCAACAATTTCATTGTAAATACGCCTATGGGTATGAACTAAGCGGCTGCTGTACGTTGTTTCTGTTTAGCTGCATAGGCTTTGGCGGCGTCACGTACCCATGCACCTTCTTCCCATGCTTTTTTTCTGGCTGCAATGCGGTCCTTGTTCATCATGCCGTGCCCGTTAACTACGCGCCAGAATTCGTCCCAGTCAATTTCACCGAAATCGTAGCCTCCCTGACCGTTATTTTTTTCCTCATTCCATTTCAAATCAGGGTCGGGCATGCTCAAGCCAATCAGTTCTGCCTGCGGCACAGTGGCATCGACAAACTTCTGTCGAAGTTCATCGTTGGTAAAGCGCTTTATCTTCCATTTCATTGACTGATCGGAATGCTGACTATCGGTATCGGGCGGACCGAACATCATTAACGATGGCCACCACCAACGGTTTAATGAATCTTGTGCCATGGCCTTTTGATCTGCGCTACCTTCGCAAAGCGATTTAACCAGCTCGTATCCCTGACGTTGGTGAAAACTTTCCTCTTTGCAAACGCGAATCATTGCTCGTGCGTATGGGCCGTATGAGCAGCGACACAAGGGCACCTGATTCATGATTGCTGCGCCATCTACCAACCATCCGATGGTGCCTATGTCAGCCCATGTTGGTGTTGGGTAATTAAATATGGACGAGTACTTGGCTTCGCCACTTAAAAGTTCTTCGGTCATTTGTTCACGTGACACACCAAGGGTTTCAGCAGCGGAGTATAGGTAAAGGCCGTGCCCACCTTCGTCCTGAACTTTTGCCAATAGCGCGACTTTTCTGCGTAAGCTTGGCGCTCGTGTTATCCAGTTTCCTTCAGGCAGCATGCCGACAATTTCTGAATGTGCGTGTTGGCCAATCATACGAACTAATGTATTTCGATAAGCCATCGGCATGGGATCGTTTGGTTCGATTTTCTCTTCCGCATCGATACGTCGCTGGAATGCATCAAGGAATGCCTGGTCTTCCACCGGTTGGGAATCTGCGCCGATTAAGCCTTGCGAATACATGGTTGCTCCGTTAGTTCGTTAGCACTGTTTCGCTAGCGAGTAAGCTGGTCATGGGTGTGAGCTGTTGAACTCAAACCCGTATTTCATCGTTATTGGTAGCGGCCTTAGCAGCTTTGTCCTGAATAATATGTTACCGAAAATGTTATTTCGGTTCAATTATTGTAACATATTGGCAATTCCGTAACTAAGCTGTAGGGATGTCGAAGCAACTGGATGCCATTACCGCCGGACTGCATGAAGCTGGCGCCCTGAAGGTCTGGTCTCTGATAATTACCTTTTTTGGTGATTCTGTTATTGCCCGTGGTGGCAATGTGTCCGCGTCGACAGTGCAATCCGTATTGCAAAAAGTTGATATAGGTGCGGGCGCGGTTAGAACGGCTTTCTCGCGTTTGGCCGGGGATGGCTGGGTTGTGCGAGAGAGGCTAGGGCGGCAAAGCTACTATCAACTCAGCGACGATGGTATCGGCTTATTCGCGCAAGCTTCGAAACAAATTTACGCGCCTATAATTGACGCAGATGCCGGCGATTGTAGTTGGTTGTTCGCGTCGCATAAAAACAAATCAGCGTTAACTGATTTGCCAATCAATAATATGGTAGTGCTGCCTAATCAGTGTTTGTTAATCAAAAACCCTGACGAATCAGCCATCGAGCGGCTTCGTAGTAGCGACTTTCTTTGCATGCAAGGCAAACTAAGTGATATACCAGAGTGGGTGACGCAAAGCCTTATCGATCCTGATTGGGTAGATCAATTCGATATTCTTCAGACGACGTTCAAAAAACTCTCTGGCAGACCACCGACCGACCCGATAAGCGCACTGGCCGCCAGAACGTTACTGATTCATCAATGGCGACGGTTGTTATTGCGTTATCCCGCATTACCACCTGAACTCAAAGGCGTTACACTGGATGCGGAAAATGCATGCAGAGCGTTTGTTGGTCAGCTTTATCATCGCCTTAACGAACCGGCCGAGCAATGGCTTAGTGAACATGGCCGTAGTCTGGCTGGTGAGTTACCCGCACCCAGCTCCAATCCCTCTGCCCGTTTCACCAAGCGGTATGCGGAATAAGCAGACTACGCTTGCTAAAATTACTTGAGCAACTGGGGACACTATGAATACGGCCTATCTATGTGAGGGATTGCGAACACCCATTGGGCGATATGGTGGAACATTATCAAGTATCAGACCTGATGACTTGCTCGCTGGTGTCATGCAATCTGTGCTTGCTACAACGCCAGAGCTAGATGTTGCGGCTATCGATGACGTTATCGCCGGTTGTGCTAATCAGGCTGGAGAAGATAACCGAAACGTCGCGCGAATGGCGCTGCTACTTGCGGGTGTTCCTGAGACTGTACCCGCAGTTACGATGAACCGATTGTGTGGTTCTGGTCTGGATGCTGTGGGTACAGCAGCACGTGCCATTATGTCTGGTGAAGCGAATCTGATACTCGCCGGCGGAGTCGAGAGCATGAGTCGTGCACCGTTTGTGTTACCTAAATCAGACGCCGCTTTTTCACGCAACACACAGATGTTCGACACTACTATGGGGTGGCGCTTTGTCAATAATGAATTAAAGCGGCAATACGGTGTTGATTCCATGCCTGAAACGGCTGAGAACGTTGCCCAGGACTTTGCAATCTCGCGACAGGATCAAGACGCGTTCGCGTTTCGGTCGCAACAAAAAGCAGCTCAGGCAATTAAATCAGGCCGGCTGGCTGAAGAGATCTGTGCAGTGACGATTGAACAAAAACGCGCTGAGAGTGTGCGGTTTTCAATGGATGAGCATCCCCGGCAAACCACTATGGAAAAGCTTGCAACATTGCCAACGCCATTCAAACAGAATGGAACGGTTACCGCTGGTAATGCCTCCGGGATTAACGATGGTGCTGCGGTGGTTCTGGTGGCGTCTGAAGCCGCTGTTAAACAACACAGTCTAAAACCCCGTGCCAGAATACTTGGTATGTGCACCGCTGGTGTAGAGCCGCGCATTATGGGAATGGGGCCGGCGCCAGCATCGGAACAATTACTGTCTCGTTTCAAACTTAAAGTTGATGATATTGAACTCATTGAACTCAACGAAGCTTTTGCCGCTCAGGCACTCGCAGTAACCAGACGCCTCGGACTGGCAGATGACGATGAACGGGTTAATCCTCATGGAGGCGCAATCGCGCTGGGCCACCCTCTGGGTATGTCCGGCACACGATTGGCACTTTCCGCATCGATCGAATTGGCCGATACGTCCAAACGATTTGCTCTGTGCACCATGTGCATTGGAGTCGGGCAAGGCATTGCTTTGTTGTTAGAGCGTGTTTAGTTCTTGTTGAACTAGCTGCCAACCCTACGATGAACTATCGCCGATTTCTACCGCCGCTTGTAATCGTGTGTGGCTTGGCCTTGTTACTCTGGTTCGCCTATGTATTCGAAGAACTGCGATTAACCAGGTCTATGCAGACACAACTCAGCGGTAAAGCTGAGGAACTGGACAGGCAGTTAAATCAGTTATCGGTGCTACCCCGCATTCTGGCCAAGCATCCGGCGATACAAAATGCGTTTGTTGAACCCGGTGAAAAATCTTTTTCGAACGCCAACATAGCGCTGCATGCTGCACAGATCGATAGCGACTCGTCTTTCGCGTTTATTATGGACATGAAAGGTACGACGGTTGCTGCGAGCAATTACCAGAACGCGGTGAGTTTTGTGGGCAATAATTATGGGTTTCGTCCTTATTTTAAAGTTGCCGTATCGAATAAAGAAGCGACTTTTTTCGCTGTAGGTGCAACCACAGGAGAACCGGGATATTTCATTGCCAATCCAATTACACATGATGGGCAGGTGTTGGGCGTGGTGGTGGTAAAGTCTGAACTTGCAGGGCTACTGGATTCCTGGCAGCAACCGCCATATCACTGGCTTGCTGTGGATGAGCTTGGTGTCGTTATTCTCTCAACCAGCAATGACTATCTTTATTCGCCAACTGAAGAACTGAGTGCGCAAGCATCAAACCTGATTGCATCTGATAGACGATATGTGCCAACCGAGAAAGAACGGTTTGTGCTCCATTCTCCGACAAAACTCTCGTTTCAGGGCGAAGCGACAAATCAATCGTTTCTGGTGCAGCGACAGAAACTCAAAGCCGAAAACTGGGAGTTGCAATTAATCGTTGAACGCTGGCGTATCTGGTTAAATGCCATCATTTACGTCTTATCGATTGGTTCCCTAATTGCGCTTGCATCATTGGGTTATAGAAACTTCCGCGCTCAAAAACGTCTGGCCGAGGCCGAACAAAGACACGCTTTGCAGTTGGAAGCCGAAGTAGAGCAGAGAACGGCTGAATTACGTGCGACTCAGCAGGAACTGATCAGCGAGTCCAATTTTGCCATGCTGGGTAGAATGTCCGGGGCGATAAACCATGAGATAAATCAGCCACTGGCCAGCCTTCGGTTAAATCTGGCAACTCTGCGTCAGCTATTTGATAAACCTGCCCCGGATATGGATGAGTTGAAGCAGATTGTTGTTGACAGTGACCGTACTACCAAGCGAATCGGCCGGGTGGTAACAACCCTTCGAAGCTTGTCTGGACAGCGACACGCTCATCATAAAAAACTCGAAGTAGCGCATCTGATAGACGAAGTAGTCGAGACGGTCCGTCGCGAGAGGCCGCTTGTATCAAAGGCACTAAAAGTCAGTTTGTCAGATGCAACTTTGTCGTTGAATGGAAACGACGTTTTACTGCAACAAGCATTGCTGAATTTACTCTATAACGCATTTGACGCTACATTGGAGGTGAGTCAACCGCTGGTGAATATCAGTGTGAGCACAACGGGCGAATCTGTTTCTTTTAAAGTCTCCGACAATGGCCGGGGTGTCAAGCCTGAGTTGCAAGCCAGTCTCTTCAAGCCATTTGTCAGTGACAGGCAGAAAACTACCGGGTTGGGTTTAGGTCTGACTTTGGCGGAACTGATCGCCGCTGAGCATGCCGGGCGACTTAGCTATTTACCAGGAACTCCCAACGGGAGTCACTTTACTTTGGACATTCCGACGCAACAGGGCAATACAAACTAAATGACAACTGAAGCGGATCATTTGCAGGTTTTGTTGGTTGATGATGATTTAGACGTATTGGCAGCCAATGCACGCTTTCTGCGAGTAAACGAAATTTCAGTGGTTCTTGCAGAGTCTGTGTCAACCGCACTGCAAAGGCTGACAGAAAATGAAATAGATGTAATCGTAACCGACCTCAGAATGCCTGAGGCGAATGGGCTGGCATTTGCAGAACAAGCCAGAGCATCTCGCCCCTTGATTCCAATCGTGTTTTTCTCTGGATTTGCCCAGGTCCCGGATGTTGTTGCGGCCATGAAGCTAGGCGCAGTTGAGTTTCTTGAAAAGCCCGTTGACCCTGATGAATTATTGCGTGTTGTGCGCAGTGTTCGTCGTACCCATTACGGCACTTTGGCTAACCAGCGGCAAGTGTTTGACGGAGGTGGTGAATCGTTTTCTTTGAAAATGCGCGTACTTGCTTATGAGAAGTATGTTATCGAAAGTAGCTTGTTACAACACAATGGTCATGTTGCTGACGTTTTAAATGCACTACAAATAAATCGGCGCACGCTCAACGACAAAATGTCCAAGCTGGGCATAAAACGCGATACGTTAATTGAACAGCGCGCTGGCTCCAATAACGAGCAGGAATCCTGATATATCGGCAAATTCTTGCCTACCAACATGCTGAATGTGCATTCCTGGTGCATTCGCTCTAAAATAATTCAAGCTAAATCAGAAACATAGCAGGGTTTGTAAGCAGCACGTCTGTCCATCAAACTAGTTGCTCTTTGCATCGTTGGATTCCTTTGGAGGAAATTTATGTTCAAAAAAGTATTAGCACCGTTAGCACTGGGTGTTGCATCCGTCGTCGGGATGAGCGCGGCCAGTGCCAATGATTACATTCTTAATACCGCTTCAACTGGCGGTACGTATCACCCGGTTGGCACAGCGATCGCGACTTTGTCGAAAATCAAGTTATTGCCAAAAGAAAAGTTCAGCTTAACGGCGGTTAACTCTGCAGGCTCGGGTGCCAATGTGCAAGCACTGGCAGCTGACACCGCTCAGTTTGCCATCGTTCAGGGTTTGTACGGATCATATGCTGCTACAGGCACTGGTCCGGTAACCGAAAAACAGGAGAACATGCGTTCGATTACGATGCTTTGGCAAAACGTGGAGCAATTCATTCTCGCCAATGATCTCGTGGCTGGTGGTACTGCGTCGGACTTACTCGCGGCCACCGGAAAAAGCATGGCCATGGGTAAAGAAAACTCGGGTACTCTTGGTTCCAACACGGTTTTACTTGAAGGTCTTGGAGTAGATATCACAGCCTATGACTTGATGTACGCTGGTTATGGTCCTTCTGTGGACGCGATGGCCAACGGACAAGTCGTTGGTGGTGGTTTTCCATCAGGTCCGCCAACCAGTGCAATTACAAAGCTCATGTCTTCTAATGGTGACAAATTCACGCTGTTGAATGTGACTGAGCAGGAAGCTGAAAAGATGGATGGAGGGCGCAATCTCTGGGTTCCATACACTATTGAAGCTGGAACCTATCCAGGACAGGATGCAGCGGTACAAACCATTGCACAGCCCAATTTTCTCGCGGTAAATGCAAGTGTTGATGAAAACCATGTGTATTTGTTGACCAAGGCTATCTACGAAAACCTGCCGTTTCTTCAGGCAATACACAAAGCAACCAATGCCATGGATGTTTCTAAAGCCATGGGCGGTTTGCCACTGCCATTACACCCAGGTGCGGCAAAGTACTACAAAGAAGTGGGTTTGGAAATTCCTGCTCACCTGATGTAATTCAAAGGTGAACTCATTGGTGGCGAACCCATCGATGAAGTGATGCGGACAACCCCGAACGGGCAGACTTCGGGGTTGTCTGATCTTATGTTCAGCTTTTACCCATCCCGCACCATCGCAATGGCGAGTTATCGACTATGGCCTCCACTGATTCAGATATTGATTCGAACAGTGCTTCTTACGACAATGAAACATCATTCAAAGACCGGCTTGTCGATCTCGATTTTGTTCTGTCAAAACCTTTCCCGTACGTTCCTATCTATATTGTTATTTGTTTGTTTGGTATCTGGCATATCCTGACGAACGTTTGGCTTAACGAGGGCGGGCTTTGGCAAAATGCCATTCACTTTGCAGGCTTTGGATTGCTTGGTGCTATAACCACCAGCAAAGTCGACAAGCATGGTTTCGACAAGCGATTTTGGTTCAATGTGGTTTTTGGTTGCCTGATTGCGTTTAGTGCCCTTTGGATTGCGCATGCAGAGAATGGTGTCTATGCACGCACACTGGCAAAAACCGGTCAGAGCTGGCAGTTCACGATTGTGGATTGGCTGGCTGGCGGCATTGCTATTGTTGGCGCTATTGAACTAACCCGGCGATTAACCGGCTGGATTATTCCAATACTGGTTATTCTTGCGTTGTCATATAACTTGTTTCTCGGAGAGCTAATGCCCGGTGCTTTTCGCGCCGCAAGTTTACCCATTGACGATGTGCTTTTTCGTTCCCTGTACAACGACGAAGGCATGTTTGGCATCATTACAACCATATCTTCTGCCAACATCACACTCTTTATGATCTTTGGTGCGTTCCTGGTTATTTCTGGTGCATCAGACTTTGTTATTGAATTATCTAAAAGTATCGCCGGGAAATTGCGCGGCGGTGCAGCTTTTGTAGCAGTTATGTCCTCGGCCCTTACCGGAACCATTTCTGGTTCGGCAGTGGCGAATACCGCATCCACCGGTGTTATAACTATTCCCCTAATGAAATCCAATGGATTTCGCGGGCAATTTGCAGCGGGTGTCGAAGCCTCGGCTTCAACTGGCGGTCAACTTATGCCGCCGATTATGGGCGCTGGTGCATTTATTATGGCCAGCTATACAGGTATTGACTATGGCACCATTGTCGCTGTTTCAGTGGTGCCGGCTATGCTGTACTTTTTGTCCGTCGGTTTTATTGTGCGTATTGAAGCGATGAAGTACGGCATTGGTATTGAACAGGCAAAGCCTGTTGATAGGAAGAAAATGCTCGGTGGGGCATTGAATTTTATACTGCCACTGGGTGTTATGACGTACCTACTGGTATCAGGCAGAACGCCAAGTTACGCTGCTTCAATCGCAATCGGCACGCTGATCGTGGTCAGCTGGCTCACACCCAACAAAATGGGCCCACGAAATATTTCCCGTGCATTGGCACTTGGTGTCACCACTTCAATAATGACCGCCGTATTGCTGGTGGCGGTAGGATTGATAAACAATGCGGTGACAACTTCAGGCCTGGCAAATACCTTTGCATTAATGATCGCACAATGGTCTCAGGGTTCACTTTGGATAGCACTCATTCTGGTTACTCTGGCATCACTTGTTTTGGGAATGGGTTTGCCGGTTACTGCTGCTTACATAGTGCTTTCCATTCTCTCAGCGCCTGCGCTTGCTGGAATGCTCGCAGATGGTCTCATTGTCGAGCAGCTTGTCGCTGGAATTACTGACCCGGTTGCGGCTGCAAGTTTTATGTTGGTCGATTCGCCGTTGGTTGCGAAGGTTGCGACAGGCATGAGCTTGCCGGAGGCCAGAGAACTCATGGCCTCACTTCCGTTTGAATTGGCCGTTGTTATGAGACCATCGCTGGTCGATGTTGAATCAATGACAACCTTTTTGCTGACGGCACATTTAATCGTGTTCTGGTTAAGTCAGGACAGTAATGTAACCCCACCGGTTTGCCTTGCCGCATTCACCGCCGCCGGAATCGCAAAATCTCCACCTATGGCTACAGGTGTTGAAGCCTGGAAAATAGCAAAGGGTTTATACATTGTGCCCATTTTGTTTGCCTATACACCTTTAATTGGGGGCGATTTTCTAACGGTTGCCCGAATCGGATTTTTCAGTTTGTTTGGCATATACGCCTTTAGCACGTTACTTCAGAGATATAGCGAGGGGCCATTGCAATGGTGGATGTATCCTTTGATGATTCTCGGTGGCGCGGCTGCTTTTTACCCGTTACATTGGGTTCTAAATGTGACGGGTGCCGCAGTAGTATTCTGTATGGTACTGCTCAGCGCCCGGTCTGCCAAACAATCACAGACAGTGTTAGCTGATTAATAGCTACAAACTTCTCATTTGGAAATCAAGTTCGTATAACAATCCAATAAACAGGTAAATTCACGTCACAAGAACACCATTTTCAGGGCGCATCGCCGCTAACTGTTCTAAGGGTGTAACGTCAAATTCGCGTGTATTGTTTTGGATGCAGTAACTTCATCAATTGCAGATATATTCAAACCATTGTCTCTGGTTTGTGACGGTTCAACGCTGAGCTCGATTGGGTCTGCTTTGACAGCAATTCTGCCTGACGATTCTCAGCTGATAGATCTGCAGAGCTGGTTGGATTCAGACGATTCGGTTGATATTGTCGTTTGTGATCTGACGAAAGATGAGCACATTTTTATAAAAGTTGCAGAACAAAGTGGAGACGCTTTTCTCATTGGGATTGTTGAAGATCTCAATAGTCACGCTGCTCAATCAGCCTTGCATGCTGGGGCGGATGAAATTCTTCTGGCCGCGGAACTTGAATCAGGACGATTGGAGTTGTTGTTGCGCCGACGATTCAGTGCCAAGGGTGCGCACCAAGCTTATTTCGGCTTTGATACTCTCGCCGGTAAAACGCGTGAAGAGCTTGTTGATCATGCAAAGTTCCTGCACAGTTTACTGGATTCAGTGCCGCAGCTTATTTTTGCCAAAAACTCGCAGCTTGATTACGTTTTTTGCAACCGTTCAGCAATTGAATTCAACGGACTAGGATCAAGTGGTATGGATGCGCTTGATATGCGGGCGTTAAATGTACCTACTGATCACCTAAGTCAAATTGAATCTGATGAGCGTGAGTTGATGCGCGCCGTGGATGAAGAGATTGTCTACAACATTGAGAAAGAGAATCAGCGTGGAGAAAAACGACGTCTATTAGTTCAGAAAAAACCAATGTCGGTCTTTGGTCAGCGACCAGATACGCTAGGTATCATTTATACCGATGTGTCAGATCTTGATTCAACCAGCAAGGCATTGGCAGAAGAGCGTCAAGCGCTTCAAATGCGCAACAACTTTATGTCTGCGTTAAGTGACGTTTCTATGCGGTTGCTGGAGAGAAAATCAGTTGATGAATTAATGGATGACATTGCTTCTCAAGCAGTGACACTATCGAATTCCAAGTCTGCCTTTGTCAGCATGTTGCATGAATCTGGTCAATACCTTGAAATTCTTGGTGCTACCGGTCGGTTTACCGAGTTTAAGGGCTTTAAGCACCATAAATATGATGATGTTGCGGGGTTGGCCTGGGAGCTTGAAGACCTTGTGTTAATGGAAAATGAAGCACATGAAGCTGACTGTGCCGAGTTATGGGGTGACTCCACTAAGCGATGCGCTGTGCCATTCTTTGTAGATCGTCGTTTTGCAGGTGTTGTATGTGTGGCGCTCGATTCGGTAGATGCCGGTTTAACCAATCATCTTGATATTCTCAAACTGTTTACTCGAACCGTATCAACAGCGATTGAAAACTCGCTTTTGATTAATAATCAGAAGGATGAGCTGGACCGACATACAGCCGTTGGTGAAATAACGCAGTCATTTTACACTGCGGATAACTTGCGTGAGCTTATAGATGGTGTTTGTAAATCGTTGCTAAAAACGTTCGATTCCAAACAAATTACAGTCTGCAAGTTGGGGCACGACAACAAGTTCTCTTTACTTGCCGAATGGCAGCGCGAAGGTGATTCGGTTCGTCGATCTAATTTTAGTAATGTAAAATTAATGTCTGAATCTGTAGCTAAGTGGAGTATTGAAACAAAGCAATGCGCTATGGTGAAGCGCGGTGTAAAAGATGATCGGGACTCAGCAGCGGTACAGAAAATCAGGGAATTACTTGGTATTGGTTGTTTTATTACACTGCCTCTTATTCAGGATGATCGGGTATGGGGAGTTTTGTCAATTGGCAAAGATGCGTCTCAGCGTAACTACACCGATGTGGAAGTGAGTTTGGTTGAGCTTCTGGCTTCCCAGCTTTCCAGCTCTGTTATGCGTCAGAATCTACTGGACAAAATTCACTTTCAGGCGTTTCATGACAGCTTAACCAAATTGCCTAATCGACTTAAGTTCGAAAATACTCTGACAAAGCTTGTCTCTTCAGAAAGCCGGGAGCAATTTGCATTGCTTTTTCTTGATCTGGATGGTTTCAAAAGCGTTAACGATAATCAAGGCCATACAGTAGGGGATGAGTTGCTCAAAGGCGTATCCAATCGTTTGGTTGGCTGTTTGCACGAAAATGATCTGCTTGCCCGCATGGGCGGTGATGAATTTGCCGTGCTGCTACGTGGAGTCAAGTCTTGTGAGAGTGCAAATACCATTGCCCTGCGGCTCAGTAACGCTCTAGAGCAGAAGTTTGTCGTTGATCAATACAATCTGAAAATCGGTGTCAGTATTGGTGTCAGTTTCTATCCTGAAAACGGTAGTACCGTTGATGATCTGTTGCGTAACGCTGATTTCGCTATGTACGAAGCGAAGGCGCGGGGTAATAGCAGTGTTTGTAGCTTCGATGAAAGTATGGCAGCACAATATCGTAACAGAGTTGCTCTGGAAAACGATCTAATCGATGCGATCGATAATCAGCAATTCGAACTGCACTATCAGCCAAAAGTCAATTTGGTAGAAGGTATGGTAACCGGCGTTGAAGCACTGCTGCGATGGAATCATCCGCAACACGGGTATGTGTCGCCCCAGGAATTTGTGCCTCTTGCCGAAGAGGCCGGATACATTACTGAGATTGGCAAGTGGGTGCTTAACGAGGCGGTAAGGCAAAACTCGCTCTGGGTGGAAGCAGGTTTGTGCGACTTGTCCATGGCGGTAAATATATCGGCTCCACAGTTTGTGCAGGATGATTTTACTACCGGGGTATTACAGACTTTAGCTAATCATAAACTGGAGCCTGCACAGTTAGAGCTTGAGGTTACCGAGTCTGTGGTTATGAACAATGTATCCAAGGTGGCTAGCACGCTGAACGAAATTCGTGATGCTGGTGTGAGTATCGCAGTGGACGATTTTGGAACGGGCTATTCATCACTGGCGTATTTGGAAAATTTACCGCTCGATTGTCTCAAAATTGACAAGGTGTTTGTAGACAAACTGATCGCTGGTGACGAAGAGAATTCACTGGTCAACACAATCCTGACTCTGGCGCGCTCTTTTGGTTTGCAAACAGTGGCAGAAGGTGTTGAAAATGAAGATCAAGTTCGCAAGCTTATGTTACTGGGTTGCGAGTGCGTACAAGGTTATCACTACTCAAAACCTGTTATTGCGGCTGAATTACCATCGGTAATAGAATCGATAGAAGCCGGCTTCATCATAATGCGAAAAGCCGGTTAATACCGTTCAGGATTGGCGAGCCAATTTTTAGAAATTGTCCTTTCGCTTCCTGATTTCTGCAAACACTTCGGCATCGGTTGCGTCAGACATGTTGAGAAATGCGCGAATTCTATTGTCGGATGCTCTCAGAAAAGGGTTGGTTGCCATTTCCTCTTTTAAACTTGATGGCACCGTTGCTTCTCCATTAGCTCTGAGTGTTTCGACATGTTGAAAACGTGCTTGTAGATCCGGATTTTCAGAATCGACAGATAAGGCGAATTTTGCGTTCGCCAGCGTGTATTCATGGGAGCTGTAGACGATGGTATTTTCTGGTAATGCCGTAAGTTTAGACAGGCTTTTATGCATTGTATTGGCATCGCTTTCGAACAACCGGCCGCACCCCATGGTAAACAGTGTGTCACCAGCGAACAACAGACCTTCCTCTTCAATGTAGTAGTTGATCATATCTTTGGTATGACCGGGTGTGTGCATGGCCCGAACCGTAAAACCTGCGAACGTAAATGTGTCGTTATCTGAAACCGTTTTATCGACGCCTTGAATAGGCGCAGACAATGGTTCAGGACCGGTGACTGTTGCACCAGTGGCTTGTTTGATTTCCAACACGCCGTCAGTATGGTCAGCGTGATGATGGGTTACCCAGATGTTCGTCAGGTTCCAACCGGTTTTTTTCAACGCATTGAGTGTGGCTGTTGCATCACCACTGTCTATACAGGTTGTTTCACCCGTTTTTGCACAGTGCAATAGAACACCATAGTTATCAGAAAGGTAGGTGTACTGATGGACGCTTAATGGACTCATGGTTTTTTCTCACACTGCAACACTTGCTTGTGTTCCTGTTATACCGAATTTATGCGCTGGTGTCAGGCTACCAGGTGCCGGTGTTTTTCATATCTTTCCACGGCGCTTCAGGTGCTAATGCTTCTCCTTCCTGAAGTAATTCAATGGAGATGTTGTCAGGTGATTTTACAAACGCCATTCGGCCATCGTGAGGAGGGCGGTTAATGGTTACACCATTGTCCATCAGTTTTTGGCAGGTTTCATAAATGTTGTCAACCTTGTAAGCAAGGTGTCCAAAATTTCTGCCGGTGTCGTAATCTTCGGGATCCCAGTTATAGGTAAGTTCAAGCTCTGGTGCGTTCATGGCAGTGGCTGCATCTTTGTCTTTGGGTGCAGCAAGAAAGATCAGAGTAAAACGTCCGGCTTCGACCTCTTTGCGTCGAACCTCTACCATGCCCATTTTGTTGCAGTAGAAATCGAGTGACGCGTCGATGTCTTTAACCCGGACCATTGTGTGCAAATATCTCATGTTGAAAAGTCCTCTTTTGAATTCAACTAATACTTCATTGTCGCACAATCGGGGCTGATGAAAAACGCAATTGAAGTGGGCCGGGTGTATTTGAAACATACGACCTTACGGGGCAATTTGTCTCAATTAAGACTTGGGTGGATACAATTTATTCGTACTGTGCGCAGTTCCCGTGGGTCCGGGTTCGGATTATTGCGCTCGGAGGCTGAATCGGCGCAGTCTTTGCGATGAAAACGGACCATGAAGTGTGTGGTGCAAAACCGGTAGAAACAGGCCATATCCGGTCATGTTCCGCAGGTTGATGAATTGATGGCATAATCCGCGAGTGAATTTGTCGCGGCGACCCCGCTGACAGTTAACGGTTGTATCGACACCATAACCCTCAGACAACGAATACCATCGTAGTGTTCTGAGGTTAGAAAGGATAATCAAACAATGCCAAAAGCCACTGGTTTGTCTCTGCATGTACCTGCCCCGGGTGTTCGTCCCGGTGATACACCTGATTTTTCAGATGTTGATATACCTAAAGCCGGTGAGACGCGAAGGCCCGATGTTGATTCCGACCCAAAAGATATTCGTGATCTGGCCTTTACGGTAATCCGTGTTTTGTCTCGTGACGGTGATGCTGTCGGGCCATGGGCCAACAGTCTAAGCAACGAAGAACTGATTGTCGGCTTGCGTCATATGATGACAGTACGCAGTTTCGACAGCCGCATGTTAATGGCTCAGCGACAAGGAAAAACCTCATTCTTTGTTCAAAGCTTTGGTGAAGAGGCTGTGGCTTGTGCGTTTCAGCAGGCACTGCAAAAAGGTGACATGAACTTCCCGACATATCGTCAGGTCGGGTTGCTGATATCGCAGCAGTATCCGCTAATAAAACTCATGAATCAGATCTATTCAAATGAAGAAGATCCCATTCGAGGCAGGCAGCTCCCGGTTATGTATTCGGCAAAAGACTACGGCTTCTTTTCAATTTCGGGCAACCTGACTACACAATTCTCACAAGCAGTTGGTTGGGCGATGGCCTCAGCGATCAGTAATGACAACAAGATTGCCGTTGGTTGGGTCGGAGACGGATCAACTTCTGAAAACGATTTTCATGCTGCCATGGTATTTGCTTCAACTTATCGTGCGCCCGTAGTACTGAACATTGTGAATAATCAGTGGGCCATATCCACTTTTCAAGGCATGGCGAAAGGCGGTTCTGCCACCTTTGCTGCTCGTGGACACGGTTTTGGCATACCGGCATTGCGCGTCGATGGCAATGATTACCTTGCTGTACATGCAGTGGCAAAGTGGGCAACCGAACGCGCAAGACTGAACTTGGGCCCTACGCTCGTTGAGTACGTGACCTACAGAGCTGGCGGACATTCAACCTCTGACGACCCGGCTGCCTACCGTCCGAAACAAGAAGGCGATGCATGGCCGCTGGGTGACCCGATTTTGCGGCTCAAATCGCACCTGATCAAGCAAGGTGTGTGGTCGGAGCAGAAGCACGCCCAGGTGGAAGCCGAAGTCGAAGACGAGGTGATCAGTGCGCAAAAAGCATCAGAAGAGATTGGCACTCTCATATCCGGTAACGCTCCATCGGCTCGCGATATGTTTGAAGGGGTGTATGAGCAAATGCCACCTCACTTGGTCAAGCAGCGTCAGGAAGCGGGGTACTGATTATGGCTAGCATGACAATGATCGACGCTATTCGCAGCGCACACGATGCCGTAATGGAGCGTGATGAACGCGTTGTTGTCTTTGGTGAAGATGTCGGGTTTTTCGGTGGTGTGTTTCGTTGCACTGCTGGTCTGCAAGAAAAATACGGACCAACCCGTTGTTTCGATGCGCCCATCAGCGAATTGGGTATTGTTGGAACGGCCATTGGTATGGCAGCTTATGGTTTACGGCCTTGTGTTGAAATCCAGTTTGCCGACTATGTCTACCCGGCTTATGATCAGATTGTCTCTGAAGCTGCCCGGTTAAGGCATCGCTCGGCCGGAGACTTTACTTGTCCGTTGGTTATTCGCATGCCGGTTGGCGGTGGCATCTTTGGTGGACAAACCCACAGCCAAAGTCCGGAGGCCATTTTTACTCATGTCAGCGGGTTGAAAACGGTTATGCCGTCGAACCCCTACGATGCAAAAGGTTTATTAACGGCTGCCATTGAAGATCCCGATCCAGTTATTTTTCTTGAACCCAAGCGACTTTACAATGGACCGTTCGATGGTCATCACGATGCACCGGTTGTACCGTGGCGTTCGCACGAATCAGGCGACGTACCGGAAGACTACTATTCGCTGCCGTTGGGTAAGGCAGAAGTTCGACGGTCGGGTGAACAGGTGACCGTGCTTGCTTATGGCACTATGGTGTATGTCGCACAAACCGCAGCAGAAGAATCTGGTGTTGATGCTGAAATAATTGATCTGCGATCTTTGCTTCCACTTGATATCGACACGATCACCGAATCGGTACGTAAAACCGGCCGCTGTGTCATCGTGCACGAAGCTACATTAACTTGTGGGTTTGGCGCTGAATTGGCAGCCTTGGTTCAACAGGAATGTTTTTATCATCTTGAAGTACCGATACAAAGGGTGACCGGATGGGATACACCATACCCTCATGCACAGGAATGGAATTACTTTCCTGGTCCTGCAAGGCTCGGCAGAGCGCTGCAAAAAGCAATGGAGGCTTGAACTGATGGGTTTGTTTGTAATTAGCCTCAGTGATGTTGGTGAAGGTGTTGCTGAAGCCGAACTGGTTGAATGGCATGTCGCCGTTGGTGATACGGTAAGTGAAGATCAGCTGCTTGGTGTTGTGATGACCGACAAGGCTGCGGTCGAAATTCCCAGTAGCGTGTTGGGCAAAGTGATGAAGTTATGCTGTGAAGTCGGTGATGTTGTTGCCGTTGGTTCCGATCTGATACATCTGGAAGTGGATGGGGAGGGCAACACCGCTGGCAGAACGGATTCGGTCGAACAGACAGTTAGCACCACAGCGAATTTATCGGAAAACCAAACCGATGAGCCAAAGCAGAAACGCGATGCGCTGAAAAGCAATACCCATTCGAAGAGCCAAACAGCTGATCTAAGATCCAGCGACAGGAATATTCAACAGGGCGGGACAGCGAAACAAAAGGTATTGGCTGCACCATCGGTACGACAACGTGCACGGGAGCTTGGTGTCGAATTATCAACCGTCTCAGGCAGCGGTCCAATCGGCCGAATCGTGCACGCCGATCTCGACAAGTTTACCGAACGGCGTGCTCAACCCGGTAATGGAGTGAAAACGCCTGATGCCAGCATCAATATTGTGAAGGTGGTAGGCATGCGGCGTAAAATCGCCGAGAAAATGGCCTTGTCCAAATCCCGCATTCCGCATATCACCATTGTTGAAGAAGTCGATGTGCAGTATCTTGAAGATCTGCGCGAAGAACTAAATGAGAAGCATGCGCAAGTACGGGGAAAACTAACTGTACTTCCGTTTGTCATGAAATCAATCATTGAAGCGGTGCGCGAGCAACCTGAATTGAACGCGCTCTATGATGATGAAGCCGGAACAGTTGCTCAACATGCCGGTGTGCACATTGGTGTTGCGACCCAAACACCCAACGGACTTGTCGTTCCGGTTGTGCGTCACAGTGAAATGAATTCGTTGTGGGAGAACGCTTCTGCAGTCGTGAATCTAGCGCAGGCCTGTCGTGATGGTTCTGCCGGACGAGACGAGCTCACCGGATCAACCATGACTATCACGTCGCTGGGGCCGCTTGGTGCGGTTGCCACCACGCCGATAATCAATCATCCCGAAGTTGCCATAGTCGGTATCAATAAAATGATGATCAGACCATTCTGGGATGGTCAGCAATTTGTGCCAAGAAAGATGATGAATCTGTCTTGCAGTTTCGACCATCGCGTTATCGATGGCTATGACGCTGCGGTATTTGTGCAGAAGCTAAAGTCATTGTTGGAAAAGCCTGCCATGTTGTTTCTGGAAGATTGATATGGAAAGCACACGTACTCAACTTCTTATTATTGGTGCAGGGCCCGGCGGTTATGTTTGCGCCATCAGGGCCGGGCAGCTTGGTATTAAAACAATTATCGTAGAGGCTGAGAAGCCTGGCGGCACCTGTTTGAATGTTGGTTGTATTCCTTCTAAGGCCGTGATTCATGCAGCTGATGAATTCTACAAAATGGTATCTGCCGGACAGGGTGCGTCTGACTCAATGGGCATCAGCACCGGCACAACCACGATCGACTTTGGTAAAACCATTGGTTGGAAAAATGGAATTGTTGATCGATTAAATTCAGGGGTAAGCGGATTACTGGCTAAAGCCAATGTGCAAGTGCTACAGGGCGTGGCGAAATTTCGTGATGGCAAAACAGTCATTGTTGATGGTCGTGAAGGAGAAGTTCAGGTTCATTGCGAAAACGTGGTGATTGCTACGGGTTCTGAGCCGGTCGACATTCCGGGCATGCCATTCAGCGATCATGTCATGTCATCAACCGGTGCGCTGACGTTAACGGAAGTTCCCAAAAGTCTGGCAGTTATTGGTGGTGGGTATATCGGCCTTGAGCTTGGAACCGCGTTTGCCAAACTGGGATCGCAGGTTACTATTGTTGAAAGCGAAGACAGGGTACTGTCTCAATACGATGAGCAACTTTCGACACCTGTCGTTAAGCGCTTAAAGCATCTTGGTATCACACTGCTAACGCAAACCAGAGCATCAGGCTACGAAGCCGACGATGCCATGTTGTCGTTGATTGGCAGCGATAACGCAACAAGTGATATTCAAGCTGATCGGGTGTTAGTCACGGTAGGGCGTCGAGCACGCCTTTCAGGTTGGGGGCTTGAAGAGTTAAGCCTGACAACCGAGAACGGTTTTTTGAGTATCAATGAAAACTGTCAAACATCAATGCTGGGTGTATATGCTATCGGCGATGTCACCGGTGAGCCGATGCTCGCCCATCGGGCAATGGCACAGGGTGACATGGTTGCACGGCTATTAGCAGGTCAATCGCAATCATGGGATAGGCAATGTATACCAGCCGTTTGCTTTACTGACCCCGAAATAGTCACTGCCGGCATGTCTCCGGATGATGCCAGGCTTGCCGGAGAAGCGTTTGATGTAACGAACTTTCCTTTTATGGCCAACGGCCGCGCAATGACACTTGAGCGTGAAGATGGTTTTATTCGCGTGGTCACGCAGAAACACACCAACGTCATTTTAGGAATTCAAGCGGTCGGCGCTGGAGTATCCGAGCTGTCTGCTGCATTCTCCCTGGCGATTGAAATGGGTGCCTGCGCAGAAGACCTGGCAGCAACTGTGCATGCCCACCCAACTATGAGTGAAGGTTTGCAGGAAGCCTGTTTGATGGCGACCGGTTATGGTTTGCACTTGTAACTTCGATAACCCGAGCAACTACAATACTTCCATCAATAGCTCCCGCTCCAAAAGTATTTGTTGAAGCGTTTACTCCACCGTAACGCTCTTGGCCAGATTGCGAGGTTGATCAACATCGCGACCGAGGCTCACTGCGCTGTGGTAAGCGAGCAGCTGTAAAACGATTCCCATCAGTACTGGCTGAGTCAATGTGCCCGACGCTGGTACGCGCAATACTGCATCGGCCAGTTTGTCGATTCGTTTTGAATCGGAGCTGGTCACGGCAATTACCGGACCACCTCTGGCTTTTATTTCTTCCATTGATGAAACGGTCTTCAACAACAGTTCATCATCGGGCAGTATGACAACGCACGGGGTCTTTTTAGTGACTAAAGCTAATGGTCCGTGCTTTAATTCCGAAGCAGGGTATGCTTCTGCATGTATATAAGAGATCTCTTTTAGTTTCTGCGCACCTTCAAGCGCGACAGGAAAGCCACTGGTTCGACCGATAAAAAATGCGCTTGCGCTTTTTTTGTATTTATTCGCAATTTTTGCGATATCGGTTTCCAAAGTAAGCACCTGGCTTATTTTCTCAGGCAATGCTTTCAGCTCATTGATAATACTGTTGCCTTTTTGTGGGGATACATCTCTTGAGCGACCAAGCAGCAGTGCGAGTAATGAAAATGCCGTTAACATGCTGGTGTACGCTTTGGTGGAAGCAACGGATACTTCCGGACCGGCGTGCATGTATATGCCACCATCCACTTCGCGCGCAATTGTGCTGCCAACGCTATTAACAATACCCAGAACGAATCCACCTTTTCGCTGGACTTCGCGAAGCGCAGCAAGTGTATCGAAGGTCTCACCTGACTGGCTCACCACAATGTAAAGTGAGTCTTGTTCAATCACCGGATTCCGATAACGAAACTCCGCTGCCGGCTCGGCATTAACTGGAATGCGAGCCAGCGTTTCGATCATGTTGGCACCAGCCATACCCGCATATAGTGCTGAACCACAGCCCAGTATAGTAATGCGTTTTATACCGATAAGATCACGCGCAGACAGATTCAGTCCGCCCAGGTGTGCAGTAGAAAAACGCTCATCAAGTCGCCCACTTAAAGTTTGTCTTACTGTATCTGGTTGGTCGACAATTTCTTTGTATAAGTAATGTGGGTGGCCACCGCGATCATAGTTGGCGTTCTGCAGGTTCAATGTAATCGCCTGCTTTTCCGATACCGTTGAATCGAGCCGACTGACCTCAAAATGTCCTGGCTTTAGTACGGCGATTTCACCGTCATCAAGATGGATAACCTGATTTGTATAGCGGCTGAGTGCTGACATATCCGATGCAGCAAGCATTTCATCGTCTTTTATACCCAGGATAACCGGGCTTCCGTTACGGGCAACAATGATCGTATCAGGATGTTCTTTATCGATAACGGCCAAACCGTATGTGCCGGTGATTTGTAATAGCACATCCCTTAACGCATCAACAAAATCACCACCGTGTTGCGCGAGCAAGTGTGCGATGACTTCTGAATCGGTTTCTGATGTGTAAGTCACCTTCTTGCCGAGTTTCGCTTTCAGTGCATCAACATTTTCGATAATCCCGTTATGTACCACTGCATATCGATGGTCGGCGTCGTAGTGAGGGTGTGCGTTCTCATCGGTCGGTGCACCGTGCGTTGCCCACCGCGTATGACCGATACCACAGTGTCCGGAGACAGGGGTATCGAGTTTGCTTTCAAGCACATTCAGTTTGCCAGCAGCTTTAACAGTCTTGATACGCTTTCTGGAAATGAGTGACACACCGGTCGAATCGTAGCCGCGGTACTCAAGACGTTTCAGTCCGTCGAGTAATACAGGTAGCGCTTGTTGTGTTCCGGTGTAGGCGATAATGCCGCACATAGTTAGATGCTCTTTGTTAAGTGATTCAATATATGATTCGTAAACGAATCTTTAATTCGGTTAGCCGTAAATCGCTCGTCTTATCTGTCTTGTCGTTAAAGGTTTTGCACTGAACCTTCGTAAGCCCAGTTCGGCCTGCAGCGTTGCAAAAATTTCTGTATTTCCATAACCCAGTGACTGCAGTTCCTGATGCCGGGCGCGCAGAAACTCTTCCGGTGTTTGCGAGAAATAGGCAAGAACCTCTGCAACCAGATGCTCTGCCTCTCGAGCTGTTAACTGACTGCTGCGACACAGATGGTCGATCAGTTCGTCTGGTGGCCTGGCAGGCAGGTCGGCAGGTGAGTCAGCAGTGGTGTCGAGCGGTTGCATGGGATGAATTTCAGTTTAATTTGTATGTTTGGGCAACTAAATTGCCCGATATCGGGCAAAATAATCTGAATAATATCCGAAAATAGCTCAATTGCCGCCGTGAGACGTGAGTTAAAGTGCTTCTATGTCACTGTTCAACGACCCTGTACCCATTAAACCTGGCATGTGGCTGCTGCCAGGATTTGCATCATTGCAGCAGCTCAAGCCTGATATCGATAGCGTCATAGCGCAGGCCCCGCTGCGACATATGCAAACCCAGCGCGGCTTTACGATGTCTGTGGCCATGACAAATTGCGGGCAGGTCGGATGGACTTCAGATCGTCGTGGCTATCGATACAGTCCAATTGATCCGTTGTCTGGAGAGCCGTGGCCGGTGATGCCTGCTTCATTGAAAAAGCTGGCGAAGGATGCGGCCGAAACGGCAGGGTTTGGCTTGTATGAGCCGGATGCGTGTCTGATTAACCAATACAAACCAGGTGCTCAAATGGGAGCACATCAAGACCGAAATGAGCGTGACTTCTCTCAGCCTATTGTTTCGGTTTCCCTGGGTGTTACTGCCCGATTTTTTGTTTTAAGCGAACAGAAGCAGGGTACTTCAAAGTCGGTTGATTTGAACGATGGTGATGTCATTGTATTCGGTGGCCAGGCTCGACGTTATTATCACGGCGTTAGAAAACTCAAGGCTTCATCTCACCCAATAACTGGCGATACGCGCTGGAATCTGACGTTCCGGGTTGCGCAGTAATTGTTTAAATACCGAGCATACGCACACGTCAGTGTGGCCGAAAAGGTAATAACACCAACGCCATCTCGTTGACGAGTAATGCACGGTGAATTACCATATCGTGTTAGTAACAATAAGATGAGAAGGTCAGTGCCAACACCGCTCTCCCGCCTTGCGCTGAATCGAAAATCGTTGTTTTTAGTCGGCTTTTTGTTAATTGCAGGGCATGGTAAGGCTGCTGCGAACAGCCGACCAGAACTCGCTCCCATTCCCACTCAAACTGTGTTTGCTGAGCAAACATTTGTATACCGAATTTCTGCACGAGACGCTGATGGCACGGTGCCGGGCATTCAAATGCTGAATGCGCCTGCGGATGCTGTACTGAGTGACAACGGTGACGGTTCCCGCACTCTGCAGTGGCGCCCGCCTGCTAATACCGCCGCCGAAACCGTCATCCTTTTTCAAGCTGTCGATGCGTTAGATGCAAATTTGATCAGCACTCAGCGAATGGTCTTGAGGCTGGGAAGCCCGACCGGGTTGATCAATTCAAACGAGAAGGCAGAAGAACAATCAGCTGCTACTAACGCAACTGCGACACAATCGAACACCGAAAATCAGCCAGCATCGAACGACACACTAAACCAGCCGCCGGAGCTGCCACAAATCGGTGTTCAGTCGCTGCAAGTCGGAAGGGACTACCAGCTCTATATACGTCCTATGGATGCCGATGGAACCGTTGCCGGATTGCGAGCCGATGGTTTGCCCGATGGGGCAGTGCTTGAAGACGGATTCGATGGAAGCCGGGTTATTCGCTGGCGTCCGTCTGCCGGGCAGGAAGGTGAGCACCGCATTGTACTCATTGCCATGGACGCAACTGATGCAACGTTAACAACACAGCGACTGATTGTTTTTTCGGTAAGCGGTAACAACGAAACGCAGAATACGGGTTCAAATAGGACATCACCTGTTACCGACGCAAACGGTGAAGGTGATGGCGTGTCGCAAGAGCAAGCGACACAGCAGAACACAGATGATGTTGGCGCAACAGAAACTCAAAAGGATTCACCCTACTTCGAACCAATATCAGCGCCTGTGGTCAGTGCTGGTCAGGACGTCAAGTTTCGCGTTGTGCCGCGCATGCCGGACCAATCGGCTGCCATCCTGCATGTTGATCGACTGCCACCAAGTGCAAGTTTTGATGATAATTACGATGGAACCCGGACATTTTTTTGGCCAACCTCAGATGCAGATCAGGGTGAGCATGTCTTTCGGTTCACTGCTATCCATCATCGCAATGTAAACCTGCGTGTATCAACCGATGTGCTTATTGTGGTTGGCGATCCGGATGCACCTGGCTCGGCACCTGAACTGACGAATGGCTCAAATTCTGCGCCAAAGCTCATCCCGATTGAGCAGCAGCAAGTGGTCATCAACGGAGACCTGCGCTTTCGGGTAGTGGCCACCGACGACGATGGAACAGTCCCTTCACTGTATCTGGAAAATGTCCCTGATAACGTACGCTTTGAAGATAACGGAGACGGTTCGCGCGAATTTTACTGGACACCGGTAGGTGATCAGAGTGGCTTACACGAATTTACTGTTGTCGCGACTGATCATACGGATTCTTCGCTGGCTACCAGAATGATCGTCACTGTCAATGTTGTCGATACAAGTTCAACTGATCAAGTGCCACCTCCGCCACAGACGGACAAGACGGCCAGACCTGACACCGAGGCGGACGCTGCCCGTTTTTTGCAGCGCGCGACTTTTGGGCCCGATGTGCAGTCAGTGTCCGGACTGATGCAGCAAACTTATGCAGATTGGATAAACGATCAAATGTCGATTAGCCAAACACGATATCTCGATAGGGTTGATTCCGTGTTGCGCGAGTACGGACTGATCAACATCACTGATGGCAGCCGCCAGTTTGATCGGCAGCAAATACGCAGTGATGCTTTTTGGGATATTGCTGTTAACGCACCTGACCAGTTGCGACAACGTGTGGCCTTTGCGCTAAGTCAAATTCTGGTGGTGTCAGACAAGGATGCTGGTTTGGATAATCGTGTCAGGGGTGTTGCCAACTACCACGACTTACTCGCCAGTGAGGCATTCGGCAACTACAGAACACTACTGGGCAAGGTCACTTTGAATCCGATGATGGGCGACTTTCTGAGTATGCGCCGAAATGAAAAGCCGGATATCGAAAACAATATACAGTCAGATGAAAACTATGCGCGTGAAATGATGCAACTGTTCACGTTAGGTTTGTCGCAACTTCACAGTAATGGACAAGCTGTTGTTGGTGCCGGTGGTCAGCCGGTACCAACTTATACTCAGGAGGACGTCGTTAATCTGGCTCGCGTGTTTACCGGCTGGAACTATGGTGATGCCAGCTCCATGCGCAGTAGTAATCGAAGCCCGCAGAGTGAGATTATTCCTATGAAAGCGTTTGAGGAATATCACGATAAAACCCCCAAAACAATAGTAGGTGGTGTTGAGATACCGGCTGGAATGAGCGCGTCGGACGAGCTGAATCTTGCACTGGATGCCATCTTCAATCATCCGAACGTTGCCCCGTTTGTTGCCAGACAACTGATTCAGCGTTTGGTTACCAGTAACCCTTCGGCCGCTTATGTGCAAAGAGTCGCCGCCATATTTACCGACAATGGCGACGGTGTGCGTGGTGATCTTTCGGCAGTTGTGCCAGCAATACTGCTGGACAGTGAAGCGCTTAATGGTCATCAGCAAGACAGCTGGAGCTTTGGCAAACTGAAAGAGCCGGTTGTGAAAATTGCTTCGATCTGGAGAGCGTTTGATGCCAAAGGCCAGTTTGGCAAGCTGCGCTACTCGGGTATTAATGCAGACTTTTTACAAAACCCCTACAGTGCACCATCGGTATTTAATTTTTATTCAGCCAGCTATAAACCTCCCGGAATTATCGGTGACGAAGGCAAAGTTGCACCGGAAGCGCAAATTCTGAATGACACCACGATTCTAAGAGCGGCTGATCGATTGTTTGACTATGCGCATGAGGTGCCTCTGGGTAGTGCAAACAATTCCAATCAGCACACGATCTTGCTTAATATCGAAACGGAGAAAGCACTGGCTAACGATGTGCCAAAGTTGGTTGAACATTTAACCAACAAGCTGCTTGCCGGCAGCATTTCAGACAGCCTGAGAACAACTCTGCTTGAACTCGGCGAAGCAACACCGATGACGGACAACGGTGCACAGCGTGTACGTGAGCTGCTGTATGTATTGTTTATCTCTCCTGAATATGCAATCCAGCGATAAGATGAAATAGCTATGAACCGATTCCAACGCGAACGGCGTTTCTGGTTGAAAAAAGCATCCTTACTCGCCGGTGCCGGGGCGACCTCTACCTTTACTGGCTTGTCGGCGATAGATGCTTTCGCTCAGGACCAGGATGATTACCGGGCACTGGTTTGTGTTTTCCTCTACGGTGGGAACGATTCATTTAACATGTTTGTACCCCGTAGCAACGAACCGTATGAACTGTATGCGCAGGCGCGCAGAAATCTTGCGGTGCCGCAAAGTAGCTTGATCGGAGTATCTCCAACTGCATCAGACGGATCGCAATATGGTTTTCATCCTGCTGCACCGGAACTGGCTGATTTGTTTAATGGCGGAAAGCTTGCGGTTGTGGGCAACGTGGGCCCGCTGGTTGTACCGACATCAAGAGAAGATTATCAAGCTAATCGCGTTCCTCTTCCACCACGACTCTTCTCGCATAACGATCAACAGGACTTTTGGCAGAGCCTGCAATCTGCGGCTCCGCAACCATCAGGTTGGGCAGGCAGGGTAGCGGATGCGATGCAAGCGCAATATATCAGCGGCGAACTTTCGATGAACATATCGATGGTTGGAAGTAATCTGATGCAAACGGGTGCAACGAGTATTCCGTATAACTTATCGCCAGGTGGGGTAGTGCACCCGAAGATGAGTTCTTTGCTAACCGGTTATGGTCGATTGGAACGCAGACAAAAAGCCATTGCGGCAATAACCAGTAACGACACAGGACACTTGCTTGCAAACCATTACCGCAACACCATGCGACGTTCATTAGTGGTGGGTGAAGAGCTTGGTCGCGTACTTGACAGCAATATAGAAATTGAATCAAATTTTCCGGCAACTGATCTGGGCGCTGCCATGGGTATGGTTGCGCGAATGATTTCACATCGGAATACGCTTGGCTTGCGTCGCCAAATTTTCTTTGTTGGTTTTGGTGGTTGGGATACGCACGGTGATCAAACTGCAAGACACCCGGCTTTGTTGCGCTCACTAAGCCAGTCACTAGGGGCATTCTATTCGGCAACCGAAAGTCTGGGCGTCGCATCCAAGGTCACAACCTTTACGGCGGCTGACTTTGGCAGAACCCTGACAACCAATGGTGATGGCACCGACCATGGCTGGGGTGGACATCAAATAGCGCTAGGTGGTGCCGTGAAAGGTAATGCCATCTACGGACAAATGCCAGAAATTCGCATAGAAGGCCCGCAGGATTCAGGTCGTGGACGACTAATACCAACCACGTCCGTTGATCAGTACGCGGCAACGCTGGCGCGCTGGTATGGTCTGCCTGAATCGAATATGTCAGATGTGTTTCCGAACCTCGGTAACTTCAATGTTGCCAATATTGGCTTTGTATGAATTCAGGGCGTTTTAGATCACTTTTTCATCAATTCCAAATGTGAACAGCTTTCACGAAGGCCGCAACAGTATTCTTCATTGGTGTCTGCTATAGAGTAGGGGCTAGTCAACCGGATTCCGACTTGAAACGCTTCGACGCTTTATCAGATAACCTCAAAGGCGCAACAATACTCATTTTTGCCGCTGTATTGTTCACCTTCAGTGTGGCCTTGATCAAGTACGTTGGCGCTCGATTACCCGTTATACAAATTATTTTCTTACGCCAATTTGGCATGTTAGTCATGCTATCACCCGCGCTGGTTAAGGATTTCCCGGTAAACATCAGAACAAATCGACCCGGGCTGCAGTTGACGCGTGTGGCATTGGCGCTAGTCGCCTTGTTCGGCGGGTTCACTGCAGTGGTTAATATGCCATTAGCCGAAGCAACTGCACTGGGTTTTGCAAAAAGCTTTTTCGTCACGATTGCAGCTATTGTCATACTCAATGAAAAAGTAGGGCTTTATCGCTGGTCGGCTATTGTGGTTGGCTTCATCGGCGTTGGCGTCATGTTGCGGCCGGGCGCTGAGGGTTTCAGTATCTTTGGAATCTATGCCATAACCGGTGCAGCCGCCGCTGGTGTGGTCATGGTGATCATTCGGTTACTGAGCAAAACGGAAACCTCAACGTCCATACTAGGGTTTCAGGTTTTTGGAGTTGGATTGGTCACAATGATTCCGGCCATTATTATGTGGGTACCTCCAACACCGAAGGAATGGTTCATTATATGCGCCATTGGTTTTGCTTCGTACTTTGCACAGAAATCAAATATCTTTGCGTACAAACACGGTGAAGCCTCACTGCTCGCATCGCTTGACTATGTCCGACTGATTTTTGCAACCATATTTGGCTATTTCTTATTCCAGCAGCTACCACAATTCTCAACCTGGCTTGGAGCAGGTATCATTGTGCTTGCTGCGGTTTTTACTGTGTACCGAGAAGCCAAGCGCAAGCAAAGCCTGACCAGAGCACCGGGTGCGCGAGGATTTAATAACACCTGACATCGATTATGATCAAACTGAAAATCACAATCCGATACGTATTTTGTTTTCTAACTTTTGCTGTTGCCGGTACGTTCGCGCTCATCGGTTCTGCTGCAACCGAATCGGAAACCACGGAGTCGCAGTGCGTTATTTTATTGCACGGACTGGCGCGTACATCTTCATCGATGAATGACATGCAAGATGCTTTGGACGATGCAGGGTTTGTCGTCGCAAAGATTGATTATCCGTCTCGAACCCAGCCAATCGAGACTCTGGCTGGCCCCGCTGTTCAGAAAGGCATATCTGAGTGTCGTGCTAAAACCAGCGGTACTATTCACGTGGTAACACACTCAATGGGAGGCATTTTGTTCAGGCAATATGTCTCTACTGACGGTGTTGATGCGTTTGGCAGAACCATTATGCTCGCACCACCGAACAAAGGCAGTGAGGCAGTCGATGCTCTTCGCGAAGTGCCTGGCTTTCAATGGCTGAACGGTCCAGCGGGATTGCAACTGGGAACCGATGAAAACAGCGTGCCTTTGCGGCTTGGACCAGCCACGAGCGATGTGGCAGTGATTGCAGGTACCTTCAGTATTAACCTGGTTTTGTCAACATATTTGCCTGATCCGGATGACGGGAAGGTGTCAGTCGAAAGCACACGACTCGATGGTATGTGTGCCCACTTACAAGTCGATGTTTCACACCCGTTTATTATGGAAGATGATGATGTCATAGAAGAGGTCATTGCATATTTGCAGCACGGAAAATTTATTAGTGAACAGGCTGAGTATCCAGATTGCCCATTTCGTTCCGAGTAACGAATCGACTGTTGTTCTTTTAAGGATATAGATCTATGCCCATGTCTGACTATCTATCCGATATACGCAGTCTGGTTGGACACAGACTGCTGACACTGCCTTCAGTCACTGGCATTATCCGCAACGAAAAAAACGAGCTTCTGCTGGTGCGCAATTCGGGTGATTCTGAATGGACAACACCAGGAGGAATGATCGAACCTCTGGAAAGCCCGTCCATTGCCGTGGTGCGTGAGTTAAAAGAAGAATTAAACGTTGATGTCAGACCAATTCGTTTACTTGGTTCGTTCAGTGGCCCTGACTACGTAATTCGTTACCCGAACGGAGATGAGGTTGTGTATGTCACTAGCGTTTTTGAATGTGACATTGTCGCCGGTTCGCCCAAGCCTGACTTCGATGAACTCGAAGCCTGCCAGTTTTTTAGTAAGGAGCAAATCGCTGAACTGCAGAAGCCTGCCTGGCTTGACGATATGTTAGCCAATCTGGACACGGGCAGCCAGTACAACTAACTGACCGAATTTAGTTACCCACAAATAGGTAAATCTGTCAGCGTAATCCCAGATGCGCGTTCGTAGACGAAAGCAAAACCTGCAGCAAGGCCTTCGTTATACGCGATACTCATACTGTTTGCATCCAGCACGATTTCTACCTGCTCGTCCGCTGCGCTGGTATTGTTTAAAAAGGTCTTTGAAAAAGACGTGCCGTCATTGTGCACCCATCTTATTCCAAGCGAAGATGGCCAATAGCAATTGTCGCCATCGTCCGACAGGATATAGCTGGTTTCATCACCATTGGATTCAATGTAGGTATAATCTCCTCTGTCCCAAGTTTCAACCCAAAGTCCTGTCATTTCATCGGGTACACTTGCTGAACCTGCTAAAGGGCTACTGGTGACAGTGGACTGATTGTTGTTAGTATCAGTATTGTCGTTTGCACCTGAGGTTTCGCTGGTTGAACCGCTGTTGACGACGCCCTGAGTGCCTGAACCGACGCCAACGTCAAACCCGACAGGCTCCTCACTATTTCGTACGCCGCATCCCGCACTCAGCATTAAAGATATTGTTGTTACGATTACTTTCGACAATTTCATCATCACCATCCACTTGGTTGACTACGCTAGCGTTCGCCCCGTTCCAGGTTAATTGACAGGCTTTCAGATAATGAAAACGACCATTGGCGTAAAATCTAGACAAAATCTGCGCTAAGTGAGACATTAACCACAATCACCAGATCGTTAAATGCAGACCAACGACTGCTGATTAGCGAATGACCTTTGAAAAAAACACTCGCCTGAATCCGGATTCCTCTTTCCTCTCAATCTCCTTGTAGCCAAGGTGCTCGTAGAGCCCGAAGTTTTCGTGCATGACTTCATTGGTATATAGTTCAATGCGCTGTTTTTGTGCTTCTCGGGTAGCTTGTTCAACATGCAACAATAGCGCTTTACCAATGCCAATACCTGCAAATTCCGGCAGTACCGCAACGTTCTCCAGGTGCATGTAATCAAGCCGGGTGTAGAACACAATGAATCCGGTTAATCTGTTGTTTTGGCTTGCAACCGTGACAATACCTTCGCTTATCTGTTGCTTGAAGTTCGCAACCATAGGGGCTGGCTTACGATCCATTCGTTCCAGATACCTTGTATAGGCTTTTCGGGCGCAATCTTTGATGAATGGCAGATCGACAATGGTGGCTTTTCGAATGTCTATTGGCATCGCAGGCTTTGCTGCCCTTTTGGTGTACCACTCACATTATACAGGTCAAAAAAAAGCCCGATAACTCGGGCTTTTTCGAAGATTCGCTGTTAAGCGCAGATACGCAGGGAAAACCTAACTGTGCTTTTGTTTGGTCTCAAGATTGACCGCTAATTCGTTTAGTTTGTCTGCATACTCGTTAAGCATTCTGACATCGCCTTTTCGAAGCGTAACGCGGTGTGCGTAGTTGCCTTTCGACAATTCTTCTACGTGTCGCGTGAAAGGACGAAACGGGCCAACAAGGCGATGTGTGTAAGCAACGCAAACAGCTGCCAGCAACAGTACATAAAGAACAAACAGCGCACCACAATAGCGGAATAGATAGATAAGCTGCATGTTGATTTCGTCTTCGTAGTAGCTTGTGCCACCAGCACTTGTGGAAATGCTGTCGATCAGATTGCCAAAAGCGAAGTAAAGAAACGCACCAAGCAACACGGCTACAAATGCTGTCAGACCCAGCATGTACATCAGAAGCTTGAATTGCAGAAACGGTTCCCATACCGCATTCACCAGCTTTCGCTGGTGTTTTGGTTTTTGTTTCTTGGTCTCTTGCTCTATCGCTTGAGATGCGCTCATGACGGCTAAATCCTAATTAGTTACACAGGTTATATCGGTTTGGTGAGGCTGATCCTTAGTGTTCTTGCGGGTATGTGTATGGCCTTTCCGGGTAGTCACCATAAGCTGTAACTGGTTATGAGAGACACATCACAAAGCGAATCCGTACCGCCGTGGGGTATAGTGTGTGTCAGTCTTGAAAACAGTGGCACAGTGTCTATGTACAAACTCGGCGATAAACAGCCTGTCATCAGCTCCAATTACTACATTGCACCCGGTGCTGCGGTAATCGGAGATGTTCGATTGGGAGAAGATGTCAGCATTTGGTTTAACGCCGTATTGCGTGGAGATAATGATGCCATTGAATTAGGAGAGGGGACGAACATTCAGGATGGTGCTGTGCTGCATGTCGACGAAGGTCACCCGATCAAGCTTGGGCAGCGTGTCACCGTCGGTCACAAGGCAATGTTGCATGGTTGCACGGTTGGTAACGGCAGTCTGATCGGTATGAATGCGGTGGTACTAAACGGGGCGGTCATTGGTGAGCATTGTCTTATCGGTGCCAATGCCCTTGTCAAGGAAGGAATGGAAATACCGGACGGGTCGCTGGTACTGGGTTCACCGGGCCGGATAGTTAAGCAGCTTGATGATAAGGCACTGGATATGATGGATGCCGGTGCACAGCATTACATCGATAAAATCCCGCTCTATCGCGATGGGCTTAGCCGAATAAGATAGTGTTTTTTCAGGTATAAGCAATGAGTGACGACGCGACTTGCCTGCAGTTAGTCGATGTTAAATGACTAACTGCAGGTCAGGCAGCATCTGGTTTCCAAACATATCTTATATTGAGTCTTGATCTGGTTGCTGATGAATCAGGCTGTAACCCAATCTATGTCACCATCGTGGATAACCGATTCGAATGCCTTGAGTCGTTTGTGAATCGACATCAAGTCAACAATAACGGTCCATGAGTTCACCAGAAACTGGAACGAATTTTCCACTTGATTGAACGCGTTCATAATTTGTTGAAACACGCCGAATGTAATCGTGCCGGATACGATGGTCGGGCCTAGCGCAATTAATGGCAAAAACGAAGCTCCACGCAAATAGGAGAATCTAAAAACATTAAAGTATAAATAGTTAAAATACAGCTTGAAGTAGTTTTTACGCACCTCTCCATATAGTTCTATCACTGTAGGTGGCGCGGCACGCGCCTCATAGTCTTCACCGTACACCAGCTCCTTTCGATAGGCTGCCTCTACTTTTTGGTTATTGAATTCCAACCCTGGCAACTTTATGCCAACAATCGCGAGTAAAATCGTGCCAAAAATAGATGAAATAAGCGCCAGGAATACCAGTGAACCATCGACCTGACCAATCCATGGTAACTCAGTGACTTGTTTTGATAGCGTCCACAATAGCGGAAGAAATGCCAACAGAGTCATTATCGAACTAACAAATGCTGATCCGAGGTTCTCCATAATACTGGCGAAACGCATGGTGTCTTCCTGAACACGCTGAGCCGCTCCTTCTACTTTTCGGAGTTTTTCCCAATGCGACATGTAGTACTCGTTCATCGCGGTTCGCCAGCGGAACACATAGTGCTGGACGTAGTAATGGAAAAAGACCTGTACAAGAATAGTAGGAACAAGAATATAAGCGACTGTGACCAGCTGTTCAAAATAGTCGGCTAAGGTGACTGAATTCGGTGCACTCAACGCGCGCTGTATTAAGTCATAAAACTCTCCGTACCAAGCATTTAGCCAAACGGAGATTTGCACCATAAAGTAGGTGACGACCAATATCAATGTGCTGCCAACAACAGACCAAACATACCAGCGTGTCCGATCTATGAATGCCCACGGGACGCAGAATAAAAATGATACCCCAATGATGTACTGATAAACCCAGCTTTTTTCCGCGGTTAAGAAGGGAGGTCTTTCGCCTTCGGCTAATTCGGGCAAGTCCGTACCGAACAGAGCAAATTGCTGGGCCAGTTCTTTAGCACCCAAATGCCAGATAGCCAACACAATCAGGAACCAGGCAATCGCAGACAAGAAAAACAGTTTTGGTCTTGGGAAAAACGATGCAAACATACTATTGGCCAGCGGTTTAGGCAGCGGCTGGGTCCCAGTCGCAGCATTATTAATTGATAACGATCCCTTTAGTTTAGTGCGCAATCTGATAGTTCGCCTGCCAAACATTGCCATCTATTGATGACCGAGTCGATTTGGAGGAAATTGCACAGATTTCGAGCAATCTGACAGGCGTTGCCAGATCAAAAACGCCCCTTTAGATAACGTCGAAGGGTGCTATTTCGATACAATGCCATCAGATAAGCTAATTCGACCTTGAGAGGGTAAATAACACGATGGCTCAATACGTTTACACGATGAATCGGGTGGGAAAGATTGTCCCGCCAAAGCGCCAGATTCTTCGCGATATCTCACTGTCTTTCTTTCCCGGTGCGAAAATCGGTGTTCTGGGCTTGAATGGTGCCGGAAAATCGACCTTGCTGCGCATCATGGCTGGCGTGGATACCGAGATTGAGGGTGAGGCGCGACCCATGCCAGGTATCAATGTCGGCTATTTGCCTCAAGAGCCGGAACTTGACCCGACAAAAACCGTGCGAGAAGTGGTTGAAGAAGCGGTGGATGAAATCAAGTCAGCGCAAGCCAGGCTGGATGAAATATACGCGCTTTATGCTGAGCCCGATGCAGATTTCGATGCGCTGGCTGCAGAGCAGGGCAAGCTTGAAGCTATTCTTCAAGCCAGTGACGCCCATAACCTTGATCATCAATTGGAGATTGCGGCCGATGCGCTGCGTCTGCCGGACTGGGATGCCAAAATTGAACACTTGTCGGGTGGTGAAAAGCGTCGTGTTGCGCTGTGTCGTCTGCTGCTATCCGGACCAGATATGTTGCTACTGGATGAGCCAACCAACCACCTTGATGCAGATTCTGTCGGCTGGCTTGAGCAATTTCTGCATGACTTCAACGGAACAGTTGTAGCGATAACCCACGATCGCTACTTTCTGGATAACGTGGCCGGCTGGATTCTGGAACTCGACCGGGGTTACGGTATTCCGCACGAAGGAAATTATTCGGGTTGGCTGGATGCGAAAGCGCAGCGACTTGAAACCGAATCCAAACAGGAATCTGCCCACGCAAAGGCAATGAAAGCAGAACTGGAATGGGTTCGCCAGGGAGCTAAAGGACGGCAATCGAAATCCAAAGCTCGTCTTGCGCGGTTTGAAGAGATGCAAACGCAGGAGTTTCAGCGCCGTTCGGAAACCAACGAAATTTATATTCCGCCAGGGCCACGTCTGGGTGACAAGGTTATCGACTTTGAAAATGTCAGCAAATCCTACGGCGATAGAATACTGATTGAAGATTTGTCGTTCAGTATTCCTCAAGGCGCCATTGTGGGTGTCATCGGTGGAAACGGGGCCGGCAAGTCCACGTTGTTTCGAATGATTATGGGACAGGAAAAACCGGATTCCGGAACCATCTCCATGGGTGAAACGGTTGAACTTGCCTATGTCGATCAGAGTCGTGACGATCTTGAAGGTGAGAAAACCGTATTCGAAGTGCTCTCTGGTGGTTCTGATGTGCTGCAAATCGGTAACTATGAAATTCCATCGAGAAACTATGTTGGACGATTTAATTTCAAAGGAGCTGATCAACAAAAAGTGGTTAAAGATCTTTCCGGTGGTGAAAGAGGGCGTTTGCATTTAGCCATGACACTAAAACAGGGCGCTAACGTTTTACTGCTTGATGAACCATCAAACGATCTTGATGTTGAAACACTACGAGCGCTGGAAGAGGCTTTGCTCGACTTTGCCGGTGCGGCCATTGTTATTTCACACGATCGCTGGTTTCTGGATCGTGTGGCAACTCATATTCTTGCTTATGAAGATCCTTCAGAGATAAACTTTTTCCAAGGCAACTATGCCGAGTATGAAGCTGATCGCCGAGAAAGGCTTGGCGACGCAGCAAGTCAACCCAAGCGTGTCAGATACAAAAAACTTGCGGTCTGAATGCAGCTTACCTGAACAAGCCACATTCTAATAAATTCGGATAAAGCAAAGCTATGCAAACACAAAAACAACTTGATGAAAAGGGCCTGAAAGTTACATTGGTAGAGCACCCCTTAGTGCAGCACAAACTCTCTTTAATGCGAGAGAAGTCCCAACCGGTTACCGCCTTTCGAAGTTTGCTGCGTGAGATTTCATGGTTGCTGTGCTTTGAAGTTTGTCGTGATTTGCCATTGGAAATGAAACCTATCGAAACACCGGTAGAAGCGATGGATGCACCGGTTCTGAAGGGTAAGAAGTTGGCGTTTATCTCTATCTTAAGAGCAGGTAATGGTTTACTCGACGGAATGCTAGATGTTATTCCTTCGGCCCGTGTCGGGCACGTGGGGCTTTATCGCGACCCGGAAACACTTGAAGCGGTTGAGTACTATTACAAAGTACCGCATAGCATGGCTGATCGATTGATTGTTGTTGTCGACCCTATGCTGGCCACGGCTAATTCATCGATTGCTGCGGTACAAAAACTTAAAGATGACGGCGCGGTGAACATGCGCTTTGTCAGTCTTGTGTCGGCTCCCGAAGGAATCGAAGCCTTCAATAAAGCACATCCCGATGTACCGATTGTGACTGCCGCGGTCGATTCGCATTTGAATGATCACGGTTACATTGTTCCCGGGCTTGGTGATGCCGGCGACCGAATATTCGGTACCAAATAAAGCTGGTTAATATATGCGGAACATCGATCCTCAATTTGATTATGTCATCGTCGGTGCCGGTTCGGCTGGCTGTGTACTGGCTGCCCGGTTAACCGAGAATCCTGATGTAAAAGTGGCCATTCTTGAGGCTGGCGGGTCGGATAGAAGTATTTTTATTCAGATGCCAACAGCGTTGTCCATTCCGATGAACATGGATCGCTATAACTGGGGGTTTGAATCAGAACCAGAGCCTTATCTGGATAATCGTCGAATGGATTGTCCACGTGGGAAAGTACTTGGCGGTTCGTCATCCATTAACGGGATGGTGTTCGTGCGGGGTCATGCATGTGACATCAACGCGTGGGAAGAGTCTGGCGCTACCGGTTGGAATTACGATGCGTGTTTGCCCTATTACAAGAAAATGGAAACCTGGATTGAGGGTGCAGATGATTATCGCGGTGGTAGTGGTCCCTTGTCTGTGTGTGCCGGTAACAACATGGCATTAAACCCTTTATACGAGAGTTTTATCGCTGCAGGGGTTGAAGCAGGCTACCCGAAAACTGAAGACTACAACGGGTTTCAGCAAGAAGGCTTCGGGCAAATGCATATGAGCGTGAAAGACGGTGTGCGCTGGTCTACCGCCAATGCTTATTTAAAGCCGGCAATGTCGCGTCCGAACTTAACCGTTATCCCCGACACGCTGGCTGATCAACTTATTTTCGATGGCAATCGTGCAATCGGCGTGCGGTATCGCTCTGCCGGGCGACAGATGAAAGTATTCGCCGGTACCGAGATTATTCTGTCAGCGGGTTCGATTGGTTCACCCGCGATTTTGCAGCGTTCGGGAATTGGACCGGCAAAGGTACTTGAAGCGGCATCGGTGCCTGTCCGACTGGATCATCCCGGTGTCGGTGAGAATCTGCAAGATCATCTGGAAGTGTATTTCCAGTATCGTTGCAAACAACCGGTATCACTGAATCGCAAACTCGATCTGGTTTCCAAAGGCTTAATTGGCGCCCGCTGGATGTTGAATAAAAGTGGCTTGGGTGCAACCAATCACTTTGAGTCGTGCGCATTTATCCGATCTCGTGCCGGTTTGAGATCACCTAACATTCAGTACCACTTTCTACCTGGAGCCATGCGCTACGACGGTCGTGCCGCATTCGATGGCGATGGCTATCAAGTGCATGTCGGGCCCAACAACCCGTGGAGCAGAGGACGGCTTGCCATTCGTTCTGCCGATCCGACCAGCAAGCCTTCAATATTGTTCAACTACCTGCAGCATGAACAGGATGTGCAGGACTGGCGCGACACCATTCGACTTACTCGTGAAGTACTCGGTCAAAGTGCGATGTCAGAATTCCGTGGTGATGAAATTCAACCTGGTGCTTCAATACAAAGTGATGAAGCTATTGATCAATGGGTCAGACAGAATGTAGAGAGCGCTTACCACCCGTCGTGTTCGGTCAAAATGGGCTCAAGTAGCGACAGCATGGCGGTATTGGATGAATCGTGTCGTGTTCGTGGAATGGAGTCGTTGCGCGTTGTTGATTCGTCCATCTTCCCAAGCATTACCAATGGCAATCTTAACGGACCGACAATCATGGTTGCTGAACGTGCAGCCGATATCATAAAAGGAGAGGTGTTGGCGCCGATGCACGATACGCCGGTCTGGATTGCGCGTGACTGGCAAAACCAGCAACGGAACGTCGAAGGTGATACTACAAAGTAATAAATATGGCTAGTGAGTATTATTAGGCGCAGTAATAACGCCGAATAAAGAAGTGGTGAGTGACCAGCCATCCGGATGTGAATAGTCCGGATGGCTTTTTTATATCACTGCTATTGATGCTGCTGCAATCAAACAATGAACTCGTTCGTTAGCCGTTTTATTGGCCCTGAATTTCAAGCAACTCAACTTCGAATACCAAGGTTTCACCCGGGCCGATGTTTTGTCCCGCGCCGCGCTCACCGTAAGCAAGGTCGCTCGGAATGACGAAGCGGAATTTACTGCCAACGTTCATGAGCTGCAAACCTTCGGTCCAGCCTGGGATAACTCCCTTGAGAGGAAACGATGCGGGTTCGCCGCGTGCGATAGAGCTATCGAATTCCTGCCCGTTTGTCAGAGTTCCAACGTAATGGACGGTGACTGTGTCATCGATGCCAGGCTTAGCGCCACCTTCGTTACCGGACAATACTTCGTATTGTAAGCCGCTGTCAGTAACCTTGACACCGTCACGTGCTGCATTGTCTGCCAGGAATTTCTCGCCTGCGGCCTTGGCAGCCGCTGCTTTTTCTTCGGCGGCTTTCATTTGCTGTTCGCGCATGATGTTTTGGGCTTCTTCCATACTTAGTGTGGTTTCAGCACCTTCGTTTTGCGCTTTCATTGCTTCAAGAAGAATGTCGTAGTTCAATTCGCCATAATTCTTAAGCACTCGCTCACCGATAATCATGCCCAGACCGTAACTCAGCTTGTCTTTATCTGATTCAAGAGCAGTGTCTGCGGCCAAGGCACCCTGAGAGAGTGCGCCAGCTAAGGCAATAGCCAGAAGCTGTTTCTTCATGTGATAGATCCTCGAGGTTATATGATCAAAATTACCCGGATACTATGTCACATATCATGCCTGAATGGGGGTTAGTCGACGTTTGCGGGACATCACAGTGCGGAAAGTGACTCTATCGCAATAATGTCTGGATAAGCTCGCCTTGTTGCGGTGAAAGTTCCACGGAAGCGTTATCTGATTCAAGTAGTTGGTACGCGCTGCTGATCAGCATCTGATCGATCTGTTTCGACATGTGTCGTGGAAATACAGCGATAACATCCCGCTTGTGTCCCTCACAGTTGTGTTCGAGTAGCTGACTGATTTTCATTGCAGTCATTGTGTCGGAGTGACTATGCCGCTCCAGACAATGGTTCCAGCGTTGCATCGCATTACGTTGCAGCTCGATGTTACTTATCTGTTCTGACTTGGCGGAGCTGGCACAACCTGTAGCAGTTACTGCTGTGAATAAGATGGCGCACAGGGCACCGAGTTTGAAGCGGAACATGGATCCTCCAACGTTCTTCACAGAACGCTCACATCGATATTATTGTCGGTCGAAGCCGGTCTGAGCTCTTCGTGGCTCTTTTAATGACGTTAGGCGTGTCTGGTGTCTTATCGACAGTATTCCTCCGGAACGTAGCGCAGCGCGTCTACCAATTCACAGGAGTTAAGCCTGGTAACGCGCCGGGCTGTAATTTTGCGAAGGCATCGTTGTTCAGGCGCTTTGAATGTGAGGCAGTCGTTGTGTATTCCAGTACCAGATTATCGCTAAGAGTGTCACACCAAGCATTGGCAAGGCCAGTAAGTTAACGACTTGCCAGCCCCATAAATGGTGCACAGTGCCGGTGGTGAGTGCGGTTAAGGTAACAGTACTAAAAACCGCCAGATCGTTAATACCCTGAGCGCGTGTTTTCTCGGCAGGTTGATAGGCATCGGTTAATAAAGTAGTTCCGCCAACAAACAGAAAGTTCCAGCTAATCCCAAGCGCAACCAGCGCGATGACGAAGTTGGCAACATTTATCGGAGCAAAAAGATTAATCGCAATACTGACAAACCCCAGTGCCGCACCTGTCAGTAATACCGGCACAATGCCAACACGCTTGATTAGATGCCCGGTAACGAACGACGGTGCGAACATGGCAACCACATGCCACTGGATTACGACGGCCGTATCAGCAATGCCGTACTGATGAGCCTCCATGGCAAGTGGTGTTGAAGACATAACAAAATTCATGGCGCCATAACCAAGCATCTGACAAATTACGGCAACAATAAATATTGGTTGGAATATCAATTCCGCTAACGAGCGTTCGATTTTTTCATTGGCCTGAATTTCGGCGTGGCGTACTGGCAAATCGGCAAAGGCAATGGTGCACATGGAGAGAACATAAACGCCCATAAGAATGACAAACGGACCTGCAAACGGATGAGACCCAAACATGTTGCTGCTCCAGTTTGCCAGGTTTGGTCCAATGAAAGCAGCTATAACACCGCCAGCCATAACGTACGATATCGCTTTACTTTTATTGATGGGAGAGACAACTTCTGCTGCGGTAAAGCGATAGTAATTCCCAAATCCTGCGAACACACCAAAGCAGACCGTAGCCACGCAGTAGCCATAAAAACTGGAATGCAAAATAGACCATATTGCAACGGCTGCCCCCACCAACCCAACACTTGCGGCTAATAGAAAACCAATTTTTCTGCCAAATTTTCCCATAATGTAGGAAGCGGGCAAGCTACTGCACATGATGGCAAAAAATTGCAGCGCCAAAGGTAGTGTGGTTAATCGTTTGTCTGTAGCCAGTTCATAACCAATTAGTGCCGATACTGTAATCAGCATTGATGCGCCCACGAACAGGTAGGCGTTGCATAGCGATAGCAAGTAGATCGTTAACGGCATCGGTTCTTTCACAGTGCTCATTATTTTAATTTTGCCTTTGCCATTAGTATTTATACGACTTGCTGCACGCCATGTATTCTGTGTGTTTATGCGCAGCCGGAATTACCTTGGATGTCATGTACACGAGATCAAAAGGTATATCGGAGTGTGTTGCATATAGATTTACTTTTTTCTGCGAGCTTTTCGTGCAGCTTTTTTTTGTTCTTTTTTCTGGGCTTTTTCTTTGCGATCAATTTCGACTTGTTCCAGCTCCAAGAGTTTCATGCTCGGGGTCTCCAACGTTGTTGATCCGAGTTGACCGCCACGAAATTCGGTCAGTAACAAGCGACCGGCGCGATCAAAATCTACTAAACCACCACCGCCAATGCACCCACGCGATTTACCGATGGCTTCAAGGGTTGCAATGCTGTCTTCCAGTGGCAGATTGGCACTGTAACGCTTTTGCAGGTTTTCTGGGTAATTGACGCACAAATAGTCAAGCAGATGCGCCGCGACGTCTGCGCTATCCATAGCAGTGTCTCGTATGGCTCCCGTGGCCGCCAAACGATAGCCACTATGGGGGTTGTCCAGGTTCGGCCATAATACACCTGGCGTGTCACGCAGTACCCAGTGATCGCTGAGGGCGATGTGTTGTTGTCGTTTGGTGATTGCTGGCTCGTTACCTGTTTTAGCAACACTTCGACCCGCAAGTAAATTGATCAGTGTGGATTTACCCACATTGGGGATACCAACAACCATCACAACGTAAGGATTAACTCTCGACTGCGATGGCGTGATCATGGTTCTCAGCAATGGTTGAATTGCTTTAATGCTGCTTGCGTCAATTGAACTTATGCTGATGGATTTGCTGGTTTTAGATTCATAGGCGTTGAGCCAAACTTGCGTTTGTACCGGATCGGCAAGGTCAGATTTGGTCAGCACTTTAAGACAAGGTTTATGGCCGCGCAGGTTTTCCAGCATTGGGTTTTCGCTGCTAAACGGAATGCGCGCGTCGAGTACTTCAAGAATAACGTCGGTGTCGGGAAGCACCATCGCCATTTCTTTGCGTGCTTTGTGCATGTGGCCCGGAAACCATTGAATAGCCATTAACTCTGGTTTCCGTTGTGTTGATTCTTACTCACCAGCACAACGCGATCGGGCTCGATACTGATAATGCGTTTTTTATACAGCGACGATAAAGCGCGTTTAAAATTTTTCTTACTCACACCAAACGTGTCGTAAATTTCTTCGGGTGGACTTTTATCAGTCAACATTGATACACCGTGGTGGGCGTTAAGGTATTGCAAAATCTCGTTTGCAAGATCGTTCTTAAGTTGTTCGCTGGGTGGTTGCAGAGCAAGATCTATTCGGTGATCGCCTCGCAAACGCTTTACAAAGCCATCAACGCGCTGTCCGACTTTCACGTTTTGGAACACTTCGTCCTTGTACAGCAGGCCAATCGCTCGATCATCAACCACTGCTTTAAAACCCAGATCGGTGCGTTGATAAATCAATAAGGTAACCGGTTGCCAGGCCTTAAAGCCTGTGTCGTCTTCCGGCAGGTGTTTGTCGAGACGGCTACTGGCTGCCAGTCGGCCACTATTGTCGATGTAGACCAGTACACATTCTTTTGAACCTTCCTGGACAGGTCTGCGCTGCTCGTTAAACGGCAGAAACAGATCTTTGGCTATGCCCCATTCCAGAAAAGCACCAAGCTCGGTAACGGCGCGCACTTTTAGACAAGCGCATTCGCCAGGTAGTGCAGCTGGTTGTTGCATGGTTGCGGCAGGATTGGCTTTGGCATCGGAATAGATGAAAACGCGCAGCGTATCGCCTGCTTTTGCATCTGGTGCTTCGTCGAACGGCAGTGGCACATCACCTGCGTCAGCGTGAGTGAGCCAATGGGTATCCGGACTTGATCGCGAAACACGCAGATTGTGGTGATGCCCGATAATCATGGAAGTAAATACACCAGAGACAGAGCGACTATTGTAATCTTATGACACTGCTTCTGTACGCTCATAACAGCCGGTTCCCTCGACATATCAACTTAACACCAGCAAGACAGACTGTATTTGTGACTGATAACACTGCCAGAGAGATTATTCTTGCGCCGATGGAAGGGGTGATCGATGCACCCATGCGCGCGCGATTGACCGGTATTGGCGGGTATTCGCGCTGTGTTACCGAGTTTGTGCGTGTAACAGATGTGCTATTGCCCGAGCGAGTATTTTTTCGGTTATGCCCGGAATTACAGACCGATGGGCGAACACCGGCTGGCACCCCGGTTTATGTGCAACTTCTGGGAAGTAACTCACATGCGCTGGCACTTAATGCACGTCGGGCGATAGAACTGGGTGCACCCGGAATCGACCTGAATTTTGGTTGTCCTGCTAAAACGGTTAATAACAGCATGGGTGGTTCCATATTGTTGCGTGACCCGCATGTGGTCATTGATATTGTCAGAGCGGTTCGGGATGCGGTACCTAACGGCATTCCGGTGACCGCCAAAATACGGCTCGGTTATGAAAACAGCGATGCGCTGGAAGAGATTGTTGATGGTGTCCATAACGCGGGTGCATCACAGTTGGCGATTCATGCCCGCACTAAATTCGACGGTTACAAGCCACCTGCTTACTGGGATGTCGTTGGTGACGTCATGACACCCGAGCGACAAACGAACACGGTCATAAACGGTGAGATCTGGACGGTGGCTGATGGGGTTAATGCTTTGAGCCGCAGCAGGTGCAAGCACATCATGTTAGGTCGTGGTGCTTTATCGGCGCCCGATCTGGCCCTGCGTATAGAAAACAATGACCATAGTGCTGAACCGGTGGCTTGGGCTTTACTGGTCGATGATGTGCTCGATCAATTTTTATGTAGTGATCGGCATAGCGAACGACATATAGGAAACCGAACGAAGCAGTGGCTTGCATATTTAAAACGCACTTATCCGGAAGCAAACCAGCTGTTTCAGAGAATTCGCACCTTGCATGACGCAAAGCGGATTGCGCTTGCCTTTGACGAGCATAAGAAATTTGACTTGAACCAGACGATTGAACCTGATGAATCGGTAAACGCGGCTGTGGCTAGCCGTTAACAGTGTTATCTACCGCACAACCATGTGCGGGATTATTCTGCACTTTAAACGAAGGTTTGTCGTTTGAAATAGCCTGTATGGTATCGGCCATTTTTTCAATCCAATTGCTGGCATGAACGCGTTGATCGTGGGACAGTGATTGCTCAAATTTGTAGCCGAACCCTCGCCAAAGCTGCCGGTTTGCATTCCATTGTTCATTGTGCGCTTGTTCAAGCAAGGTCCATAGCTTGTTGACCTGGGCGCTCATTCGCTGTTCGTAGTCGGGCGCCTTTTGCTGACGAGCAATAACAAAGAGATCTTTAGCCCAGACTTCCACCAGCGCGTAATATTGTTTTCTCAAGCTGATTTGTTTGGCCATGGTGTCATCCAGCATCTGTTTCTGGGTGTTATTGAAATCGAAACCAATTCTGCCTGCCCACTTGACCACGTTCTCTACTCTGTCTGCGCGTCTTTGCTCAGGGGTTTTGGATTTGTATCTGTCGAAGTTTTTCTTGCGTTCTCTCGCGAAGCGGCGTTCAATAAAATTGATCTGTTCATCGTTGAGTGTTCGCATAAGGTCATACGAAAAATTGACCGGATGACAGGTGCGTACCACCTGCGTGAAAGACTCAGCGGTATCGACCCAGCTGTTGATATCTTTTTGTGTGGTTTTGTCCCGAACCGCAATAGAGGCTTGGATTTCGTTTAGCAGAGCCGCATATTTTGGCAATTCCTGCTGACGATGCCAGACGTGAAATGTGCCAACGCGCAGTTCAAAGTGTTCAATTTGCTTGTCATTCCATTGCGCGAGCTTGTGGAATTCACCGCGCATCTGGTCATCGAGGCGGTTATACAGAGGCGCAATGACGAGCTTGCTGTTGGTACAGCCGGTGATGAATATCAGCAGCACAGCTGATGCAATGGCTTTGGTGCGATTCACGTTCCGTTGTGTTCCCTGGGTGCCCATGCCAGATTTGCCCTGAAAACAGCAGCGATGGTGTTGGCGAATTTGTGCAATTTCACCCCGAATCGACTCATTTGCTGTTCAATTGCTATCATGGCTATGTAGAAAAAAAGCCTGTTTATTTTAACGCTCATCGAAGTCAACATTTTGTGACAAGACGCGCCAACTTCATGACAACGGAGAAACCATGTCCGATTGCACAGCCGGCCCGGGGACGGTCATTGCCTTTCACTACGATTTGTACGACGAGTCGAGTGAGAAAATAGAGTCGTCCGAATCGGGCGAACCACTGTTATTTCTATACGGGCAAAACACCATATTGGCCTCGTTGCAGGAAGCATTCCTGAACAAGGCCGCGGGTGACGATTTCTCCGTCACGATACCTGCCGGGCGTGCCTACGGGCGGTATTACCCGGACCGTATGCAACGGGTACCGATTAAACAGATTGACGGTGGCAAGAAGCAAAAGTTTCATGTTGGTCAGGTAATAAATCTGCAGGGTCAACGCGGGGGATCGCCGGGGACAATTGTCAAAGTAGGTAAATTCAATCTCGATATCGACGCTAATCACCCGTTAGCTGGAAAAGACCTTACATTTGATGTGAAAATAGTGTCGGTACGTGAGGCATCAGAAGATGAGATAGCGCACGGTCATGCGCATGGCCCGGGCGGACATCAACACTAACCTGAACCTTGCGAAAAAGCGACAGCAAACCTAATCAGTTCTGCTCGACGCTCAGTTTTATTATGCAGTTTTGTTTAACTGTCAGATAGAAGGATGTTAACAATGAATTTGTCTACTGTACGAGTCGTATTATTCAGTCTGATAACAACGGTGTTAATCGGTAGTTGTGCGGTTAATCCGGTTACCGGTAAAAAAGATTTTTTGGTCGTTGGTGAGGACTGGGAACTTAATGTTGGCAAACAACACTATGGACCGTTAAGGCAATCACAAGGTGGTGACTACACAGCAGACCCTGGTGTTGAGGAATACGTTAGAAAAGTCGGGCAGAAGCTTGCGGCGCACAGTGATCGAAAACTGCCATATGAGTTTAACGTGATCAATGATTCTGTACCCAATGCATGGGCTTTGCCGGGCGGAAAAATTTCCATTAACCGTGGTCTGCTGACACAGCTTAAAGATGAGGCCGAACTCAGTGCGGTACTGGCACATGAGATTGTTCACTCGGCGGCCAAACACGGTGCACGTGGACAATCGCGCGGCATCTTGTTGCAGGGAGCAGTTATGGCGGCCACCATTGCGGGTAGCCGTAAAGGTTATGGCCAGGCAGCACAAGCAACGTCTTCTATTGCTGCACAGCTCACTAACCAGAAATACGGGCGTAACGCGGAACTTGAATCAGATTTATACGGCATGCGATACATGTCCAGAGCCGGATACGATCCACGAGGCGCGGTCGATCTGCAAAAAACGTTCGTTCGTTTATCTGAAGGCCGCCAGTCCGATTTTATTAGTGGCTTATTTGCCAGTCATCCACCGTCAATTGAGCGTGTGCGTAAGAATGTAGAGACTGCCGCCGCGTTGCCTGCAGGTGGAGAACGCGGAAAAGCTCGCTATGACAATGCCATGGGGCGGCTAAAAAAGACAGCTCCTGCTTATGAGTTGTTTGCCGATGCTCAAAAGGCATTGAAGGAAAATAAAATTCAACGGGCTGTTGATTTAACCAAAAAAGCAATTCGAATCGAATCCAGGGAAGGGCACTTTCAATCGTTTCTTGGTGATATATCCATTCAGACCAATAACTACAAAGCCGCCAAGAGCTACTTTAATAAAGCGATTAACTTGAATCCGAACTTTTATTATTATCGGGTTCGTCGCGGCGAGGTTAATCAGAAAAACGGTGATATCCGAGCAGCGCGCGCTGACTATGAGGCAAGCATGAAGCTGCTACCCAGTGCTGAAGCGCAATATGGGCTGGGCATAATTGAGAGAGATTCCGGCAATTTGCCGGCTGCGAAAAAATATCTGGCTAGCGCTGCACAATCAAAAAGTGCGGTTGGAAAGAAAGCCACTGATGCACTTCTGAAGCTAGACCTGGGTGATAACCCGCAGAATTATCTAACGGTAAATCGAGGGCTTTCAAGCAAAGGCACTTTTGCGTTTCAGCTAATCAACAACACATCACGTCCATTAACCGGCATTAAGCTGGGTGTAACCATGGGTGATGGATCGCAATCGATATCAAACGTTAGTGGAACGCTTGGCGCTGGTGAAAGCAAAATTATCGATACCGGCCGAAAAATGTCGAAAGCACAGGCAGACTCCATTTCAGTCAAAGTAGTGGATGTCTCCGTACGGCAATAAGTCTTCCGGAACTCAATCAATAAAACGCAATCGATAATTATGTGCAGCAATAGAAAAAGGCCGTTGTCGGCGTGTCGTTCTGCACTATGGATTGGTGTGCTGTGCGTCAGCTTGATTTACACCAGCCGTGCCAATGCCGACATTGTCGAGGATTTGCTCGGTACCACGCTCGCGTGCACACTGGCTGAAGGTGAACGCGCACAAATGAGCGTTGCTCCGCTTTATCAAAACATCGATGGCCAATGTCAAGCCGTTGTTCCCGATGGGGATTCAGGAAGCTGGTTTACCGATGTTCAATGCACCGCTCCGGTTACCTATACCCGAACCAACATGCAGAGCTATTGCGCTGCCGCAAGCGATCGTGCCAGGTTGGGCAACGGTGTAGGTATTCGTCAGGACTCATGGACACTGACGCCGGGCAACCAACTCGACTTCGGTTCACGTTCACTGGGCGGTGTCACCCAACCCTATATGCAGCGACTAGTGTATCGGCGTGTTCAAACATCAAGTGGTAGCTGTGATCTGGAAATGCGGGTGTATAAAAGTCATCCTGCTGCTACCGGTCAGCGTTCGATGATTGCCCTGCATGGCGGTAGCTGGACCAGTCGCTCATTCGGGTATCTAGGGCTCGAATTAACCGTACCGCATTACATTAATCAGGGCTTTGTAGTCTATGCACCTTTTTATCGTTTGCTGGACAACACCGACTCTAGCGCTGCCTGTAATCAAGCAGATTTTAACGACATTGTTGATGATGCTGACTTTGCGTTGAACTGGGTGCTGGACAATGCAGAGCGGTTTGGCAGTGCAGGTGCGCCGGTGGCGTTTGGACAGTCGGCTGGAGGGCATCTGGCCTTGTCGCTTGCGGTCAATCGGCCTGCAGACATCAGTGGTGCGATACTCATGTATCCACCCACCGACTTTACTGATTTTTTGCAGCGTGTTCAGTCAGGTGCATACACAAATCCTCAAGGGCTTAGCGTTCTCAGTCGTGTTGTTGGTGGTGAAGCTGATCAAGCTGACTTGTCGCTGCCGCTGGTCGGTGAGAATAGCTTTCCGTTGCGGGTAGCCAGTGAAGGTGGCAACTGGCCACCCATGCTGATTGTTCAGGGGTCTGCAGATGAGTTGGTTGAAGCGCGACAATCAGTGCGTTTGTGCGATGCGCTGGCAGGCAGAGTTCTGCCGCAGGTAGATCAGGAAGTGGGTAACGCAGCTGAACTTCGAGACGTTATTGCCTGTGGCAATCAAACCAACCCAAGGTCCGAGCTTCATTTGATCAGGCAGGGAAAACACGCGTTGGATGTCTGTATCAATGAGAACATCCCTGACTTGTGCCAATCGGGTGGTGGCGCCAGTCGTTCTCTGGTGTCACAAACCATTAGCGACGCCATGAACTTTTCGGTGGCCGCTCATCAAAGCGCATTGCAAAGTGCTGGCTCAGGCAGTGAAGGGCCGTCCGACAGCGAATCATCTGATACAAACGATATGATGGCAACGGTATCCACTGGCGGCGGAGGTGTCAGCAGTTGGTATCTGTTGCTTTGTTTTTGCCTGATGAAACTAGTACCAAAGCGCCGACAAACTTTGTAAAGAAACCACACCGTAGTCTGTGTGGTCCGGCCACGCAAATGCGCCGCTTGTGTCCAGATGCACCGTCGTCGTACCGGCGAGTTTACCGGCCTCCAGATCAAACAGATAATCACCCACCATCACGGCAGATTCTGCTTCTGCACTCCATCGCGATAACAACAGTTCCACACCATCTGGATGCGGCTTGGGACGACAACAGTCGCGACTGATTATATGTTCTGGCTGGAAGAAAGCGTCGAGCTTGCACGCTTTTAAAGTGGCTTTGGCAATGCCGTGTCCGTTTCGAGTCACGATGCCAACGTGGCAATCGTTTTCCTTGAGCAGTGATAACAACTCCTCACTGTGCGGTTGCGCGGTTGCCTGATCGGCAATTTCGTATTCTAAAGTATCCAGACGTTGTTTTACGTTGGTAGCTTCATCGTCTGGAAGATCGGCGATAGATTCGAGAATAGGCTTGCCTTCAGGCAGTGCCAGTGCTTCGCGAATTGCATCGAAATCATGTATGGCATGGGTGAGTGTGCCATCCATATCGAATAGCCAGTACTTTTTGGAGCGTAGTGTTTTGATGGTTTTGCTCTGCAGGCGTGCGGTAGGTGCAGGTTAACAAAAAAACATGACCCGTTGCATTAGAGGTCTATTCAGAATATCAACGAACAAGTCAGATATTGCTTTGTTGGCCAATAGCCTCAACTTACGTGCGTATCCTTTTCAGTACCATCATCAGCTCCTCACGATGCTCTGATGGTAACGACATGGATTCGATTTCATCATCGATAATCCTGGTTGCATCGCTAAGCAGTGCTTTTCCTGCTGCAGAAAGTGTGGCAATGCTTCTGCGAGCATCTCTATCACTTTTTTCTGTTGTCACAAAACCTATTTTTTCGAGTGGTTTGAGCGCTCTTGTTATTGCTGAGGGGGTCAGGCTTACGGCATTGGCAAGATCAACGCGCGTTGCGGAACCGCCGTAGCTAACGTCCAGCTCGTTGAGAATCTGAAATTCGGTAAAACTGACACCCTTGGTGCAGGACAAGGCTCTATCGAGTTTTCGATCAATGTGGGAGGCTGCCTTCAGCATCGTGAAGACAAGCTGACTGTCCGATTGGTCCATGTTCGTTGCTCATTTGCTATTGCGTGAATAATACATGATTAATCAAGTATCGTGCAATTAATGAAAAACCTGAAGATTTCGGGTGTATCTGCCGCTCAGTCATATTTATTATGTAAATACTATACATAAAAATGCTATATATTGTATTTATTGTATAGTGTGTTTATGAGGAGATTGAGATGAAGATCAGCGGCAAGGTAAAGGAACAAACTCGCATACGCCTTTTGGAAGCAGCTGTTGATGTCATAACAGAGAAAGGCTTCGAAAAAGCGACCATGCGTGCGATTGCAAAGCAGGCGGACGTAGCCGATGCCACTATCTACAACTACTTCTCCACCAAGGAAAAGTTGCTCTATGGCTATTGCGAATATGTACAACAGCAAGTAATGGCAGAGCTAAAGTCCATCGAAGACTTCCACGAGTACAGTCTGCAAGAACAATTGCATCAATTGGTTGAAGCGGAGTTACGTCATTGGTTGCCAGCGCGCGAGTTTTTACAAACCGTATTTGCACAGACCTTTGCTGCTCCAACAGTTGGGCATGAACTTCTGGCTGACACCAAAGTGATTTTAAAAACGATGGTGCTTGAACTTATTGACGCATCGATTGAAGCAGGCGAGATACCAGAACAACCTTATCAGGATTTGCTGCCCACCTTGTTCTGGGATTATCAATCAGCCATTCTTGCTTACTGGCTAAAGGACACATCGGATGGTTTTGCCAACACAACCAAGCTGGTTGATCAGAGTACCGAGATTATTGCGCAATTGCTTATTGGTGGTGTTATCGGAAAAACGCTCGACATGTTTTCGTTTCTGTTCCGCACCCATGTGCTGCAACACATGAACAGTCTTGACATGATATTCCAGCAACCTGAAATTTTGGCTGCAAAGCGCCGGTTCATGGAGGGTGAAGCATGAGTAAAATGCCAAGCTCTCAAATATCCAGAGCCGGTTTAGTTGGGTCAACGGCCGTAAAGCTTGGGGTAGGCAAACTCAAGCATAAAGTGAAACGACCGTTTCTGGATGAAAGCTCGCGCGTTGTTGATAAAGAAAAGCAATACGATGCCGAAGCAGAAATCCTGTTCAATGCCATTACACAACTGCGTGGAACGGCAGTAAAAGTGGCCCAGATGATCGGCATGGAAACAGAACTTTTACCTGAGCGTATCAGAACGGAGCTGGCCAAGTCGTATCATCAAGTGCCGCCGTTGAATCGGGTACTGGTTAGAAAAGTCATTCAGGAAGAATTAGGTGAACCACCGGAAAACTTGTTTGACGAATTCAATAGTGTTGCTGTGGCAGCGGCTAGCCTGGGACAAGTGCATCGGGCGAAGTTGCACGATAATCGCGATGTCGCTGTCAAAGTGCAATACCCAGGGATTCATGTATCGATTGATAGTGATCTGAAACTGCTGTCGAAACTCTCTGCTGGCGGCATAAAGCTTATACCTAAACATCGCCAACCCAGCAAAGATATTATTGAGACCACTGTTGAGGAAATAGGTGCTCGACTTCGCGAAGAAACGGACTATCGGATTGAAGCGGAAAACACCTGCTGGTTTAAAGAGAATCTGAACATGCAGGGTGTGCATGTGCCAATAGTGCATGCTGACTATTCGTCGCAACGGGTTATAACCACACAGTTACTCGAAGGGCAGCATCTGGATATCTGGCTGGATGCCAATCCATCACAGAAAATCCGCGATAGAGCAGCTCAGCTTATTTACGATGTGTTCTTTCATTCCGCCACCCAACTGGGCCGCGTGCATGCCGATCCGAATCCGGGCAATTTTTTATACATGGAAAACGGCGAAATTGGACTAATCGATTTTGGTTGTGTAAAAAAATTGAGTCCTAAATTTGTGAAGAATCTGCCAGCTTTGCTACATGCGTTTCATCTTAATGATTATCAGAGAATATTTGAAGCTTACGCATCGCTGGGAACAACCATAAAGTCAGACAATCAATACGACTATGAGTCGGTACTGCGTCCTTTTGGTGAGTGGCTTTCCAGGCCGGTTCGTGAAGACTATTTTGATTTCAAGAAAAACAAAAATTACACAACTTCAGGACGAGAGCTTATACATAAAATGTCTGAAATGCCCAGTCTGGAAAAGGTTGATGAGGACTTTATCTTCTTCGACAGAACACTTTATGGCATGTTCAAGATATTTGAACGTTTAGAAGCCACAGTGTACATGCGTGGGCATTGGGAAAAGCTTTGGGTTGAGTCTGATGTGTGAGTGTTGTACTTGTCGGTCGAAAAAGTAGGTAAGCACTAACATGTTTTAAAGGTATAAGCAGAGGATTACTCGTGAGCATTGTAGTGAAAAAGGTAGATCTACCGGACGAAAGCATATTGCACGAAAAGACACTAGAATGGAGACGGGTATGATGGGACCCGTCTATACCGACGATTTTGTGACAGCTGCCGAAACGTTCAAAGCCATGCATGAATCGCCATCGCTATTTGTAATGCCGTGTGCCTGGGATGTGTTTAGTGCCACCCTGTTTGAGCGTGCGGGGTTCTCGTGTATTGGTACTACAAGTGGTGGCGTCAATTGGGTAAGGGGACGAAAAGATTACGTTTACAGTACACCCAGGGCCGAGATGCTGGAAGCATATGGTGAGATAGCAAGAGCTACTCACCTGCCTTGCAGCGGAGATCTTGAAAACGGCTATGGAACGAGCCCTGAAGACGTCGCGGATACGATACGGGCTTCGATTGAAGTGGGAATGGTAGGCGGTAGTATCGAAGACCAGGGTGTTGTCCCCAATGATGAACAATATGGTAATGGCGAGCTGATCGAATTCGATCTTGCGGTGGAGCGAATTCGTACTGCTCGAGTGGCTGCACAAACAGCTGGTTTCTCCTACACCTTAACCGCACGCTGTGAGGTGTACTACACGAAATGCGCTAATCCTTATGCCGAAGCGGTAAAGCGCCTCAATGCGTATCGTGAGGCAGGAGCTGATTGCTTATTCGTTCCAGGCCTGAATGACCTGGACAGCTTAAAACATCTAGTGCGGGACGTAGACGGACCTATCAGTTTTGGTATGGGTGCGACTCCTGAGCCATTAACATGCACTATGCTGGAGGATGTGGGCATTCGGCGGGTGAGTACTGGTGGTGGGCTCACACGGGCTTCATTTGGATTGCTTAAAACCGCAGTCGAAGATTTAGTCGCCAGCGGAGAATTCAGTTACTTAGATAAAGCGTTGTCGGAAACAGAAGTCAATCGCTTGTTAAAGCAAGACGATATAAATAGAAAGTAATCGTTGCAGTAGCCATTAACTGTAGAAATGTCATCTGTAAAAATGTCATCTGTAAAAGTAGGTACTTGATCCGCCGTACACTGTACGACCAAGTCGAGCGCTGTAGTTCCGGTTTCGGCGGCGGACGATCCTGCTGGTCGACTATACTTAATTGGTCGGCAAAATTCGGCCCAAAGCCGTCAAACAAAAATATTCGTATAACAGACACGACATAAATGAAACCTCAGTATTTACTTTTCCTGTTACTTAGCACAATGGTTGGATGCGCATCGATACCGATCGATGTTTCTGACGACGAACGCGATAGGACTGGTCAATTTGACGGCAAATGGATTTTGCAGCCAAAAGCTTTTCTGGGCAATTGTAAATTGGGCTTTAAAAGGACGTATATGGAGATAACTGAAGGAGTTGGTGAGATCTCACCTCATGGTCCGACGGGAATAGGTAATATTTCTCGCGATGGAAAATTCTCTATTGAAGTCCCGCTATCTACGTCAGGAGATATACGGCATCGCTATGCTGGTAATCTTCAAAGTACAACGGCTTCTGGAAGAGTGTTCGTTATCCTTTATAAAGGAAGTACACAGAGTCGACAATGCGCGCAGCGGCTGACGATTAAGAAAATTTGAATAACGGCAGCTTTGGGTACAAAGTACGCTTTAAGCTAACTACTACGAGCGTCGGCTTTGGAGTAAGCTGATATCGGCAATATATCGATAAGCTGGCTATACACATGTAGACTCAAGATTCACTAACGCCCTAACTGGACACAGGAACGGTCCGATGGTTCGGACAACGCTAGACGATTTACTACTCACACATTGATATTCCTACTAATGCGCATTACAATGCGCATATACCATCGTGCGGGAGGGACTACATGGGCGCATTGTTCAAAGAAGATGCACAGAAAAAGCCGACCAACCTGAGCATTAATAGTGACCTACTGGCAAAATCGAGGAAAATGCGAATCAACCTGTCGGCACTTCTCGAGGCTGCACTTACAGAAAAACTGGCGCAGGCAGAAAACGAAAAATGGCAGGCAAGAAATAAATTAGCAATCGTTGCTTATAACAAAACGGTCGACGAACAGGGTTGCTTCAGCGATTCGGTTCGAGACTTTTAATGAAACAGTTTGATGTTTACGAAAACACGAACAAACTCACTAAAAAACAGTATCCACTTCTCGTAGATGTTCAGCATTCTGTACTATCGTCGCTGGCTACCAGAATAGTTATTCCGCTGACTAGCAAAGACTTAGTTCAAGATGCCGTCATGGATGTCCTGATGCCTGAAGTTCTCTTTGACGAAAGGTCTTTCGTGTTGATGACACCACAGATTTCTGCCGTACCTGGTCGTATGCTATCGAACCCCGTTGGCACACTGGAACATTGTCGATCTGAGGTGCTTGCGGCTTTGGATTTTGCGATAACTGGAGTATGACAGAACATCGAATTCTGATTTGAACGATGAGATGGTATCGGCCCGAACCGGTCATAGCGATTCCATGAGTATTCCACAACAGCTTCCAGAGAAAATTGAATGAAGGCGCCTGAGAATATTCAGATAGCAACAATAGAAACCTTGCAATGGGCAATGATTTACTGCCGCAACTATTCGTTAATATCAGATGCGAATATGGAGCAAGTGAATGAACTTATGGAAGCTATTCACGATATACAGGTACATTGCTTAGATGGCCAGATGGAGCGCTCGAAACCATAAAGCTCCACTTGGCTTATTTCAATTATAAAAAATGGGATGGTGCGCCAAACTTGGTTTCTTACTTCGAAAGCTCGTTAAAACGGAATACTAACTAGCTGAATATTTGAACCGAGGTCGGCTGCTTCACGGGGACATAGAACGCATTCTCAAGTATTTAAAATTAGCTGCAAGCAATGTCCGCTTTGAAGATACAAAACAAACTTGCTGCACCAGCGCACTATTGCAAGAGAAAACTTAGGCTGATACGGTGTTACGACAAAGTCGCTCGGTAATTAAACCGACAGATTCCCTTGGTAATGACACTTTTACATCTCATCTTGTTAACACCAAGCGAATGCACCCCGAAGGTAGCTGAGAGAAGATGATTGATTATGTATAAAATTCTAGATCTCAAGTGTCTCATTTCGTTAGCTGACTCAGCTAACGATCACCCAAACCATCGGCATCGTTAACGCCACCAACTAAACCTGCGATTTCATGCATTGTGATTGACGGGAGAGGCCCGAACTCAATTGCTGCAGCCAGGCCTTCTACTTGCTCAACAGTGCGTGCGCCTGGAATCGGGATGTTGTTTGCAGACTTTGCCCATAACCAGGCTAGTGCGCCTTGCGCTGGAGTACGCCCTCCGGTTTGCAACAGCTCTCGAACGGCATCAAAGCGATTGATGTATTCCGCATTAGGCTTCCCATCAATGTAATATTTCAACCAGCCCTGATTGGTTGCACGAATATCGGTATCGGGTAACACTGATTCGCTCGTATATTTACCCGACAATAAGCCCATCGCTAAAGGCGATCGAATCAAAGCATGCATCTGCTCTTCATGAATGACCTTCTGCATATTGGGTGCATCCATCAGAACGTGCATGGCGTGTTCAATAGCAACAAAGCCAGGTCTGTCTGCCATAGCCTTTGCACTGGCTGTATAGTCGGTACTCCATCCATAAGACCTTATCTTTCCTTGTTCTCTTGCGATTTCCATTTGATCGAAAACGCCTTCGGCTTTGTCTGGTGCCAGAGAGTTGTGGTGCAGGAGCATAAGATCTATGTTATCCCTGTCTAATCGCTGAAGGCAGCGATCAATAGCTGGACCAATCGATTCTGGCTTAACCTGATCGCCCAATAATTTTTTACTCGATTCATCAATTTCGATTCCGATTTTTGTGGCAATAAACACCTCCGGCCTGTTTTTGAATGCTTTGCCTATTAACCTTTCTGAGTGCCCCGCGCCATAAGCTGCTGCCGTATCGAACAAGTTGATGCCGTTTGCGACGGCCGCGTGCAAGGCTCTAATTGATTCCTGGTCATTGGAATTCGAGTAACCAAGTGATTGTCCATCGGCTGCGTACATTTCGCCGCCAATTGGCCAGCACCCTAAACCCAGCGGCGCGATGTCGTTATCAAGAAATTTCATGTTGAATTGGTCCTGTGGTTCTCAGTAGGCGCTATTTGATCATTCGATTTGTACACATGCAATGAAATAAAATGTTATCTTCATTTCATGAATGAAACGAAGTTTGATTGGGATGATTTACGTTTATTCCTATGCGTTGGGCGTCTTGGCGGCTTAGCCGCTGCTGCAAAAGCGACAGGGAAGAGCCCGCCCACACTCGGGCGTAGAATGCTGGCTCTGGAAAAACGGCTTGGTACGGAATTGTTTATTCGCCAAGCTCGAGCGTATGAACTGACGGAAAGTGGCAGGCAGTTGTTGGTCGAAGCGACAAAACTTGAGGATGATATTTCTCCGATCTTGTCGGCAGCAAATGCGGCAGGCAGGCGGCGTGTGAAGATATCTGCCGGAACTTGGGTTTCGTATTTTCTAAGTCAACACGTTAGCGAGCTTCTGCAAGACGAATCTTTTACGGTTCAGTTTATCTCCGCTGAACATCTACTTGATATCTCACACCGAGAAGCGGTAATCGGCATACGCAACCAACGTCCATCACAAGTTAGTCTGGCCGGCAGGCGAACGGGTAAAGTGCAATTTGCGGTGTACGCTGTTAATAAACGAATAAAAACCTGGGCCTGTGTTATCGGGTCTACACCGTCTGCGCAATGGGTACGGGAACGTGTACAGAAAGATTCGTTTGTTGAGGTATCCCATCCGCGTAATGCACTCGATATTTCCAAGGCAGGTGGTGCGAAGATGGTACTTCCGACATTTGTTGGAGATACAACAGAAGGCTTAATTCGTGTTTCGAAAACCATTGACGAATTGGAGCATATGCAATGGTTGGTTGTGCATCAGGAGGAACGACATACGCCCGAAGTCAGGACTGTTATCGACTGGGTTCACGAGAAGTTGGCAGATACTCTGTGCAACCAGACTCCGTGAATAGGCGCTCTAAAGATTTATTTCACCAACCAGATAATTCACAGCATGTCCTGTCAGAACAACTCTATTGTTTTGTACCGAGCAAAAAATCTCACCACCACGTTTTGAAATTTGGCGCGCGTTCAACTCTGAGTTTCCAATAATGTCCGACCAATAAGGCGCTAGAAGGCAATGAGCGGAGCCGGTAACTGGATCTTCGTCAATGCCAATGTTTGGAGCGAAGTAGCGGGAAACGAAGTCACATGAATTGCCTTTTGCCGTAGCAATTACGCCGCGGCTGTTTAGTGATTTGAACAACGGGAGTTCAGGGTTTAACGCAGCAACTTCACTCTCGGAGTTAAACACGGCGACATAGTCGTATTGCTCTTGGGTGTAATGCCCAAGAAGAATCTGGATTGGTTTTGCAGCGAGTGCCGCAGTAATATCGGTGGCTACGTCGTTCTTTGGCTGTGATACCGCAATAGCAGGGAACGACATGGCTAAAGCACCGTGCGGCTTCAGCTCTACGGTGAGTGTACCGGATTCCCGAGTGATGAAATTATACTGGTCCCTGATTTGTTTTAGCTGAGTTACGAGTACGTGTGCGGAAGCCAGCGTAGCGTGCCCGCACAGCGCGACTTCTGCCGTTGGGGTAAACCATCTTAACTCCCAGTTTTCACCGACAGGCACAAGATAAGCCGTTTCGGCAAGATTATTCTCCGCCGCGATTGATTGCAGCAAGTGATCATTAAGCCACTCGTCGAGTACAACAACAGCTGCAGGGTTACCGCCAAAAAGCTGAGTTGTAAATGCGTCAACCTGATAGATGTTCAACATAGTCATAAACCAGGCTTATGCGAAAGCGCTTTTCGCACCACCACTACTTTGCGTTTGAAAAATCGAAGACGCATCTTCTGGTGGCGGTACGGGCATGAGCACCGGCACTTCAGTCAGTCGTGGCGTAACGCTTTGTGTGCCGCAGACCATGTTGTCGTTAAATGTTTGCCAAAGTTCCTGCTGATTCATACCAGTGTATGTACTCAGAGCGCCGCTAATGGGCCAGGCGTCGGCTGCTGCAAGTTCATACAAAAGTAATAGTCGAGGGTCGGTTCCATTGTTGGGTGCGCTGCCGTGTGTTGTTCGAACGTGATGCAGGCTGACCGAACCTGCTTTGCCGGTAATACTGACTGCGTCGTTAAGCCGTGCTTCAGAGTCGTCTGGATTAATTGCACCACAAAAAACACCATTGTTAAAGTGTGACAGAACGGGTTCTTTGTGGCTGCCAGGAATCATTTGCAATGGTCCGTCTTCTTCGTTTATATCACTAAGCATTACACCAACCGCTAATAGATCGTCGTTGGTATGCGGGTAGAAGGCCCAGTCCTGATGCCATTCAACAGGGGCACCGCCTTGCGCTGCTTTTGTATTCAGCTTGCTGTTGTTCATGCGAATATCGGGGCCCAGCAGCGGTCTGATCAGATTGAGCAAGGCGTCGCTACGCATATATTCCTTATAAATAGTGTGTACGCTGTGTGGAGTTTTGATTCGATTAAGCCTTGGCGTCTTCTCTGAATGACCTTTGTCCAGATCGTAAATATCATTATTTTGTGTAACTGATCTGGAAGCTTCAATAAAATTCAACGTAACGCTTTGCAGCTCGGACAGTATGTTCGCAGGTACTGCGTCTTCAATGAGTACATAACCATCACGCCAATAGTCGGATTGTTGTTTTTCAGTTAAGGTCGCCATATTCACCCCATGTTCATTTCCGATGCTTAACGTGCAAGTTTAGTCTGGTAACAAGACTGGCCCACGATCGCGAAAGCTGACAAAGACAGATTGGCCAACTTCTTTAACATTGTCAACGTCATCGCTAATGGCAAACCAGTCACCATGATTAGTGGATACAACATACTCCATATGGTTTCCAACATAAGTACATTTGTGCACAGTACCTGGTAATGATGCGCCGTTGTCGGTTTGATTGAGCAGTATTCTATTCGGGCGGACAGCTAGTTTTGCAGAGCCTGGCTGAATGCCCCTTGATGGCAGTTGCAGTTGCATCTCTCCCAATCTAACTGTTGCCAGTTCATTAGATGCATCAACAGCTTCAATGTTGGCTTCCATAATATTGGCCTCACCAATAAAGTCGGCGACAAAGCTATCTGCAGGTTGTTCATATAAATCTCTTGGTGAGCCACTTTGTGCTATCGCTGCGTTGCGCATAACGATAATGCGATCGGATACGGCCAGTGCCTCTTCCTGATCGTGAGTGACATAGACCACGGTTAATCCAAGATTCGTTTGCAGTTCACGAATTTCCTCTCGAACCTGTCTACGCAGTTTTGCATCCAGGTTAGACAAAGGCTCATCAAATAAAAGCACTTGAGGTTCCAGTACCAGTGCTCTGGCTACTGCAACGCGTTGTTGCTGGCCACCAGAAAGCTCGCTTGGTAATCGATTGCCGTAACCTGACAGCCCCACCAGTTCCAACCCGGTATTGGTTTTATCTGCTATCTCTTGCTTGCTCAGTTTTGACACACGTAACCCGTAAGACACGTTTTCAAACACGTTCATATGCGGAAACAAGGCGTAGGACTGGAATACCATGGAGACATCCCGGTCGGTTGCTGGTAGGAGGGTCACGTCTTTGTCGCCGATAAAAATGGCGCCGCTACTCACCATTTCCAGCCCTGCAATCATTCTCAGTGTGGTCGTTTTTCCACAACCTGATGGGCCGAGCAGGGTAACCAATTCACCTGCATTGACTGTTAATGAAACACTGTCAACGGCCGTCACTTCAGAGCCGTATATTTTAGTGACCTGTTTGAATTCAACGGACGCTGCTTTACTTTCTATTTGTGCAGTCATGTGCTTACTCGTTTCATATTCAAGGTCTAAACCGGTTGTGCGTTAGCGGAGCTGACACGTCGCCCGGTTTTGGATTTTCCAACCAGCAGCTGAGTCAGACTAACTGCTGTTAGCATCACCACAATTAATACCGTGCTATACGCAATCGCAATACCGTAGTCATTGTTCTCCACTCGTCCGATAATGTAACTGGTCGCCATATTGTGTTCAGCACTAACCAGGAATATAACTGCGCTAATAGCCGTCATCGCGCGAACGAAACTAAACACCAGTGCCGCGACGATGGCAGGGCGCATCAGTGGCAGTATGATTTCACGAAAGGTGCGCCATGTGTTCGCACCAAGCGTTAAAGATGCCTCATCAAGGCTTTTATCCAGTTGAGACATAGATGCGATACCGGCTCGAATGCCAACAGGCATATTTCTGAAAATAAAGCTGAGAACCAGAATAACGCCAGTACCCGTAAGCTCAAGTGGTGGAACATTGAATGCCAGAATATATGCGACACCGATGACGGTGCCTGGAATAGCAAAGCTCAGCATGGTGCCAAACTCAAACGCATGTTTACCGGTGAAATTCTGCCTCACCAGTAAATAAGCTGTGACCAACCCAACCGCTGCGGTTAATGGTGCAGCTGTTGCCGCAATTTTCAATGTTGTCCAGAACGAATCCCAGGCTGAGCCTTTGAAATGGATGCCATTGTCATTGAACCCAATATCAAACGCCGTTATATAGTGTTTGAATGTAAGCGAGTGGTTCAGCCCCCACACTTCGACAAATCCGCCGTAAACAATCATCCCGTAAACGACCAGTGTAAAGCTTCCCCATATTGCAACGAGCACGTAGCTGGGAAAAAGAATTCGACGCGGCAGGGACGCGGGTATGCCGCTATCTCCTTTGCCGGTTTGAGTGGTGTATGACTTCTTGCCAAGCCACCTTCGTTGTGCGTAAAAAGCGCTGAGTGTAAAAATCAGCAATACAATGGCCAATACAGCGGCTTTTCCCTGGTCATTTTGCGCACCGACAATCGCAAAAAATATCTCGGTTGAGAGTACGTCATAGTTTCCACCTAGCACTAATGGGTTGCCAAAGTCGGCCATGCTTTCAATGAAGCCTAATAGAAAAGCGTTAGCCAGGCCCGGTCGCATCAGTGGCAATGATACGGTTTTGAATGTTTGCCATCGTGAGGCTCGCAAAGTTTGTGAAGCTTCCTCCATAGATGGAGACACGCCTTCTACAACACCGATAAGCACCAAAAACGCAATGGGTGTGAATGACAACATCTGCGCTATCAAAATGCCCGGTAATCCGTATACCCATCGTGTCGGGTTCGTCCCGAGTAAGTCCGCTACAAATGTTGTCACTGCCCCTGAAAGACCAAACAACAATATGATCGCAAGACCGATAACAAACGGTGGCGTTATTATCGGCAACACAGTTAGTGGGCGTAGCAAGTGTGCCTGACGCAGTCCGGAGCGGGTTGCAACCAGTGCGAATACCAGACCGAGTAGGGTGGTAGACGCCCCAACGCACAAAGCCAATATCAGGGAATTCCACGCAACACCGCACGAGCGGTTTTCTGTCACACAATGCAGACCCCAGATTTTGTCACTGAAAAATTTCGAGAGAAACAGGCTGAAGGAATAAGCACCATCGTTATCCTGAAGCGCGCTGGAAAGCATGTTCAGAACCGGATACAGAATAAAAAGGCTTACCAGGCCAATAACAAACCCGATGGAACCGACAACAAACACGTCTCCGTTAACTACACCTCGGGCAGCAATACCGGTTGTCAGAAAAAACAGAAAAGCTGCACCGACCAGCATTGCGCCATAGCCAAAGCCGAACTGGCGATCGCCCAAATCGCCAAACGTTTGCGTAAAAATTTCAGCATTCCATCCTCGAATGCCAATTGAAAATCCTTGAGCCAGTAGGTAAAACAAACCGAGACCACCCGCAATGCACAGTATCCAGTTGAATAATGGATTTCGCTTGGATGCGTTCAGTATCAGTATCGGTAAGAGAAGAAAAAAAGGTATCGGTGCAAGCCAGAGCTTTTCACCTTGAAGTAAAAGAAACAGACCAGGGGCATAGTCGAGATCGAACGGATAACCATCACGAAGCCATTCAAAACTCCATAGACCGTCTTCCAGTACGTACCAGGGTAGTACGCAGAAGCCGAGCAAACCGACGGTAACCCACAGTGCGACCGTTCTACTCATGCTTGGCTTTCAGGTAGGATGTGTTACGGCGAACCTGACGCCCGTTAATGAAAACGGGCGTCAGGTAATTTAAAAGATGCACTTATTGAGGTAGTACTGAAACCTCGTCATCCCATTTTTTCAACAAGCGGCTGCGTTCAGCCTTTGATCCGTATTTTTTGAAATCGTAGTCAATCAGTGTAAGCGTTGACAGGTCTGGTGCCATTGGAGAGCTTTGTGCAGTCTTATTAGACATAACCTGAAACGCTTTTACTTCTAACGAACGTGATTGCACGTCGGCGCTAAGCGCCCAGTCGTAAAACTTCTGTGCTGATTCTGGGTTACGAGCACCTTTGATGATACTCATTCCACCAATTTCATAACCGGTACCTTCACATGGTGCAACCACTTTGATTGGAAAGCCGGTGGCCGCTTGTTTTACCGCATCGTGCATGAATACAATACCAATGGTATTCTCACCGCGCGCAGCAGCCTTGATTGGCGCAGAACCAGACTTGGTGTACTGGTTGATGTTTTTATGCAAAGCCTTCATGAACTCAAAGCCTTCATCTTCACCAAACAATTGAACGATAGTCGCAAGGGTTGTGTAGGCAGTACCCGATGAATTGGGGTTCGCCATTTGTACATGACCTTTGTACTCAGGCTTTGTTAAATCTTTCCAGCATTCTGGCACAGGTAAATTGTTGGCCTTGAGTACTTCTTCGTTATAACCATAACCCAGTGCTCCAGAGTAAATACCTATGGTGGCATTGCCACCGGATTCAGCTTGAGAAATCGCCCAGTCGTGCAATTCACCACGCATGGAAGATTCGTAGACTTCGGTAAGGCCTTCTTCAGCAGCTTGTAGATGCGGGTCGCCGGTTCCACCCCACCAGATATCGCCCTTAGGGTTATCGGCTTCGGCTTTAATTTGTGCCAGCGTTTCGCCCGAAGATTTTCGCGTCATGCTGACTTTGATACCGGTTGCTTCTTCAAAGCCGGTTGCCATAAGCTGGCACCAGTCTTCCTGTGCGCTGCAGTAGTAGGTGAGTTTGTCTGCTGCAACTGCATGCGTAGATGCGGTACCAATGAGCGATACCAGTGCCGCACCGAAAAACAGTTTGATTTTCATTCGAATAAATCCTCCAAAGTGAGTGCTGTTTTTGTTATCTCGCTGCCTGACAGGCAGCGGGCATGCCTCATAATGACAGCCACCGACCGCATTTGTAAACCCGTGCGTGCCTTCTGTGGTCCATATTGTCCACTCTTTTAAAAAGGGTTTAGCGACTGAAATGAATACAGGGACATCAAATTGGGGCGGGCCGTTGTTTTACGGTGTGCCGGTGCACGTGCAGACCAGACAATAATTACTTTCAAGCTTGGTAAAACTTCAGTAAGGCGTCGGCCAGTCCATCGTAAACCACTCGAAGCTTTCGCGATGCGCGTAATTCCTGTTGCGCCACAATGTATAACGGTAAGGGTGGCAGGTCGAAGCCGATCGGAATTTTCTTCATGTCCGGCAGTTTGTCAGCGAGCTTGTCCTGCATAACCACCATTCCCAGCCCGGCTGCTGCACATTGATTTTGTACTGTTATGGAGTCGGTTCGAATTTGAAAGTGCTCGCGCTTTAGTTTCAATCCGAATTGTTTGGCACCATCTATAAATAAAGTGCTTTTATCAAATCCGATAATTCGATGTGTTTTAAAATCCTCCATTGATTTTGGTACACCGTGCTTGCTGATATAGCTATCGTTTGCATAGAAAGCGATAGGTATGTCCATTAAATGTCGAGACACCAGGTCTTGTTGTTGAGGTGCGAACATACGCAAAGCGATATCAGCTTCTCGTGCCAACAGGTTTGACGCTTCGTTAGAAGCGATCAGTTCAATTTGTAATTCCGGATTATCCGACAGCATGGTATCGAGGCAGTGCGGCAATACATCTACGGCGAGTACTTCACTGCCACTGACCCGAACCGTGCCGCTAATTGAACTGGAAAAGTGTGAGGCCTGGGCTTGCAGGCTGTCTGCGACTGAGTCCATTTGTTGGGCCAAGCTCAGCAGTTCATGACCTTTGTCGGTGAGCACTAACCCGGTTTGGCGTCGGTCAAACAACTGCACGGATAATTGGCGCTCCAGTTCCGACAAGTGTCGACTGATAGTTGACTGGGTTACCTCCAGATGTCGTGCAGCAGCCAGTGTAGAGCCGTGCTCCGCCACCATCAGGTAAGATCGAACGAGATTCCAGTCCATAGTAACTTATTGAATTTAATATAATATCCATTATTGCATAATTCAATCCAATTTATTGATCTACATTATTCGTAAATGGGTCGCTAATGTGTATCTCAGGCTTTGAACCCAATGACACACAGGAGCGACATCATGAGCAACACCACGTCAAATCGACCGCAATCAGTTTTAATTCTTGGTGCTACAGGAGGTTTTGGGCAGGCACTTTCTCGGCACATGTGGCAACAGGGTTGGCAGGTCAAAGCGCTAACGCGAAACGAAAAGTTAAACGCGATAAATGACTCGCCGTTGGACTCAAAAAGTGTGGCCGATGCAAACGCGGGCGCTGCTAGCAAAAATAATCTGGCACTGAACAGCAATCCTATCGAATGGGTTATCGGGAACCTGGATAACCCGGCCTCTTTGCAAGCTGCCGCAACGGGTGTCGACTTGATTGTTCATGCAGTCAACGTTCCTTACACAAAGTGGGACCCGTTAATGCTGAATTACACAAGAACGATTATTGAATTAGCCAGAGACCATCATGCGCACCTGATGTTTGTTGGCAATATCTACAATGCAGGCTTGCCAGAGAATGGTCTGATTACCGAAAGCACTGCACATGCACCTGTCAATGATAAAGGTCGCATACGTGCCGAGTTGGAAGATATGATCGCAGCTGCAGCTGAGACTGGCGTGCGAAGTACGATTATGCGATACGGTGATTTCTTTGGCCCGGATATCCCAACATCTAATTGGTTTAATGAATGCACCAAGGACATACAGAAAAATAAGCTGTCCATGGCTGGCCCTGCTGATATACCGCACACATGGGCATATTTACCGGATGCAGTTAGAGCGCTTGAGCAGGTAGCAGCTATACGTCTTGCTTCAAACAATTCTCCTAATCATGTTGTGGTTCCGTTTCGCGGACATGTATTCAGCTTCGCTGAATTGCAAACCACGATTGAGAGACTAACGGGGAATCAATTGAGTATCGGCAGGATACCCTGGGGTTTATTCAAAGTGCTTGGTTTGGTTTGGCCGCTGATGCGTGATCTTGTGGCCATGAGTTATTTGTGGAAGCACGACATACGTATGGACAACAGCACACTGACACAGTTGTTAGGTCATGAACCTGTGTACACGCCGCTGGACGAAGCAGTGTGCGCCACCATACCCGCACTTCGAAATCTGGTGCCAGCAAGCCCGGCACAGGGACAAAATTTAGCGTCCCATCCAGCCGCCATCGACAGTAATGATGGTGCCATGCATGTAGCTTGACGCATCGGATGCAAGAAACACAAGAGGTCCGGCAAAATCCTGCGGTTCGCCCCAGCGTCCCGCGGGTATCCTTTCAAGAATGGCATCGTGTCGTTCTTTGTTGTCCTGCAACGCCTGAGTATTATCAGTGCGAATGTAACCCGGAGCAATGGCATTGACATTGATGCCTTTCGAGCCCCACTCATTCGCAAATGCCATGGTAAGTTGACCAATGCCACCTTTACTCGCTGCATAACCTGGCACAGTTATACCGCCCTGGAACGTTAGTAACGATGCTGTAAAAATGACTTTTCCTGAACCGTTCTGCAGCATCTGTCCGCCGATTTCACGTGTTAATAAAAATTGTGCGGATAGATTGACTTCAATTACTTCATCCCAGAATTCATCGGAATGTTCTGCAGCCGGAGCACGTTTAATGGTTCCGGCGTTGTTGACCAGAATGTCGATTGTCTTATGATCAGATTTAACTTGCTGGGCAAATTGCGCAAGCGAACTGCGGTCGCTGAAGTTGCACGAATAGGCGCTGAATTTTCTACCAAGTTTGGTAACTTGCTGTTCAATCTCGCTACCTGATGATTCAAGCGTTGCACTAACGCCAATGATATCGGCACCGGCTTCTGCCAGCGCCACTGCCATGGCCTGGCCGATTCCGCGTTTACAGCCGGTAACCAGCGCTGTTTTGCCTTCAAGCTTAAAACGGTCTAATACACTCATGACGTTACTCCGGAACATTTAATGAGCGTTTTCATTGCTGTTGGATTGCCGCTCAGTTCTGCAAAAGCGTCGCCAATGTCGCCAAGCGATTGAATGCTGGTAATCAATTCCTTGGCATCAATGCCGCCATTGGCAACCAGTTCGATCGCTTCGTCGTAGTCTGCTGGCTCGTATACGCGTGCACCGAGCATTTCTATTTCCTTCCAGAAAAACTGAAACAGATCGACTTCAGCTTTGTTCGCGTGAATGGCAACCATAACAACTCGTCCGCGCGTTGCAGCCGCTGCGGTCATTAAATCCACACCAGGCTGTGTGCCTGATACTTCAAAAATAACATCAGCGCCTTTACTGTTGGTTTGCTCAAGTATGGTTTTTGCCGCATCGGTTTCCGCTGGATTCACGGTGCTGATGCCCAGCTTCTCAGCCATGGCAAGACGGTGTGTATTGATTTCGGATACGGTGACATTGCCTCCGGCATTTTTTGCGGCCATGGCAACCAGCATGCCGATAGGGCCACCACCAATAACCAGCACATCTTCACCTGGTTGTACTCGTCCACGTCGCACATCGTGACACGCAACTGCAACGGGTTCGATCAGCGCTGCATGTTCAAGCGGTAAAGATTTCGGCAAGGTGTGAATGGTGTGAGAGGGTACCGTCCATTTCTCCTGAAATGCACCATCGGTATCCAAACCCAGAAAATCCAGATTCTGACAAACATGCTGGTACCCACGTTGGCAAGCAGGACATTCGCCGCAAGCATCCAGCGGGCGAACAACTACATGATCACCTACCGCGACATTGGAGACATTGCTGCCAATGGCGCTGACAACGCCGGACATTTCATGTCCAATGACTCGATGATTGCCGATACGTTGATCCATATGACCAAGGTACACATGCAAATCGGTGCCGCAGATACCACAATAGGCAACATCAATTTCGACTTCATCTGCCCCAGGCTCAACGCTGGATTTGGTTTCTACTGAAAAGGTTTTGTTGCCGGTGTAATAGGCAGCTTGTATGTCAGTCACGTTTTAACTCGCAAAAGTGGCGGCAAGGGTGCCGATAAATAAGACTAAAAAGTGTACCAGCTTACGCGGCTCGAAAGCGAAAAGCGCCGCTACAGTGCCTCATGCGTCTGGTTAAGCTTGTCCCAGTCAAACACCACACCGGTGCCAGGCTCATCGGATGCGACGGCTCGGAAGTTCTCAACGACCAGAGGGCGGGTTGTGTACTGATCGATAGGGAAGGAGTGAACTTCTAACCAACCGTCGCCCGGTTGTCCGGATAACAGCGATACATGCAGTTCCTGCATGCCATGACTGCATATGACAAGGTCTTTTTCATGGCCTAATTCAGCCGCTGCCAGCCAACCAGTTATCCCACCACAGTTGGAAGCATCTGGTTGCAGGTAGGTCAGTGAGGCGTGGTTACACGCGAGTTCGAACTCGTGAACCGTGTGCAGGTTCTCGCCCATCGCCAGCGGTATGTCCGTTTGCGAGGCAATCTGCGCAAAGCCAAAATAATCATCAGGAATGGTGGGTTCTTCAAACCAGAGTAAATCGTATGGCTTGAACGCGTGGCAGGCCGTGATGGCTTCATCGACACTCATCGAGTAGTTTGCATCGATCATGAATGGCCTGTCTGGTCCGAGACGCTCGCGCACGGCGTGGATACGTTCAATATCCGTTTTTAATTCAGGTTGCCCGATTTTTATTTTTACCGCATTAAATCCGTTGGCAAGATAACCGTCAACGTTTGACAATAGCTTGTCGAGTGAAAAGTTAAGATCGATTCCACCGCAATAGGCGTTACAAGTATTATCTTTACCACCAACCATTTTCCAGAGCGGCTGTTTGTTTTTTATACCCTTTATATCCCACAACGCAATGTCAACGGCGGAGATGGCAAAGCTGGCGATGCCGCCTCGACCTACGTAATGAATGTGCCACAGCATGTCATGGTACAGCGCGTTTATATCATCGGCATCTTTTGCCATGATAAACGGCGCAAGGTCATGTTCAAGCATGGCCAGAATAGCTTGCCCACCACGACCACCAGTGTAGGTGTAACCCGTACCACGATAACCTTGTTCAGTTTCTACGGTAACAGTGATGAGTTCGAAATGCGTATGCGCGCCATGTTTGGCGTCATGCAGCGTTTCCGAAAGCGGAATTCGATACAACGTAGGTTTTACAGAAACTAGCTTATCCATTAGCTAGTTGTTATCTTGGGAAGCACTAATGCTGGAAAATACATTATCGAGAGTAATGCTAGTGTTGAATTGGTTTAGGCGTCATTCTTTCTATGTGTGCCATCACACATGGGCGCATTGCCTGTGCCGCGGCAACCACACAGTGCAACCGTTTTGCTTTCTTCAGCAACAAACTTTACTGGCGAGAATTCAGAACCTTTATGGCTTCCGTCGCAAAAGGGTTGGTTGTTGCTCTGCCCACAGGAACACCAGAAGTAAGACTCACCTTCAACTACTTCAACTTTATACGGTGCATTTTGTGTTGATTTACCTTGACTCATGATTTTCCTTTGTTCTTTAACAGTTAACTTAATTTTAAGGGGAGTGTAGTGATTAAATAATACGCTGTATTGGTTGGTCGATCATACAATAATAGGCGCACACACCGATTCGATAGAATGTAAATAGCAGTACCAAAACGGCAGGCCAGACAATGCCAAGCTTTAACCAGAGCAAAAATGCAATGGCGTACAAGGCCGCACTTACCCAGAAAGTGACCAGTTGCCAACGCAGTTGCGAGTGATAAACCGTGTCTTGACTGCGCTCGATAAGCATGTGATTAATTAGCATGCCCATAATGGCGGTAAATCCAAACAGTACATGCAGGATCTGTAACAGAATGCCCAATATAACCAGACGTCGTGCCGGGCTATCGCTTGTGTCATCCATTAGTCTTACCAGCCTCCGCGCTCCAGCCAGCGATCGACCTGTTCGAGCCTGTCGCTGCCCCAGAATTTTTCACCATCGATAACCGTTGTTGGCGAGCCAAAAATACCAAGCTCAATGGCACCTTCAATAGCGATTCGAAGCGCATCTTTTATCGGTTGTTCTGCAACACCTGCGGCCAATGCCTCTTTATTGATACCGACACTGGATGCCACGGCCAGCACCTCGTCGACTTCACTGATGTTTCGCCCATCGACATAGTAGGCTTTGAATATGCCATGAACAAACGGTGTCAATGTGTCTTGGATTTTTTTGTCGGTGGCTGCCTTTATCCAGCAGCAAGCTCGGCTTGCTGCAACTGCACCAACCGGGAAAACCGCTGGTTGCGAATAAGGTGTGTTGTGTTCACGCGCAGCACGACCAAAGTCCATCAATGCATAATCGCCTTTTAACGGGTAGGTTGTCAGCGGTGCCTGCCCGGATACTTTAAAAATAGCACCCAATAAAATGGGATGCCATTCTACGATGCGATTGTGTTTTGCAGCGATTGCCTCTATGCGCGTGCTGGCAAGATATCCATAGGGTGATGAAAAATCAAAATAGAAATCGATAGGTTTGCTCAAGTGTCACTCCGTGATTGCACCAGCTGGATTGAGCTTGCGCTTGCTTCAGTCGTTAATTCTACTGATTAACTTTGATGGTGTACAGCCGGAGTACCGGTTTTAGTGCCGGGTTGAATGGTGCGGTTTATCGTTCGCCCAACGAGCGACTAATAACGATACGTTGAATTTCAGACGTGCCTTCGTAGAGTTGACAAACGCGGACATCACGAGCAATGCGTTCAACCGCATAGTCTTGCAAGTAGCCATATCCGCCATGAATCTGGATAGCTTCAGAGCAGACTTTTTCAGCCATTTCACTGGCAAACAGTTTCGCCATTGATGCTTCAACCAGGCAGGGTTGATCAAGATCGCGCAGTTGTGCAGCGCGATGCACCATCAGTCTTGCTGCCTCTATTTGCGTTGCCATGTCTGCCAGTTTGAATGCGATAGCCTGATGTTCAATGATGGGCTTGCCAAAACTTGTCCTTTGTTGGGCAAACGCCAGTGAATGTTCATAGGCAGAACGAGCCATACCAACCGACTGTGCGGCAATACCAATGCGTCCGCCTTCAAGATTGCTTAGCGCAATTCGGTAGCCTTCACCGGTTTCACCAAGGCAATCTGCGGCAGGAACCATGCATTGGTTCAATGAAATCTGGCAGGTTTCTGATGCGCGTTGTCCCATCTTTTTTTCTTTCGAGCTTACTACGTAGCCTGGATTGTCGGTATGTACGATAAACGCACTGATGCCACGTTTACCTTCGCCTGTACGGGCAAACACAATAGCTATCTTTGCGTGACTACCTGATGTAATAAATTGTTTTACACCGTTTAATTCAAAGCCGTCGTTGTTTGCTTCGGCTTTGGTGATAATGGCTGAAGCATCAGAGCCGGCGTCCGGTTCGGTCAAACAAAACGCGGCAAGCTTTTCACCGCTTGCCATCAACGGCAGTAACGATGCTTTTTGTTCATCCGTTCCATAGCGAAGTATGGGCATACATCCTACCGAGTTATGCACACTCATGATGGTTGAGCAGGCACCATCACCGGCGGCAATTTCCTCCAGCGCCAGAGCGTAGCTAACATTGTCGGCATTCGCTCCGCCATACTCTTCTGGTACTAACATGCCAAGAAATCCGAGTTCGCCCATTTCGCTAACCGCATCGGCAGGGAAGCGAGACTCCGCGTCGTTTTCTGCTGCCTGTGGAGCGAGTACTTCTTGTGCGAATGCTCTGGCCGTATCTCGGATGAGTTGCTGTTCTTCGTTGATTTGCATGTTCAAAGCTCTACCTGGGTATGCACACAGTCGGTTGAATCAGTCAATCATTTCAATGGCAACAGCGGTTGCTTCGCCACCACCGATGCACAAAGCTGCCATGCCGGTTTTAACACTGTTGCGTTTCAGTGCATTCATTAGTGTGACAATAATGCGTGCGCCTGATGCACCAACGGGGTGCCCGAGTGCACACGCGCCGCCGTATATATTCACTTTTTCATGCGGTAGCCCTAACTCGTGCATGGCGGCCATTGTGACAACTGCAAATGCTTCATTGATTTCATACAAATCGATATCGGTCGACTGCATTTTCAATTTTGCCAATAACTGTTCAATTGCGTAGACAGGTGCAGTGGTAAACCAGGCCGGTGCGTGTGCAAAACTTGAGTGCCCCAGGATTTTAGCCAGTGGCTTTAGGCCGCGTTTTTCAGCTTCGCTTTGTTTCATTAAAACCAGCGATGCTGCACCATCGGAAATAGAGCTTGCGTTAGCCGCGGTTACTGTACCTTCTTTGGCAAATGCAGGCCGCAAGGTCGGAATTTTACTTGTATCAGCTTTTGGTGGCTGTTCGTCTTGGGTAACCACTGTTTCGGCTTTACGCGTCTTAACCGTGACAGGCGTAATCTCGGTGTCAAAGATGCCACCTTGACCAGCTTGTTGAGCTCTCTCGACAGAGGTAATTGCGAACGCATCTTGTGCTTCGCGAGTAAACTGATAATGAGTGGCAGTCTCTTCGGCGAAGCTACCCATGAGTCGTCCGGGTTCATACGCATCTTCTAGACCATCGAGAAACATGTGGTCTTTAACTTCACCGTGCCCCATGCGCAACCCGTCGCGCACCTTGGGTAGTATATAAGGTGCGTTACTCATGCTCTCCAGACCACCAGCAACCATCGTGTCAGCGCTGCCAGCGTGTAACAAATCGTTTGCCAGCATGACCGCCTTCATGCCCGACCCACACATTTTGTTAATCGTTGTACAGCCTGCTTTTTGCGGGATACCTGCACCGATTGCGGCTTGTCTTGCTGGTGCCTGTCCAAGACCTGCTGGCAAAACGCAACCCATGATAACCTCATCAACATCATCGCCGGATAAGCCGGCACGCTCGAGTGCCGCTTTAATACTTAGTGAGCCAAGTGCAGGTGCACTAAGCGGTGACAGCTCGCCCTGAAAACTACCCATGGGCGTTCGCGCTGATCCGACAATGACTACCGGGTCTTCGGTTTGGTTCTGATTCATGGTTCGATCTCTATCTAAACAGCAACTAAAATTGTGGTGAGCGAAGTAGGTAATCGATGAACCACGGCCAGGTTGCCAGGCTATTGGACGGCGTTAGCCGGCATTGGAATCGTTGGCCGATTCGCTGAACTTGCGTAACTGAACAAGACAACGCTCTTCTATTTCATCGAGTTCTTGCAGGGCAACTTTAATATCATCGCGCTGATCCAGCAGATTTTTACGACTATTGCCGATTTTTGACACCATTAGCTCTAATTGGCGCTTTTCACCGTCTGGCGCGTCATAAAGTTGAATAACCTCAAATGTTTCATCCAGCGACCAGCCCAGCCGTTTGGCACGCAATATCAGCTTCAAACGGGTGCGGTCTGAGCGCGAGTAAATGCGCTGTTGTCCACGTCTTTCCGGTTGTAGCAGGTCTTTGTCTTCGTAATACCGGATGGTTCGCGTGGTCAGGTCAAATTCTCGCGCCAGATCGCCGATGGTAAATTCTGTGGGGCTTTCGCTCATGGTTCTAGGATAAGTTGACGTTAACGTAAAGGTCAAGCAATAATGCTGGAACACATCTCAGGAGTCGACCATGTCTGCACCCGCTGAATCTCTGTCAAAAGGTACGGCTCCTGCGCGGCTGCGTTTTGTCACCGCAGCCAGCCTGTTCGATGGTCACGACGCCTCAATCAACATCATGCGACGCATATTGCAGGCCGGTGGCGTTGAAGTCATTCATCTGGGTCATAACCGTTCGGTTGCCGAGATTGTTAATGCGGCGATTCAGGAAGATGCGCATGCAATTGCAATTAGCTCTTACCAGGGTGGTCATGTTGAGTATTTCAAATACATGATTGACTGTCTGAAGGAGCGGGGCGCTAGCGACATATTAGTGTTCGGTGGCGGTGGTGGTGTCATTGTGCCGGAGGAAATACAGGAACTGCACGAATACGGTGTGACGAAAATATATTCGCCACAAGATGGGCAGTCGATGGGCCTGCAAGGCATGATTCAGCACATGATGGACACAACGTCTGCGGCCCACAGCAAGTCAGCAATGACCGACCTGTCTGAATTGCTCATGCCGCAAAGTAAACCATTCAAGCTTGACGCCCACAATGCTTTATCAAAGTTATTGTCTCGAATCGAGAACGAGGCATTGTCATCTGCAGAATTAAATCGTTTGTCCAGCGCAGCAGATGCGCTCGTAAGCAAAGCGCCCGTGCTGGGTATAACAGGTACTGGTGGTGCGGGTAAGTCGTCTGTAACAGACGAGCTAATCAGACGACTGCGTCTTGATCAATTGGAATCGGTATCACTGGCTTTGCTTGCTATCGATCCGTCGCGGCGTAAAAGCGGTGGCGCACTGCTTGGTGATCGCATTCGAATGAATGCTATTGAACACGACAACATCTTTATGCGTTCGCTGGCAACGCGTGATGCCGCTGGAGAAGTGCCACAAGCCTTGCCTCATATGATTAATGCCTGTCTGCTGGCAGGTGTCGATCTAATCATTATAGAAACACCCGGGATTGGCCAGGGCGATGCCGGTATCGTGCCGGTGTGCGATGTATCGCTCTATGTAATGACACCTGAATTCGGAGCCGCAAGTCAGCTGGAGAAAATCGATATGCTCGATTTTGCTGATGTAGTCGCGATCAACAAGTTCGAACGTAAGGGCGGAGACGATGCACTGCGCGATGTGAGAAAACAGGTGCAACGAAATCGTGAAGCGTTTTCCGATTCTGTTGATTCAATGCCGGTGTTTGGCACCATTGCGGCGCTATTTAACGACGATGGGGTGACTGCTCTTTATCAGGCTGTGTTTCGCGAATTGAAAGACAAAGGCCTGCAAATGCAAACCGGAGAATTGCCAACGGTTGATGTCACCGCAAGCACACGCTCCACCAGTATTATTCCTGCCAAAAGACAACGTTATCTGTCAGAGATTGCGGATACTGTTCGCGACTATCATCAGCAAGTGGAAAAACAAGCTCAGCTTGCTCGTGATATTCAACACCTCAACACTACGCTGCAGCTTCTGGATGGAGATGCATCTGATCATCCCGAAAATCAGATTTCTCACCTGGTTAAGCAGCGCGAGCAGGAACTATCTGGCGTAGCACATGCATTACTTGAAAGCTGGCCGAAGATTGTTGAAAACTACTCAGGCAATGAGCACATCGTTAAACGCGGTGACAAAGAAATTAGAACTGCACTGAAAGTTGAATCACTTAGCGGTACCAGTGTGTCTCGCGTGGCATTACCTCGCTATTCTGACCACGGTGATTTATTGCAATGGTTAATGCGTGAAAATCTGCCCGGCTACTTTCCATTTACCGCAGGTGTGTTTCCATTCAAACGTGAAGGTGAAGATCCAACGCGTATGTTTGCCGGTGAAGGTGACCCTTTGCGTACCAATAAACGATTCAAAACCTTGTCTGAACACTCCAGCGCAAAAAGATTATCCACAGCATTTGATTCGGTTACCTTGTATGGAAATGACCCGGCTACGCGCCCCGATATTTACGGCAAAGTAGGCAACTCCGGTGTGTCCATAGCAACGGTTGAAGACATGCAAGTGCTTTACGACGGATTCGATTTATGCGACCCGTCAACATCGGTATCGATGACCATCAATGGTCCGGCGCCAACCATTCTTGCGTTCTTTTTTATCACGGCTTACAGGCAACAACTCGATGTGTTTCAAACGCAGAACGGGCGTGAGCCAACGGAAAACGAAAAAGCCGAAGTAAGAAAAAACACCTACAAGCAGGTTCGCGGCACCGTACAGGCAGATATCCTGAAAGAAGATCAAGGTCAGAACACGTGTATATTTTCAACTGAATACAGCTTGAAGATGATGGCGGACATTCAGGAATGGTTTATTGAAAATGAAGTCCGAAACTTCTATTCAGTGTCTATCTCCGGTTATCACATTGCAGAAGCTGGCGCTAATCCAATAACGCAGTTAGCGTTAACGCTGGCTAACGGGTTTACCTACGTAGAAAGTTATCTTGCTCGTGGTATGTCGGTCGATGACTTCGCGCCAAATCTTTCGTTCTTTTTTAGTAACGGTATGGATCCGGAATACACGGTGCTGGGTCGAGTCGCTCGTCGCATCTGGGCTGTATCTATGCGTGAACGCTACGGTGCGAATGAACGCAGCCAGCGACTGAAGTATCACATTCAAACATCAGGGCGTAGTCTGCATGCTCAGGAAATGGCATTTAATGACATACGTACAACACTGCAAGCGCTCATTGCTGTCTACGATAATTGTAATTCGCTTCACACCAATGCCTATGACGAAGCAGTGACGACCCCAACCGATGAATCAGTCAGACGTGCCGTTGCAATTCAGTTGATCATTAACCGCGAATGGGGGCTGGCCAGAAATGAAAACCCGGTGCAGGGCAGTTTCATTATTGATGAATTGACCGACCTGGTTGAAGAAGCAGTGCTGGCAGAGTTTGATCGACTCTCCGATCGAGGCGGGGTACTCGGTGCCATGGAGACCGGTTACCAGCGCGGCAAAATTCAGGATGAATCCATGTTGTACGAACATCGCAAACATGACGGTAGCTTGCCCATTGTCGGGGTCAACACCTTTTTGAATCCTGAAGAGGAAGTTCCGCAGCAGATTGAACTGGCACGATCAAGCGAGGCGGAAAAGAACAGCCAGATTCAGCGATTGGCTGACTTCCAGAAAAAGCACGAAAAGCTATCAGCTCAGGCATTACATCATGTGCAGCAAACAGCCATGCAGGGTGGAAATGTCTTCGCTGCACTGATGAGCGCAGCGGAGGTTTGTTCGCTGGGACAACTGACCGAGGCCATGTTTGCCGTTGGTGGTCAGTATCGACGTAACCTGTAGTTAGCCGTTATAAATCTATCAATATTGCGTTTGCGCGCGCTTTTCATTCCGGTTTGCGATACCGGAAAGGGCTAAGGCATGCCGGTAATTAGTGTTATTTTCTTAGTTTAAGCGCCCCTAAATCAGTTAAGTGACTGTTTTAACTTGGTTTGTTGCATGCTAAAAAGTGTGAGCGCTTCGGTTTTACAATCTTCCTGATGCTCTATACTCATTAGCCACCCGAGATTTGGTGCGCCTCGTCACGTGCTAATGTTTTTAGACAATCAGATTCCTGTGAATTTTGCTGACCGGTCAGTGTGGCAGTGCATCGGCGACTGCTCTGGTTACTGGCTGCGAGGTTGTCACTAGTGCGCATGTTGAGCAAAACGGATCTACTTGGCCAGCAGTCTGATCGAGTGGCCCTCAAGGATGACCGGCTTGTGTATCGCGCTTGCTCCGTAGCCTATGCGCAAAGCCTCGGGTTCGACTCTCCAGATGAAGTGATCGGGAAAACCGATTTCGATCTAATGCCGGTTGAGACGGCACGGGCTCAGCTAGCCCTGGACAGTCAGGCCGTATACACCGCACAAGCTGATATCAGTGCGATTGCTCTTGGCAACGCAAAGCATCAGGCCATGCTGGTAAGAACTCCGGTATTTGGAGCTAATGGTGAAGTCACCGGTATTGATCTGAGGCTAATAGGCGGACCCAGCATTACGCCGCCAAAGTCTGCTGTTACGATCGACTATGAAACCTTGGTTAATGATGGGATTCAGGGCAGCATGATCTTCAGCAAAAACGACATTCTGTTTGCCAACGAGAATGCATCGCGTTTACTGGGCTTTTCAAACGCGCAAGCAATGACTGACCGAGGTAATCTCAGCGAGCTATTTGCTGATGCTGAAATTGCACGATTAACTTCAGCCTCTATTGATGCATTCGATAACCCGTCATCACCACAAGCTCAACGGTTAACCTTATCGGCCGTTAGTCGTGACGGACGTCCGTTGCGATTGATCGCTCGCGCAACACAAGTGCAATGGGGTGCCACTCGTGCAACGCTGTTGTCATTTATTGACGTTAGCGTGCCGTTTGCTGGCACTGATCATGGAGCAACAGCATCAAGTTACGCAATCCAAAGCACTGCCAGTGCATCACGTGGCTCTGCTTTACTCAATGCTCCACCGGAACTCAGGGAGCTTCGTGTTAGTGAGCAGCGCTATCGTCACTTTGCTCGTGCATCAGCCGATTTCTTTTGGGAGCTAGATGCAAATCTGACCTTCCGATATGCAACTGACGATCTGGAAACCGTGCTTGGTATCAGGCCCGAGCAACTAATCGGACAGACCCATAAGCAGCTGATTGAGCATCCCGCTAACGTTAACGAGATTGAACTCTGGCAACTGCATATGGAGCAACTTAAGGCACGTCAACCGTTTCGAGATCTCGAATTCCGCTGGACGGTTGCCGGCGAAACCAAAGTCATTCGCTACAGTGGTATTCCGATATTCAACCGTGATCGAGAGTTTCTTGGTTATCGTGGGACCGGAAGAGATGTTACCGCAGCTGTAAAACAAGCTGAATCGGTTGCATATCACGCAAACCATGACGGATTGACAGGACTGGTCAATAGACGCCATTTTGAGTCATTGGTCGATAAGGCATTGCAGTCTGCTAAAACCGACAGAAAGACACATGCCATGTGTTTTATGGATTTAGACAGCTTCAAAATAGTTAACGATACCTGTGGACATGAAGCAGGCGATGAATTACTTCGTCAACTTTCCCAGCTATTTAATTCACTGGTTCGAAAAAGCGATGTGCTAGCGCGTCTTGGTGGTGATGAGTTTGGTGTATTCCTTTACAAATGCGATGTGGCAGCGGCGCTCAAGTTGGCGAATCAAATCCGCGCTGAAGTAGAGAACTTTCAGTTCCTGTGGGAGGAGAATCGTTTTACCGTCGGTGTGAGTGTTGGCCTGGTCGTTGTAGATGATCGATGGGAGAGTATCAAGTCTTTGTTCAGTGCCGCTGATTCGGCTTGTTACATTGCCAAAAACGAGGGGCGAAACCGAGTCGTTGTGTATCGTGAAGGTGACGGACATGCCAGTAATCGAAACGTAGCGGTTCATTGGGTGGATGAAATCAACTCTGCGCTTGAAAACAACCGGGTGTCGTTGGCTTATCAGAAAATTCAACCATTGCATGATCAACCTGATGGCTTACGTTTTGAAATGCTATTAAGGCTGAAAGGGCCGAGTGGCCAGATGATTAGCCCACAGTCATTTCTGCCTTCAGCCGAACGCTACGGACTGGCTGCTGCTCTGGATGAACGGGCCTTGGAACTCACACTCGATTGGCTTAATGCCAACCCGAGTTTGTTGCATGCGCTTAGACATTGTTCCATTAATCTGTCCGGAGCAACTTTTGCCAACACGGACAATGCTGATTTGTTTATCAAGAAAATCAGCGACTCCGGTATATCTCCAGAAAAAATCTGTTTTGAATTAACTGAAACTTCGACCATAGCTAACTTGTCCAGCGCATCGGAGTTTATGAATAGACTCAGTGAAATTGGTTGCCGTTTTAGTATTGATGATTTCGGCTCGGGTTTATCATCCTTCGCTTACCTGCGAAAGTTGCCAATAGATTTTTTGAAAATTGACGGCCTGTTGGTGAAAGATATTTTGAACGATGCAACCGACTACACGTTAGTGAAGTCGATCAATGAAATGAGTAAATCGATGGGCAAGCGAACGGTTGCCGAATTTGTAGAATCCCCTCGACTATTGAATGCCGTTCGAGATATCGGAATCGATTTTGCACAAGGCCGGCACATTGGCGAGCCTGAACTCATCGAAAATCTGACCACTCCCATGCCCGTATAAAGCCAGCCGAAGCAACACAGCGTGAAGATTTTGTATATCGCGGTTCACCACCATATAGGGTGGGGGGCAGAGCATTGGATGGCCAACGCGTTTGAGCGCGCAGGGCATACGGTTGGACGCTTTGACTACCGGGCACGGCGTAATAAGTTCAAGCCGTGGTGGCTTATCAGACATGAGCTATTTGGAATAAACGATACGTTCGAGCCGGACATTGTTCTGATTCAAAGGGCTGAAACCATGCCTGCCTCCATTACGCGTGTTTTTTCAGTACCAGTTGTGTTCTGGAGTACGGAGCCGCTTGTCAGGCGGCGCGATGTTGACAAACTATTGAGTGTTAAGGCATCGCTCGCGTGGGTTTATTTGCATACGTACACCTGTATGGATGTCGTTGAAAAGAATTTCCCTCATCTGCTTGGAAAATGTTCCGTAATGCATAACGCTGGTGCGATCGAAAACGATCCGGGTAATGCCACTCGCGAACGCTTTGCTATTTTCAATCGCAATGTATCACCCAGACGACAACAGTGGCTTGATCAGGTGGGCGATATCGTAGACGTCAGAAGTGGACGTTATGGCGACCCGTATTTTGAAGATCTTCGCAACACACAGGTGTCAGTGAACATACACTTTGCCAAAGAAAGTATTGATGACTTTGAGACCGGCATTTTTGAAGCGCTGGCAAGTGGCTGTGTTGTAGTAACAGAAACACTCAACCCTCAAACCGTTGCTGATATGGGAATGGAAGACGCTGTTATACAAGTAGACTCGCCAGAAGCCATGCGTGATGCGCTGATCGAACTCAAAGACAATCCCGGCCTAATTACGAAGTACCAGTCCATTGGCAAGAAGGCCATGGAGGGAAATCGATGGGATTCACGAGCTGCCCAAATGCTCGAGAAATTTGCAGAGTTCGTCTAAATCCCCAAACGCTTCACCGCAGAGTATTATCGGTAAAAATACCGAACTGCTACTTTACCCGCTGCCACAGCGGAAAATTACCTCTGGTTTAACACCTTGCTTCGATACACTGGGTTCCTAGATTGACATCCAGTCGGGGTAGAGATGAAAAAGCGAATAGAGAACGAACAAGACCAAGACGAAACACTGTTTGAGCGCTGGTATCGTCAGGAGCGCAGTAAGAAGCTGGCTCAGAACGATGTGTTGTTTTTTGGTTTGAGTGTTTTGCTGGCCTTTTATGCCACTCAAAGCCTCGTCACCATTCAATAGTGAGAGGTAATTCTGGTATGAAAGATTTACTATTTCCAGTGCGTGCATTATTTAAAACAATTTTCATGCGATGCTCTTCGTTGAATCGGACATTCACAAGATCGCAGTCGGCAAAAGCATTGAGCGCTGCAGATGCTTCTTCTCCTGGAATGGATATCTGGAGCTCGGTCAGACTCCAGCCGGAGTTGTTAGGCTCAGGTGCCTTTTTCGGTTTGGGCAGTGCCGGGGGCATGCAGATGCAAAGTGGCTCTGCGAAGTTGTCAGAATTCTCACCAACATAGAAGCACATTGGTTTAGGAAAGTAATCAGGATAGTACTGCCACGAGGGGAAGTCCGGTACTACCGTGTTTGAATTGCTGCAATTGGCGATACAGCGAGTCACTAATCCAAATGGCGAGCCGTCTATATCGATGGCTCGCTCCAGCAATCTCAACCCTTTACCAGCACCGTTTACCGACTCAGCGACATCGCTGATAAACAGAAATTCAATGGTGGAATTCGCAAGAAAGAATCGTCGATTTTCCGTTCCCTGGCCCGGGTGTTTGTTACCGCCGCCTTCGATAAGCCCGATTTCGGTTAACAGATCTGCTTCGGGAGCGCCGGGACTTGCCAGAATAAAAAAATGGTCGAGTTGCATCTCTTCATTATGGAGTAAATGGGAAGCACTGACTACATGGTATTAAACACGATTTAACCCTGACTTATTCAGAATGCTGGTCAATAACGCTGCTGTATCTTTTCGGTGTTGACGATGTATGTGCTGAGCTTTATCTGCATCACCTTTGACTATTGCCTGGTACAGCTTCCTATGGTCTTTGTTAGATTTGGTTGGCAGTGGTCGCATGTTCAGTGTAATTGACCGGACTCGCCTGACTTGATCATTGATGTTTTTAACCAGCCCTTCGATATATTGGTTGCCACTGAAACGAACTAGTTCAAGATGAAAAAGCTCATCGGCTTGCGCCCATGATTCCAGATCTTCATCGTTTAACGACTGTTCCATCACATTAACTGCGTCGAGTAGGGGTTTTAAGTCAGATTTGTTATAGCCAGCGTTTGCCGCACGTTTCGCAGCCAGACATTCCATTTCGGTGAGTACTTCATAAAGATCTACCACATCCTGAACGGTAATCGCTTTTATTCTGATGCCTTTTCTGGGCTGAATCTCCAATAGCCCGTGTGCCTGTAAGGTCAGTGTTGCCTCTCGTACCGGTGTTCGCGACATGCCAAGCCGCTCGGCCAGTTCGGTTTCTAAATGATTGGAGTCAGCAACCAGTTCACCAGTAAAAATAAGCTGTCTTATTTTATCCGCAGCTAGTTGTGTGGCTGATGGCTGTTTTTGCTGCCTGGCAGTTGGTTTTTTTATAGTATCTTGCACGTTCTCGACCCTGAGTTTCGTTGATGTACTGGTTTAGATTCACCTTAATAATTTTGGCAGCATATTGTTCGTTGTTTTTCCATTTCCTTATGACTTAAACTCGATCTGCTAAATAACAGGAGTACAACGTATGCGTTACACCGGTGAGTCGCTTGAATCGTTCGCCAATGCGGTACTAAGAGGCTTTGGCTGCGACCAGAATGAAGCGGACATAGTCGCAAACCATTTGATACTAGCAAATTCAACAGGCCATGATTCTCATGGTATTGGCATGCTGCCGATGTATGGCGCCCAAGTGCGAGATGGTAACCTGATTTGCAATCAAACGCCTGTATTTCACGACCCAGTCGGTGCTATTACGGTGGTTGATGCCAAGTGTGGATTTGGACATCGTATGGCATTGATCGCGCTAGACCGCGCGATGCAGACCATGGACGAGCATCGGGTGGCTGTGCTTGGCTTACGAAACTCAGGGCATGTGTCGCGAGTAGGTACCTATTCTGAGTACTGCGCGTCAAAGGGCTTTGTTTCCATACACATGGTCAATGTTGTTGGCCATCCTCCACTTGTTGCACCTTTTGGTGCCAGAGCCGCAGGTTTTTCCACGAATCCTATCAGTATGGCCATGCCTGTTGATGGGCAGGCAAAACCATTACTTGATATTGCGACCAGCACAGTTGCGTTCGGAAAAATAAGGGTAGCTAGTAACAAGGGAGAGAAGGTGCCCTTAGGTTATCTTGTAGATAATGAAGGCGTGCCAACTACGGACCCAGACCCAATGGCTAACTCGCGCGAAGGAGCATTGTCTGCCTTCGGTGATTACAAAGGCTCCGGCCTCGGCATGTTTGTTGAGTTATTGGCAGGTGCGTTGGCAAGCGATGATACGGTTGCAACAAAGGAACATATTCCTGAAGGAGTTTACAACAATATGTTCTCTGTCATCATTGATCCGGCGGGCTTCGACAGTAAAGATCAGGTAGCCAAACGAACACTGGAATTTTATGATTACATTAAGTCTAAACCTGCGGCAAAAGGGGTAGACGAAGTTTTAATGCCGGGTGAGCCAGAAAAAATATCCAAGGCTGATAGAGATAAAAACGGTATTCCGGTCGATGATGAAACCATGCGGCAGATATTTGAAACGGCCGATATGTTTAATGTCGATGAGCAGCAACTTCGTGAACGATTGGTTAACGCATAAGCGCACTTTGAATTGTGCGCTGTAAACACGTTATGAATGCCAAATATCAGTTTGAGGTGTAATGCAGTTTGGTGAATGCGTTTTGGTGAATGCGCCTTATTGTGCAACTATATCAACCAGCACTTCGTTTCGACGAAACCAGGGAATCGTGAAAGGTGCATTGTATCCGGCCCATCGTGGTTCGGAAAGCGTTTGCAGGCCTTGTTCTTCTATCCAAAGATTGAGCGACTCTGCGTTAACAAGACGTGCTCTTTGAGTCGCACGTCCCGAATATCTTACTGAGGCAACCTGCTTTGACGGAACTTCTACAAGCGTTATATCGGGGTTTAGTGGTCTGGGAGCAGAGTCTATGGTGTAGTTCTTCGGCAAAACGAAGCTGTAGCGCCATTGATCTCCATCCGGTTCAGATGTTACAGGAGCAGTCATTGCTATGCTTTCTCCCTTAGCCTTGTTCTGATTATCAGCAATTACTGGCGCTGTCATAGCTATATCGGTGTTTGTTTCGTTGTCACCTGATATGTAGCGGAATAATTTTCGAAACGCTTGATTTCCGGCGTTTTTGTAATCTGCCGATACACGAGTCTCTGCTAAAACCAGTGTTGCGTACTCGCGAATTTCAAATTGTTTGTCCTTACGCACCAATTCGTAGGGCGCTTCTTCAACCGTTTCCACCCCAAATACACTGCAGGCCGAGCTCGAAATAACAGCGAGTAGCGATATAATGGTTGTAGACATACGGATTGGCTTGTAATGAAGGTGTTGTAGCATAGTGTTGTAACTGCAGTTGGTCAGCGAGTGAAGCAATTAGGTAATACTTTTACGAACTAAATACGATTTCGATCACTACTACAAAGATTCTTGCAAGATTGGCTACGTCCACTTCAGTCTTAGTGTTGATAACACATGTTTTTTTAAGTTATCGGGTATCTCCAGCTCGATGGCAAGCTTTTTCCACCCGCTAAAAACCTCCACAGTTTTTTCAAGAATACGCTTTTCCCTGCCGCGAGTTAGTCCTGCATAGCGTGCCAGCTGCTTAATGTCTTCGAGAACGAAATCGCTTGTTTTGTTATTTAGACTGAGCTGATGGTATCGCGTAAAGTCGCTACCTTCCGAATGGCAAAGATCATAGGCAGGTGTGATATGCCAGCGACCGTCACGATCCATCATAAAGCCGAAGTTTTTCACGTGATCATCCTGATTGCACGCAACCAGATTGAAAACAACGCGGCGGAATTGTTGTTCTATCGCAGCTTTTGAAATCTGTAATTGTTTCATCGTCATAAACAGTTGTTCGTATGAGTACAAGCCGCTGCGATAATAGTCGAAGTGGTTTAATGCGGCAAAACTTTGAATGAAGTGTTTGCCTCCAACCTTATCTCTATCAAATCGTCGGGTCATAAAGTGATTACGCCCGTTTTCGGTAAACAATCGACTTTCCATCATATCGACATCGCATGATTTAGCCATCAAATAATAACTGTATTCGAGTAAGCCATAGCCAGCCGGGTCGGCAATGCCCCAGTCGCCACTAAACGCAACACCGTCGAATTTAATCATCCAGTGTTCGAACCCTGCAGGAAGGCTTAATTGGCCTGAACGAACATGGTTGTTATCCGGGTTAAACGCAACCACAGCTTTGGCTCTGGCACCACCGGCAGATGTACCTACACTCAGAATGTCCAGAAGCGCGTCGTCGTCATTCCGGTCACTTAATTCAGCTTCTAAAGTTTGCTTATCAGCGAAGGCCATTGATGCAAGTTCGGTAAGTTCACTGATCTCCAGGCGTCTATCACCGGTAGTACCGTGTGACTCGGCTGGTTCAAATTCCAATGCTCCCATGCCACGTTTGCCTGTATAGCAAAGACGATCAACAGCATTAAAGTCAGCAGCCTTTCGTCCGGTTCTGGCCAGCCAAACGTTTATGAGTTGTTGCCCGTACTTATCAGGCAAGCTGTCGGCAAGTAATCCTGGCAATCCGTGGAATGCTAATGGTGGCAGTTCGGGGAATTGATAGATGCGCTTGCTCAATGGCATCACTAATGGTGCGAGTTCAATTTTTCTTTTTATAAAATCCGGGTCGTATTCAAAACGTGCAAAACGCTCCTGCTTGTCCATCGCAACATAGCCGATGGAAGTCCCCCAGAGTTTGACCGTTGCTGTTGTCACTGTGGCGACTCACCAGCTTTATCCTGTTCATCGCCCCATACGGTCGATTGGGGAGTTGTCTTTTTTTTGCGTTTTTTGGATGCCCGTACTTGTTCCATAGGGGAGGCGAGTTGCTCCGGGAGCAAGGCGTCGATGGATCCGATGGCATTTAATGCTTTCAGAATCTTCAACCACGATTCCATTTGCGAGTCTTGCCCGCCCTCAATGCGTCTTAGTGTGGCGACTCCAATACCTGCCTCTTCGGCTAGCTGGGTCTGCGTGAAGCCTTGTTGCTTTCGCAATAAAGACAGTCGACGACCGATTTCGATGAGAATGTCGGATTCTGGGGTAAGTGAATCAAATTTCATGATATCTAATCTGATATTTATATTGCCATTTTGGCAGTAATAATATCAATTATGATACCAAATTAACTGTTATTCATAATGAATCAGTGCTAAAAACAGATCGCTTATGATAGTAAATATGCATATTTGCGCCAAAAATATCATATATGATATTTTATATTTTGAGCAAATCGAATGACACGCCAGAATGCCTGATGGCCATAGGGTGTTACGCAACCACTGGCCGTTTGACCCGTTATTAGGTGAACGGGGAGCCATCAAGTCCGGTCGCCTTAAAACCGGGTAGTGGGGGTGTCGGCCAAAGGCTCGTTTGATGTTGTAATCATAGAAGATCAAACCTGAACATTTAGTGGTTCAATTTCATACTCGAATGAACACCCTTGATCAGGCTGAATCACCACGCCGCCAGGCATGGTAGCGTTTCACCCATTTCAAAACGGTTTCGGGTTGGTGTGCCCGTTTCCATTCTCCGGCTGCATACTTATTTGCTTCGGACATGGTCGGATAGATATGAATTGTGCCAAGAATTTTGTTTAAGCCGAGCCCGTGCTTCATTGCCAGCACATATTCAGCAATCAACTCCCCAGCATTGGCTCCCACGATAGTGACGCCCAGAATTTTGTCTTTACCGGGTACGGTCAATACTTTAACCACACCGTGATCGTTGCCATCGGCAATGGCGCGGTCCAGGTCGTCAATTCCATAGGTTGTTACTTCATATGATCTGCCTTGTTCGTTGGCTTCCGTTTCATTTAATCCCACTCGAGCCACTTCCGGGTCGGTAAATGTTGCCCATGGTATGACGCGATAATCTGCGCGAAATTTTTTAAACGTGCCGAACAGCGAGTTAACGCTTGCGTACCATGCCTGGTGAGCTGATGTGTGCGTGAATTGATACGGACCGGCAACATCACCAACAGCGTAAATATTCGGAAAACGCGTTTGTAAATATTCGTTTGTTTCTATCGTGCCATTGCGTCTGGTACTGATATCCAGCTCTTCCAGGCCGAATCCGCTAGAGTTTGCGGCACGTCCTACCGCTACGATAATTTCATCGAACGTTATGCGAAGCTGCTCCTCACCACGTTCACAAAGCAGAGTCTTTTCACCTGCGCCATCCACTTCAACACCGACAGCCTTAGTGTTGACCATGACATGCACACCGTCATCGATAAACTTCTGCTGTACCATTTCGGATATTTCAGGGTCTTCACGGTTCAGGATGCGATCGACCATTTCGATCTGCCAGACTTCACTGCCAAGGCGCTTAAATGCCTGCGTCATTTCACTTCCGATCGGGCCACCGCCGAGCACCACAAGCCGTTTTGGCAGCGAGGTAAGTTGCCAAAGATTGTTCGAGGTTAAATAGTTGATCTTGTCCATGCCCGGTATAGGAGGGACAAACGGACGGCCACCCGTGGCAACGATAATATTGCGTGTGGTCAACGTTTTTCCGTTCACTTCAACCGTCCACGGAGATGTAATTCTTCCTTCGCCCTCGATAACATCCACACCCAGGTTGGTATAGCGTTCTACCGAGTCATGCGGTTCGATTTTTCGAATGACGTCATGCACACGCCCCATGGTTTTAGCAAAGTCAATTTCACCGGTTGCGGTTTCAACTCCGTAGCGCTGTGAGTGTTTAATGGTATCCATGAGTTTGGCACTTCTGATCAGTGCTTTAGAAGGCACACAGCCGGTGTTCAGACAGTCGCCACCCATCTTATGCTTTTCTATTAATGACACTTTCGCTTTTACGGCCGCGCCGATGTATGAAGATACAAGGCCGCCAGCGCCGGCTCCGAGTACGACTATGTCACGGTCGAATTTTTCAGGTTTTGGATAGTCCGCATAAACCTTACGTGCTTTGACTACATCAACAATTTTTTTAGCGATAAGTGGAAACACACCAAGCAGCACAAATGAGAACAGTAGTTTCGGAGATAGAATGCCACTGAGGTTTTCAATTTTGGCCAGCTGTGTTCCTGCATTAACAAATACAATGGTGCCAGCCAGCATGCCGATTTGACTAACAATATAAAACACACCGGTTTTAAGTTTTGTCAAACCCATAACCAGGTTGACCAGGAAAAACGGAAACACCGGAACCAGTCGAACCGTAAAGAGATAAAATGCGCCGTCTTTTTCTATGTTGTCGTTGAAGGTTTTCAGCTTGTCACCAAACTTGGCTTCCAGCGAATCTCTCAATAAAAATCGAGAGACGAGAAAGGCAAGTGTTGCACCAATTGATGATGCAAACGATACGATCAGTGTGCCAGTAAACAATCCGAATATGGCGCCGGCAGCCAGCGTCAGAATTGCCGCACCAGGTAGCGACAAGGCAGTCGCTGCTACGTAAATGGCAAAGAAACTGGCAATGACCAGAAACGGTTTTGCTCCATAAAGAGAATCGAGGGCCGCTTGTTGACTTTTGAGATAATCCAGGCTCAAAAATCGACCAAGGTCAAATATGAAAAACGCCGCAACCAGTGCTGCGATTACTGCAAATAGGACTTTCTTGTTTTTCATATCGTCAGTTTCTGCTGGGTGAGCTTATTAAGTGCTACTTGAGATGTATTCTAGTCTCTGTAGTTCCGCTGAACTGGTTGTTAACCCGCTATTTCGATACCATGTTTGTTTACGATTTTGTGATAATCAGCCTTTATGCCAAATCCGACCACGCGAATAACACTGCTGGCTCCCGGTTGTTTTTCTGCGCTGGCTCACAACGAGGAGGTAGAAACTGGCTCTGACCACAATAAAGTTGGGCCCGAACCCAATGTTGCCAGCGTTTTATCGACTAATACCCAGGTTTATGAACAAGCTCTGGCGCAGGCTTTGGCGCAACCAGTGCCAGCAGTTGGAGCGCTGCCAATTGCGGCATATCAGTTTCCGATGGATACGGGGGATGCGGCACCACCACATTGTGTTTGTGCTGAATTTGTTCATCTCCAGGCAGATAAAGACAACGCACATTTGATACCGTCAGCGGCATTGAATATTGACAATGCTGAGTCTGAAGCGCTGCTTGCATCACTGAATTCACTTATCGAGCCCGACGGGTTGCAGTTGCAAAGCAGCCTGAGCGGTCAGTGTTATTTGACTGGCATGCCGGCAGATGGTCTGGATACGATGCCTGCTCATGCCGTCGCCAATGGAAAGATAGCCGGCTATCTGCCACGACACGCTGATGCCGGCGACTGGCGTCGACTGATTACAGAAGTGCAGATGTTATTCCATGCCCACTCTGTTAATGACAAGCGCTCGAACCGGCAGCAACTACCGATTAACGGAATGTGGTTCTGGGGCGGTGCTACTGTTGCATCCCCAGTTCCTGCGCCCAACATTGTATTGGTTGCAGACGATGCTTACGCACTGGGTATGGGTATGGCGCTCGATATTGATATGCTCAGCCCCGAATCTAACTCGCTGCAACAATTGTTAGACAGGTATAAGGACAATCAGAGCATTGACTCTGTCGTGATTGTAGAGATGTCCACCTACCATGCCTGGTTGCGTGGCGATCATTCCGCGCTCATGCAGGCAAAACAGGATCTGCAGCAGCAATGGATTGAGCCGATACAAAAAGCTGTGGCAGACGGCTTGGTTTCTGAATTTGTACTTGATGGTTGTGAAGGGCAATCCATCATTGAGCATCGCTCTGGAACAGGTTCATCCGGTGTGTTTTCATGGATTGGCCAGCTACGATCAATGGGAACTTCATTGCCAAAACGTTTACGCCGCAGAAAGTCATAACGTGAGCATACCTGTCACCATCTCTCGCAGATCTGTATCTGCCGCACCAGAGAAATTGCACGAAAATGCACTGATTAACCGTATTCTGCATGCTCGTGGTGTTCAGTCTGAAAGTGAGTTGAACTTTGCTCTGGCCGATCTGCCGCGGCCCGATACACTGCTTGGTATTGATGATGCCGTGAGCCGTTTGCTTCAGGCTCGGCTGAATCAGGAACACGTGCTGATTGTTGGTGACTATGACTGTGATGGCGCAACCAGTACGGCGTTAGCTGTTCTGGGTCTGCGAGCGATGGGCTTTACGCACGTCGAGTTTCTGGTGCCGAACAGGTTTGAGTATGGCTATGGTTTGTCTCCAGCCATTGTTGATGTGGCGGCGAAATCAAAACCAAAACTCATTTTAACCGTCGACAACGGTGTAGCATCGGTCGATGGTGTTGAGCGCGCCAACGAGCAAGGCATTGATGTGGTTATAACTGACCACCATTTACCACCGGCGGTATTGCCGCGGGCCACTGCGTTGGTTAACCCCAATATCCCTGGCGCCACGTTTCCCAGCGGCAATCTTGCCGGAGTCGGAGTGTGTTTTTATGTGCTGTTAGCACTACGTGCAAAACTTACAAGTGAAGGTTTGGTTGGCAATGAGGTAAAACTCGCAGACTATCTTGACCTTGTTGCCATTGGCACCGTTGCTGACGTCGTTCCATTGGATAGAATCAACCGTATACTCGTCGAACAAGGCTTGCGACGTATTAGACGTGGGTATACCAGACCGGGTGTTCTGGCCTTGTTGTCACGTGCAGGCAAAGTGGCCGATCGAATCACCTCGACTGATATTGGCTATGCTATCGGACCGCGCCTGAATGCTGCAGGCAGGCTTGATGACATGACGCGTGGTGTTGACTGTCTGCTCTGCGAATCAGACAGTGAAGCGTTAATGCTTGCAACTGAGCTCGATACGCTGAACAAGCAACGCCGTAGTATTGAGCAATCCATGCGCAAGGAAGCAGAGGCCGTACTGGCATCGGATGAAATACTGAACGCTGGAAGCGATGTCTCGTTCGGGTTGGTGTTGTTCAAGGAACAATGGCATCAAGGTGTTATTGGTATTGTTGCCGGGCGGCTCAAAGAGCAACTGAACAAACCAGTTGTTGTTTTTGCCGCCGATGGCGATCAGCTGATAAAAGGCTCTGCGCGATCTATCCCGGGCGTGCATATTCGTGATGTGCTTGACACGGTCGCAACGCACAACCCAGACCTGATCACTAAGTTTGGCGGGCATGCTATGGCAGCTGGCCTGACGCTTGATCGTTCTCGTTTCAGCGAATTCAGCGAGGCATTCAACCGGGAAGTTAAACGTGTGCTCGAAGGTGAGCTGCCCAATCGCGAGTTGGTCAGCGATGGTGCCTTGTCTGATGCCGAGCGCACTATGGAAAATGCAAGTGCGCTGCAAGATATCAGCCCCTGGGGGCAGGACTTTCCAGTACCCCTGTTTGATGATAATTTCCTCATCGAGCACGCGCGTGTTGTGGGGAAAAATCATCTGAAACTGAAGTTGCGCTCAGTTGAATCAGACGACAATCCGAGCTACGGTGCTGTCTACGACGCCATCGCCTTCAACCAGCCAGATAGTTTTGCGTTGGGCGACCTGGTTCACGTTGCATATTCCCTATCGGTTAATCACTACCGTGGAAACCAATCTTTGCAACTGGAAGTGGCTCATATGCAGATAAGCTGAGCATAATTGCGCTAAACTTCAGCCTACTCTTTATATTGTTTACTGGTTTTCCCATGATCGAGATTAACCCTTACCTTGTTCACATTGAGGACCTGCGCGTTCGCGTCGAATCCCTCCGGGGGTATCTTTGACTATCAAGGCAAAAAAGAACAACTAGAAGAGATTCTGCTTGAGCTTGAAAATCCTGATGTCTGGGCTGATCAGGAGCGAGCTCAAAAACTCGGTCAGCAGCGCGCCTCTTTGCAGGATACGCTCGATGTATTCGATACCCTCGATTCCGGATTGGGCGATGCAGGCGATCTGCTGGAAATGGCCCGGGAAGAGGATGATCAGGACACGGTAAACTCAGTTGTAGCCGATCTGGAGAGTTACGAAAAGCGTGTTGCCGATCTTGAGTTCCGGCGCATGTTTGCCGGTGAGAACGACGCTGCCCATGCGTTTTTGGATATCCAGTCTGGCAGTGGTGGCACCGAAGCGCAGGACTGGGCAGAGATGCTGCTGCGAATGTTCCTCAGATGGGGCGAACGAGCCGGCTTTAAGACTGAATTAATTGAAGTATCACCTGGGGATGTTGCGGGCATCAAGTCAGCAACTATCCGATTTGAGGGTGAGTATGCGTTTGGCTGGTTGCGCACTGAAACAGGTGTTCATCGACTGGTGCGAAAGAGCCCGTTCGATTCTGGCAGTCGTCGCCATACATCGTTCGCCGGCGTTTTCGTTTCACCGGAAATCGATGATGATATTGACATAGACATCAACCCGGCAGATTTGCGAATAGATGTGTATCGCGCCAGTGGAGCTGGCGGACAGCATGTCAACAGAACCGAATCGGCTGTACGGATAACGCACGCGCCTTCAGGCATAGTGGTGCAATGCCAGAACGATCGCTCGCAACACAAAAATAAAGCGACTGCCATGAAGCAGTTGAAGTCAAAACTCTACGAAGCCGAACTGCAGGCACGCCAAGGTGATCAGCAAGCAGTAGAAGATGGCAAGTCAGATATAGGCTGGGGTTCGCAGATTCGTTCTTATGTACTCGATCAATCACGTATAAAAGATCTTCGCACGAATATAGAAACCAGTAATACTCAGGCGGTACTCGATGGTGATTTAGATCAATTTTTAAAAGAGAGTTTAAAAGCCGGTTTGTAAAACAGACCTTAAACCAGCACGCTATTGCGTGTTGCCAATATAAAGCAAAGTATTAGTAATGAGTGAAGACGAGAATCAACTGATTGCCCAGCGGCGCGAGAAGCTCAATGCAATGCGTGAGCAAGGCAATGCGTTTCCGAATCAATATCAGCCTGAACACAAAGCGGCACAGCTACACAGTGAGCACGGCGGCAAAGAAAAAGAAGCGTTGGCTGAAGAAGGAATTGCAGTAAGTATTGCCGGGCGCATGATGTCCAGACGCGTAATGGGAAAAGCCAGTTTTGCGGGTTTACGCGATGTGACCGGAAACATTCAGCTGTTTGTACAACGCGAACAAGTCGGCGAAGCACTCTACGCTGATTTTAAAACATGGGACATTGGCGATATCGTCGGAGCACAAGGCACGTTGTTTATCACCAAAACGGGCGAGCTCAGTGTGAAGGTGTCATCGATACAGCTCCTGACAAAATCACTTCGACCGTTGCCAGAAAAATTTCATGGTTTGAGTGACCAGGAAACGCGTTACCGGCAGCGCTATGTTGACTTGATCATGAACGAGGAGGCGCGTGCAACATTCCGCATGCGAACTGCCGTGATTAGTTACATCAGGCAATTTTTGATTGAACGTGAATTTCTGGAAGTTGAAACACCAATGATGCAAGTGATTCCAGGTGGAGCAGCTGCGCGTCCGTTTATCACACACCACAATGCGCTGGATATGGAGTTGTTTTTGCGCATTGCCCCTGAGTTGTATCTAAAACGTTTGGTCGTTGGCGGGTTCGAAAGGGTTTTTGAAATTAATCGAAATTTTCGAAACGAAGGATTAAGCACACGTCACAATCCCGAATTTACCATGCTGGAATTTTATCAAGCCTATGCCACTTATGAACATCTGATGGATTTGACTGAGGAGATGTTCAGAGGCTTGGCTGAAAATGTCGTTGGTAGCCTGAGAATACCAACCGAAGATGGTGAGGGCAGTTTTGATTTTGCGAAGCCGTTTACTCGACTGAGCCTGTTTGATTCTGTTCTGCAGTTCAACGACAATTTAAGTGCCGAAGACCTTGCTGATTTGGATAAGGCAACTGCATTTGCGAAAACCTTGCATATCGATGTGAAGCCCAACTGGGGCCTGGGTAAAATCCAGACCGAAATCTTTGAGGCAACAGTTGAAGAGAAGCTTCACGATCCGACGTTTATTACTCTGTATCCAACGGAAGTGTCGCCTTTGTCTCGTCGCAATGATAGTGATCCTTTTGTTACCGATCGCTTCGAATTATTCGTGGGTGGTCGGGAATTGGCGAATGGTTTCTCTGAGCTTAACGATGCTGAAGATCAGGCCGAGCGCTTTAAAGCACAGGTTGCAGACAAGGATGCAGGCGATGAAGAGGCCATGCATTACGATGCTGATTATGTCAGGGCGCTTGAATATGGTATGCCACCTACCGCAGGAGAGGGCATTGGTATCGATCGACTGGTTATGTTGCTAACGGCGAGTCCCAGTATCCGCGACGTGGTTTTATTTCCGCATATGCGTCCGGAGGCCTGATAGCAGTAAGCTTGGAGTAACACAGCGATGACGAATGAAGTTATTGATGCAAAGCGCTGGATGCTTGCTCGCGACGAGCTGCTACAGGCTGAAAAAGCGCTGACTGCAAAACACGATGATATCGCTGCGCTGAGGCGCAAGATGCCCTGGCAAGCAGTTGAAAAATCCTATACGTTCGAACTGCAGGGCAAGCAAATCGGATTGCTCGAATTATTTGAGGGCAGGAAGCAGCTTATCGTTTATCACCACATGTTTAAGTCCGGAGATAAAAACCCCTGCTCGGGCTGTGGCATCGTGGTAGATAGCATGTCCCATCTATCGCATCTGCACGCGCGTAATACCAGCCTTGTATTAGTTGCAACTGCTTCACAATCGGAAATCGCCGCTTTTCAGAAACGTATGCAATGGAATCACGTTTGGGCAACCACACGCGACAGCTTCAATGCCGACTTTGGTGTGACCGATGGTTTTGGTCTCAATGTGTTTATCGACGAAGGTGATGCTATTTACCGCACTTATTTTACTAACGGGCGGGGCGTCGAAGCACTGGGTAGTCCGTGGTCTTATCTCGATTTGACGCCGCTGGGTCGTCAGGAAACCTGGGAAGACTCGCCGGTGGGAACACCGCAATCAGCACCTTATCAGTGGTGGAGACTGCACGACAGCTACGAATCTTAATAGAACCATCAACATTCTAATGTGGTAGGTTATCTGCCGATAATAGAAAGATTGAGCCTGGAGGAAGGATGAGGCACTTGAATAGCAACAACAGCAATGTCGGTACGCTTTTTTCGGCATCAAGGACAAAAACGCTGAATACGATGATACCGAGTGCAATCGGTTGTTTGTTTGTCCTGATGCTTACCGCGTGTAGTAGTAGTTCGAGCCCTCCAGCTGATCAAGGAACTGCCCAATTTCCATCTGCTGCAAACGATTCCGGTCCCGAGAGCATGATCGTGACGGGCTACAATGATTCAAATGCAGACGCCACCTCACCATGGCTTGTCGTTACCGATATGTTCCGATTGAATTCAATACTGGATGCAACTGGAGACGGTTCGGTTCGAATGCGACAATACAGCGGCGACTTTCCGGTATCACGCCATGTTGAGTTTTATACCCGAGAGCTGGACACGTGTGAAATTTTTAATCCGGATGCACCCGATGGTGGCGGCGGTGAAGGTGGTGATACCGAGCCGTCGCCTTATATCAGCGGTGGTGTAAACATCGTGATCAACACACCTTCAGGACCTTGGTTTACTTACGAACGTGCAAGTGTAAACGGAGGATCTGAATACAGCGTCGACAATGAATTGCCTGGCGAAGTTTTGCCTGCAGGTGCCACATTATCCATCCCGGGGGATGAGTTCCCAACAGTGGCGGCTCACCCGCTTTACGATCCTGAGCCACCGGTAAGGCTGTTGCCCGATCCTGATCTGCCCTTAAGTGGTGATTCTGCTTATTCGTGGATTCCGACCAGCGGTAAAACACGTATACGTGCCGCTGTTCTGGCATATGATGACGACAACAATTTCATCGACTTTGTTGTCACTTGTGATCTGAGAGACGATGGTGCATTCGACATGCCGGCAGATGTGAAGGAATTCATAGCCAACTACAGAAATCGTTTATATGTTCGATACTCTCGCGTCTACGATCGGCTTGACTTTGCGAACGGTATAGTTATTCGACAAAGAAATACCATAGCGGAATAACTTTTCCACGACTTGATGGCGGCGGATAGGCGAATACAAAGTGAAGACTCTAGTGCTGCTATCGAGATTGTTGCAATTGTGAATTTGGTAGTGTAGCTATGCTCTCTGTGCGCACCCTTTTTCTCAACATCGGTCACTTTCTAGACCACTACTTCATGCTGATCTTTGCGACGGCAGCAGCGCTCCGATTAACGGCTGAATGGGGTTTAACCTACGCTGAACTTATTCCATACGCTACGCCCGGTTTCATCGCTTTTGGTGTCTGTGCCATACCCGCTGGTTGGATAGCGGACAAATGGAGCCGCGAAGGCATGATGTCGATATTTTTTATCGGCATAGGCTTAAGTTCGGTCCTAACCGGTTTTGCAAACAGTCCCGTTCAAATAGCATTCAGTCTGGCTGCAATAGGCGTGTTCGCCGCCATCTATCATCCGGTTGGACTTGCGATGGTGGTGCAGGGACGAAAAAAAATGGGTATACCGCTGGCGATTAACGGCATTTTTGGCAACATGGGCGTGGCGTGCGCGGCTCTGCTGTCCGGCTTTTTAATCGATACAACAAGTTGGAGAAGCGCGTTCATCATTTCTGGACTGGTATCGGTTTGTGTTGGTATTGCGTATTTACGTTTTACGCTCAACACAGCCTGCTCAATTAATTCCGCGAGTGAAGAAAAAACCAGTGACAAGGTGATGGAGCCTGCAAGCGTTCCCCGAGGAATCTCTATACGAGTTGTCGCAATTATTTTTTTTACAACTGCGATCGGCGGGCTTGTTTTTCAGAGCACAACGTTTGCACTGCCAAAGGTATTCGCAGAGCGACTGACCAATTTGGCCGGCACTGCAACACTGGTAGGTTGGTACACGTTTATCGTTTTCTCGCTAGCTGCGTTCGCTCAATTAGTTGTTGGTTATCTTATCGATAAGTATCCGGTGCGAATCGTGTTTGCTACTGTGGCTGCCGTACAGTGTGTTTTCTTTATCTTAATGATTCAAACCGATGGTGTGTTTGCGTTACTGATTGCAATTGCTTTTATGCTTGCTGTGTTCGGTCAAATTCCCATTAACGATGTATTGGTTGGTCGAATGGTGAAAAGTGAGTGGCGAAGTCGGGCATATGGCATTCGCTATGTCGTGACATTTTCGGTTATGGCGTCGGCAGTACCATTAATCGCATGGATTCATGGTAATTGGGGCTTTGATAGTCTATTCGGTTTGCTCGCTTTTGCAGCTCTATTGATTTTCACTGCAGCTTTGTTGTTACCAGATTTAAGTGACAAGCGCGAAGCTTTAGAAACCGGTAATGCCTGATTATATAGTGCAAATGTTATAAACCGTTGCACAATATTGTTTTTCAGAAAAATGTCCGTATGCTTTAGTAGCAATGTTGCGAAAAACGGAAAAACCCGCCATGTTAGATCAGAGTAAAAGAAACTCTTTAAAAATGCTAAGCGGTGCCTCTTTTATTGCATGCGCACCCACATTGGTGCTTGCAGCAGGTGCTACTGAACAAAACGGTGTAAATGATAATAGAGTGACACCTGAAACGGTTGTCCCATTGCAGGGCAACACCGAATTGTCTATCAGCATCTCGCTGGATTCAACTCCAACGATTAAACTGACCAATCACAGCTCACAGATTATTGAGTTGCGTCACGTTCATCCGGGTATTGTTCATGCGGGTGAGAAATCTTATGACCTTAACTCTATCTTCTCAAAGCAGCCTGTTACAGTGAACGCCGGTAGCAGTCTTAGTTTTGTTGTTGAATCGACGGATGCTACACAAGCGGAGACTAACTTCCCACGACATTTATATCGTAAACAGCCGCAAAGGGTGGTGGCGGTAAAAGGTACAGATAGTCGTGGCGTGTTTATTAACTCATCGCGCAGTTTCTACGCTTGATCACTTAACCGCTTAGTCCCAGCCACTCACAGTTTCGTTAGTGGCTGGGTATCAAATGTCGTTGGTCTAACTAGCTGTGTTTCCAATCCAGGTCACGCACAAATGATCTTATATCGTTAATGAGTAACTCTGGCTGTTCCATTGCGGCAAAGTGACCACCGCGCGGCATCTCTGTCCATTGCGTTATATTGTAAATGCGTTCGGCATAGCTTCTTGGCGGCCAGGCTAACAACTCTTTTGGGAATATCGCACAGCCAGTAGGTACTTCAACGCGTAAACCGTCTGGTGATAAAATTCGTCCGCCTTCTTCACGGCGACCGTAGTAGATCCATGAAGCCGTGTTAAATGTTCTGGTCACAATGTAAACCATGATGTTGGTCAGTAACTGATCCTTCGTATAAACACTTTCAACATCGACGCCATCGATATCGGACCAGCCGTGCATTTTTTCCAATATCCATGCGGCCACACCAACCGGGCTATCCATCATTGCGTAGCTTAGCGTTTGCGGCTTGGTCGCCTGTTGTGTGCGATAGCCATCCTGAATAAGTTGATCTTTATCGAATTGTTTGGCCCACGCTATTTCCTGTGCGCCTTGTGGTGGGTCTTTGTGGCGCATGGTCAGAATGTTGATATGAATCGCAGCGCATGCTGGTGCATGATCAAACCCGAGCCAACTGGATATTGCACCTCCCCAGTCTCCGCCTTGCGCGATGTAGTTTGAATAGCCCAGCACATCTGTCATCAGAGTGTTAAAAACCCCGGCCATTTTTCTTGGTCCGTAGGGTCTGGGAGGCCGGCCCGAAAACCCGAAGCCGGGTAAAGAGGGTGCAACGACATCAAACGCATCTTCTGCCTTGCCGCCGTGTTTTTCGGGATGTGCGAGTAAATCTATAAAGTCGAGAAACTCAACGATAGTGCCGGGCCAGCCATGGCTGATGATCATTGGTTTAGGATTTGGTCCACTGCCTTTTTCGTGGATAAAATGAATATCGATACCATCGATTGGCACGGTAAAGTGAGAGAAGCGATTGATCGCTGCTTCATGCTCACGCCAATCGTACTGCTGTACCCAGTAGTCGCAAAACGTTTTCATGTAGTCGAGATTAGTGCCATAGCCCCAGCCACCATCATTTGGCATTTCGTGCCACGGGTAGTCTTTTACTCGGGCCTGTATGGTGGTCAGAGTATCGTCAGGTACCGCTACGGAAAATGGCTGGACAGCGCTCATGGTTCAGGAATTAAGTGGCTATAGCTTTAAAATGTAACCCAAAATCAGGTAATCCGGTAAGAGACAGATTGTGATTTTTAAAAGGACAGTGTGGCACAATGACCGGGCCGCCGCTTTCGAGAAGCCAGCTCAATGAACGATCGATTTGCAAAAACTCCTGAACCTCCGTACTACGCCGTCATCTTTACCGCCCAGCGCAGTGAAGATGATACCGGCTACGCTCAGATGGCTAACAATATGTTCGAATTGGCAACAAAACAGTCTGGGTGCCTTGGCGCTGAGAGTACGCGTGATGAACACGGTGTTGGTATAACGGTTTCTTACTGGAAGGATGAAGAAAGTATATTAGCCTGGAAACATCAGGCGCAACACCTCGTGGCTCAACAACACGGAATGGAACGCTGGTACTCGCACTACGAGTTGCGAGTGGCGAAGGTGGAGCGAGCCTACTCCGGGCCGGCTGGTCGATCCTTGGGTTAAATTACTTGATCAGCGTCCAGGTTGCCCAGCTTTCGCGATGCCCGTTAAAGTAGAGCGTTTGCGTAAGACGAATGCCTTCATCGGTTTGGGCAAGTTCAGTATCGATCTGCTGAAGGGTAGTAAAGCCAAGACTATTGCGGTGTTGATTAATCTGTGATGTCTTTAATGACTGGTCTGGATTAACCTGCCATTTTGATTCATCGGGTAAATCAACAATAACAAATTGATCAAAACTGATCTTGTCCATTTCGCTCTCGGCGCTCTCAAGATATTCCAGTCTCTGTGTATCTGCGTTCTTATGAAGCACGTGATTGCTGTTTGTGTTTAAACGCAGTGCGCTATCGTATACAACGACTCGACGTTGATCGGGTGCGCCCTTACAAATATGGCGCGTGCCAATCGCTTTCGAATAGTGGTAGCGGTCAAATGTATTTAGTACAGAAAACACATCACTTTCCTGCCTAGCAGTGGCTTTTTGGCCACTGGGCTCATTGGCTCTTTCTATCGCGTATTCAACATTCCAATAGTCCTCTCCGAGTGCTTCACGCAACGGCGATAGTTGATCGCATTGGTTGGCAAGTGTTTGATTCGAAACAGACATCGAGACTATACCAAGCGCCAATAGCTGGGCGTATTGCTGCATTTTCATGTAAACCTCCAGCCCAGCATGCTACCGAAAGAGCGATAATGAACAGTGTTGAGCCGCGCACAGATTTGTTGTGTCGCAATGATCATTTGCTCGCTGATTGCGCAGGCTTTGAACTGGTTGGGGTTTCAGTGCTTCGTTATTAGTGCGTAGCTTGATAACTTGTATCGGTAAGAACCAGACCGATAGGCACATCGCGAACTTGTGCCTGGCTTAATTCGAAGTAGTAAATATGAGTAAGGAAAAGCACTCACAATCCGACAAAGAAAATTTCAGTTCGGCAATGCCGGGTGTGGCCATTGTTGCTGAGGGTGGAGGGCAACGTGGTATCTATACTGCGGGTGTGCTGGATTCGTTTCTCGATCATCAATTCAATCCGTTCCTTATGGGCTTGGGTGTATCTGCCGGTGCACAGAATCTGCTGACCTATTTCATGGGTGAGCGAGGTTATGCGAAGCGTGCCATTTCGGAACTGACGGCAGCGCCGGGATTTTTCGTACCCTATCGATGGTTGGGTGCTCGTGGTGTAATTGATCTGGATCAATACTTTGACGCGACTGTGCTCGATCCTGAATACCAGTTGCCGTACCAGCGAATTTCCAAAGTCCAGCGCAATCGCCAACTAACATTCGTTGCTACAAATCGCGAAACACTTCAACCGGTCTATCTGGAACCGGATAAAAATACCGTGCTGAAGTACCTTAAAGCATCCAGTGCAGTGCCTTTTCTTTATCGCTCTCCGATAACCATAAACGGCGAACAATTGGTAGACGGAGGTGTTTCTGACCCACTGCCGATTCTCAAAGCATTGGATGCGGGTGCAAAACATATTGTGGTCATCAGAACGGTCAACAAAGATACTGTTCAATCGAGCTGGCGACAACGTGTGGATGCTTTGCCAATCAGACGCGCCTTGCCGGCGATTATGCTCGATATGCTGGAAATACATGAAGCCGCCTATAGTCGCGCTATAGATGTGATGCGTTCACCACCAGACGGCGTGCAAATCTACACAATCGCACCGGAGCATGCCTTGTGTAGTCATGCGTTTGGCAGCAGTTCAGATGCAATCATTGATGACTATGAACAGGGCAGATCTGCTGGCCTTGAAGCAATAACCCGATTGAAAGCCAGCTTATCGGCGAAACAGGGGAACAAAGCAAAGAAAGAGGAACTTGCGTAAACTCTACAGGCTACGGTTCGTCAATTTCTTGTTTCAATGAAACTCTACTTTCGTCTAATCTGGTTAATTCTAACGCAGTCCCGCCGGTCAAGAAGCTCGTTGCTTGGCCCTGTCGATACCAGTTTTCGAGTGTTACCCAACGATCTGGATGCGTTGTTTCATGTGAACAACGGTGTTTATTTAACGTTGATGGATCTTGGCAGAACCGACTTGCTATTACGCAGTAACGTGTTTTCCAAAATCAGAAAAAAAGGTTGGTATCCGGTGTTGGCTGCCGAGACCATTCGATTCAAACGTTCGTTGAAACTATGGCAACGATTTATCATTCGCACGCGCGTTGTCGGTTGGGATGAGCGCTCGATTTATCTTGAGCAGCAGTTTTTATCCAGAGATAAGCTGATTGCCAAAGCGGTTGTTGATGCCAGATTTCTGTCCAAAAAGGGCGGGGCAGTTCGCCCAGATGAATTGCTTGCTTTTTTGGAACTGGACTCTGGCTCTCCGGTTCTGGAGCCTTGGGTTGAAACGTGGGTTAGCGCTAATCGACAAATGAGTATGGAGCTGGAGGAAGCACATGCCGATATTTAGTATTGCCAGGAATGAATTCGCGCGGTTATTTTTCTCGCGACATGGATGGCTGGCCATTATTGCGCTTGGACTTATTTGGGCGGTGTTTCTTAACTACGTGATTCGTCCCGCCGCCCAGTATCTTTCATCGCCTGATCTGGGCATATTCCTTGAGGCAATACTCGGACGCATCGGCAGTAGTGCATTGTCCAATTGGCAGTCCACCGAAATGGCGCTGTATTGGGTGTTTGCTTTATACCTGTTGCCGTTTTTCACGATGATCAGCGCAGCAGATCAAATAGCATCTGACAAAACACGCGGCACAATGCGTTTTCTTGTTTTAAGAGCAAGTCGTACGCAGATTTTTCTTGGTCGATTTATTGGGCAATATTGTATTCAGCTGTTAATTATTCTATTCACACTGTTAAGTGTGCTTGCACTGATCGCCTTTAACGCACCTGAAAATATATCAACAGCCTTAGCCGAAGCGCCGGTTGTTTGTGCAAATCTTGCGCTGGTGTTACTGCCCTACGTTGCGCTAATGGCATTGGTTTCTGTGCTTTCCAGTTCGGCACGGCAGGCAACCTTGTTCGCGATTGTTGGCTGGATCGTTTTATGGTTTCTACTGGGATATGTGCAAGGGCGGTTTGGCCCGTTTCCCATTCTGGATTGGGTGTTGCCCGGGTCGCAGCTTGGTTCTCTGGTCAGACTTAGTGGCTGGGACACATTAAATCTTGCCCCAATACCGCTTCTGCATACGGTTGTTCTTCTGGCTTTAGGGTGGTTTGCCATGCGCAGGTGCGACTTATGAGCATTATTAATACACAAGGCTTGAGTAAACACTATGGCAGTGTAAAAGCGCTCGATGCACTGGATTTATCTCTGGAAGCTGGTGAACCAATCGCGCTGATTGGACCCAACGGAGCAGGTAAAACCACCTTACTTAGTTTGCTTTGTGGTTTTATCCGACCAAGTGCGGGTGCAGCGCAAGTACTGGGTGAAAATGTTGGCAGCCGTGCACTGTCTGGCAAGCTGTCGGCACTTCCGCAAGATGCGCACCTTGATCCGCGATTTTCAGTCCAACGCCAACTGGGTTTGTTTGCTCGGCTGCAAGGTATGAAAAGCAGTGATGCCAAGCGCGAAGTGCAGAGAGTGCTGGACACCGTTCAGTTAACCGATTCCGCTTCCAAGAAACCCGGTGAATTGAGTCACGGTATGCGCAAGCGTGTGTCTTTGGCGCAAGCACTTATCGGTAAACCGGAATTGATACTGCTCGACGAACCCACTGCGGGAATTGATCCGCCTAACGTTAAAATCATACGCGACCTGGTACGCAATGAATCGAAAAATGCCACGTTTATAATCAGTTCGCACAACCTAGATGAATTGGAGAAACTCTGTGGGTCTGTGGTTTATTTAAGTGAAGGCAAGCTGGTTGAGTATGGTCCGATAGAAGCAACATCCGACGATGGCTTCCTGACCGTTCGGTTGCCATCTGTACCCGAAGAACAATTTATCAGGGAGTGTCGCAAACTAAGCGGTGTATTGGATGTGCAACGACAGGCACAAGGCGATTACCTGATTAAACAAACCGAAGGCCATGCAGTTGATCAGGCTTTGTTGTCTTTGTTGGCGAAAAATGGCTGGCGATATCGACATCTTATTAAAGGGCGTTCTTTGGAAGAGCGTTTGTATGGTTGATGATTATCAGGCTCTGAACAGCTGGTTTTGAGTTTGGACTAATTGTTAGATTTTTGTGGCATAGCCGAAAGCATGTTTGTAAGCCTGTAGATTCAAGTAATTTCCTTGGAAGGGGATACTTGGCAGCTAAAGTATTAACCCGCCGCCCAAACCGGTCATAGATAGATATGAATAATTACTTGAAAAATATCAAATACACTGTGGTTTGTCACGTCACTATTCGGCCGCGTAAGACATGGAAATAGTCGATTCGAACAAATATGGCGTTGCGAGTAGAGAAGATCTGTCATCACTTTTTAAGAAAATCAGAAAAACCCCTCCTGAGGATTACCAACAATACTTGCTTCATCACAACGGTGGTATGCCAAAGCCAAAGGATTTTCAGATCTCGTCTACAGAAGGTGAGTCTGGAATTCACGTCATGTATGGATTAGCTGATACGCCTGAATGGCAATCTATTCTGGAAGCGCATAAAACTTTCAAGGCTAGAATGCCAGCTTCCGTTTTACCAATCGCCTCAGATGATCTTGGCAATCAGATTGTTATCAGTTGTTCGGGTAAAAATGTGGGGGCCATCTGGTTTTGGGACCATGAGCGAACAAACTCATGGTTCAACCGATGGAGAAATATGACGCAGATTGGAAATTCTTGGTCTGAGTTTGTCTCTTCGCTTTTTGAGTACATTGACCCCGATGAAACTCTCTGGGAAAAAATTATTAGAACTCGGGATGTTAACCTTCTAAATCAATACATTCTCGATGATAACGATCTTGATTTGAAGGATGCTCGTGGTCAAACACTTATTGAGTATTGCGCGATTGCAGCAGCAAATGAGTTCATCGTGATTCTTCATAGTTCTGGTGCGAAGTTAGGCAACGCTTTGAAATTCGCAGAGAAGAATGCCAAATATTTTGATGAGCATAAAGAGACCGTTACGCTGTTAAAATCTCTAACAAATTAACCGCATCAGAATCACTAAAAACTGATTCTAGAATGACCGCTATGGGGCAGTGCAGACTATCACCTATACTCAAAACAATGGCAAATGCAATATTTCTTAATGTGGATTTGGATTTGCAATCAACGATCCATTTATCTCGATTGGTTGATGAGTTGGGAGATGCGATTGATGTAATCGCAAATTATATAAAAGATGGAATCCATCATTTATCCATGGAGGTAGCAATTATCGATGATAGTCCAGATGGGCTTGTGCAAGAGTATGCGAAGCTTTTAGATAATATGTCTATCGATGCAACAGAGCTATTTAACCAGTGTATAGAAAGATCGTTTGAATTCGGGTACGAGGGTGAGCCCACTGGCAGCTCTAGAAATCCGGCATTGCAAGCAAGACTGTCTGCAGAAACTTTGCAAACATTGGCTCGGCTGAATGCAACGACGGTCGTCACAACCTATTGGCGACTAGATGGAACTGATAACGACAAACAAGTTCAATCTAAAATATAACTCATGATCGCGGCTTGAAATGGATTCTAGGTCTGCAATGGGGACTTTTCTGCCTGTCATCTATAATTAGTTAAGGGGCAAATTTCGGCCCAGAGCGGACATTTTACCGAATCAAAAAACACTGGGAATTGATGATATTGACTGAA